>CAZULW010000075.1:0-11376 GCA_964621455.1 uncultured bacterium
CATCGTACCCGCCGGAAAACTCTACACCACCCGAACAATGCTCCCGTCGGGCGAAGGCCTTAAAAAACGGAATTTTGTAGCGATTTTGTGGAATTCCTCGCCGGTCCTTGCTTCCCCTCTTGCTCCAGGCGGTTCCCTCTCTTTTACCTGCCAATGCCGCCCGGCTACGCTTGCGCTACGCCGGGCAAGCTGCTGCTGCCACTGCCACTTCCCTAGCCCCAGTCCCAAGCCCTAAAACGGCGACACCAGCCCCAGGCGCAGGTACGTGAGCGGGGCACCCTGCTGCCAGGCGTCCTGATCTCCAGCCTGACCGAAAGCCAGAGTCAGCAGGGGGAAATCGCCGACGATAAGGTTGGCCTTTATTTCCAGACCCTGGGTAAGTCGGGCCTCCGCGCCGTCGCCGTCCCATACCTGCCCGAAATCGGTGAAGATGGCAGCGGTGAACTGCCCCAGCCCCAGCCCCAGGACCTTAACCGGGGGTTTCTCCACCAGCGGCAGGCGCAGCTCCAGTGTCCCTGACACAACCCGGTTGCCCAGCTTTGGATCTGCCAGTCCCCGCAGGCTGTGGAGCTCCGGCGCCTCGACAAAGTCACCGAGCATACCGAGCAAGGAGCCGGGGTTCAGGTACACCGGCGGGTTAGTCACCAGACCGATTTGGTCCTGCGGAGGGGGAGTATCCGTGAGGAACGTCCCGACGAGCCGGGCGAATACTACCAGCGGCGTTTTGGGTATCTTCCGGTGCGTAAAGACATCCGCCTCCCCCTTGCCATAATCAACCTCGCCGAACAGGGCGGACGTGTAATGGTCGTAGCGCAACCGCAGGCCAGTGCCGCCGGGGGGAAGATAACCCGACTGCCGGTGGGGCCGCTGAGATTTCCATTGATATCGAACAGTAAGCCTTCCTTCCTCAACCTCCTCAGGTGCACCGAGCAAGGTATCTTTTTCCTCCGGGATACCCTCTACCGGCCGGCGGTGGAAGCCTCCCGCTGAAACGGCCACCGAGTGCTCAGATGTCAGGCGGTGCCCCCGGTTGAAGGGATAGAGGGCGCTGGCCTCAACGCCGCTGATCTCCTCCAGCAGGTAGCCATTGCCGTAACCCCTGATCCTGAACTTGAAATCCCGATAGGCGGTGAGGGTGAGAAAGGGAGCGAACCGGGCGTTGGTCCAGTAAACAATCCCGCCCCAGTCCCAGTCCTCGTAACGCGCTTCACCTGCCAGGAGCAGCTGGTTCTTGCCCAGGGCATCCTGCCACAGGCCCAGCGCACCGATACTGTAGATATCGGGCAGCACCAGGCGAGCCAGCGGCCGCCAGGTACCCCAAGAGCGGTAGGGCCGGGGGCCTTCCACGGGGAGTGCCTCGGCCAGGTCAACTGCCGGCACGGGAATCTCAGGCTGCCCCTCACGCCAGCGGGTGAACCTCTCCCGCATGACCGGCGGGCCGCTGTTCTCAACCGTCCTCTCGAGCGGCAGCCGGCGTACCCGCACCGTATCCACGTCCCCCAGGGTCATAGCCACCACCTCTCCGGTGCCCGGCATGATCTGGGTGGCATAGATCCCCTCGGCCACATCGGTCATGGGGATAACCTCGCCTCCTGATGCGGGCACGCGGTACAGGTTGGGTGTGGAGTTGCGGAAGGAGGTGAAAACGATCCACTGCCCGTCCGCCGACCACAGGGGAGACAGGTCCTCTTCGGGGTCTCGGGTCAGTTTGCGGTAGCCCTCGCCATCAACTCCCACCACGGCGATGTCCACATCACCGTCTTCCTCCTGCACGGCAAAGACGATCTGCGCTCCGTCAGGGGACCACTGGGGATCCTGCAGCTGCACGTCGCCGGTAAAAGCTGTCAGGCGGGTGACGTGCTCTCCGTCAGGATCGGTAAGGTAGAGGTTGGTGGTCTGACCCGGATGGGAGGCATAGAGTATATAGCGCCCATCAGGCGACCACACGGGGGCGATGGCCCGGGCATTGCGGGTGAGCCACCGGGCTCTCCGGCGCATAACATCGATGAGCCGAATATCCCACAGCAGAGAACCATGGCGGCCCCGGTGATACTCACTGATGGCAATGGTCTTCCCATCGGGCGACCAGGCCGGGTTGCCGCTGAATTGGCCATAGTGCAGCTCGACCCGCTTGTGGGCACTGTCGGTGCTTACCGTATATACACTCCAGTCCTGCATGCCCTTCTCGGCCCGCCCCACCACGGCCACCAGACTGCTGTCAGGCGATATGGCCAGTCCCCGGATGGAACTCAGATTGGGAATAACCACCGGTTCCCCCACCTCTTCGACGCCCTCCTTCTGACCCCGGTAGCCGTAGTAGTAGGTATTCATGACGCGGCGCCATTCCTCTTCAAAATGGGCCACGCTCTGACCGGTTACTTGCTTGAACGCCCGCTTGAAAATGTACGGGAGGGTCAGCAGCTTCCGGCCACCCACCTTGAGCGTATCCCGGTAGTGAACCAGCCTGGTGATGGTGGAATCACCGTACTTGTCCGCCAGGTAGAGGACCTTGGCGTAACCCGCGTCGTGTGGGTCCAGGCGGTCGATCTTGTTCATGTAGGTATGCACCTTCAGGTCGCTGTCACTGCGGCCCACCCGCCACTTCTCGGTATAGTACTCCGCCGTTCCTTCGATAAACCAGCCCGGGACCATCAGCAGGTTCCAGACGCCCAGCCAGGTCTTCACCCCGTTCATGAACGCCACGTGCTGGAACTCGTGGGCGATGACCGTTTTGAGCCACTTTTCCGAGCCGGTGAACCAGCCCACCGCATCGTTCTGGTAGGCCCAGATGAAGATCTGGTTGGTGGGCATGGCAAAGCCGTTCATGATCTCGTCCTCGGCGGTGAAGACCATGTCGGTCTTGCCGAAGTCTTCCAGCTCCAGTTGATCCATGATGGGCTGGTAAACCTGCTCGGCGATGGTGGCGCCCCTCCGGGCGACGTCCTCGAGACCCTGGTGATAATAAATGTTAAAGTGATCGGTGGAGATGACCTGCCACTTCAGTTCCGGGTGGGTCCTGGAGTTCCACGCCCGGAAGCTCTGGCCCTGCAGTACTGAAAGGATAATGAGTGCGGTAAGACCGATCCAGCGAAGGCTGGTAGCTGACCGGTGTTTGGTCGTGGGCATCATGCTGTCCCTCTCCCTGGTGATGAATGATATAGGGGCATAGGCGGGTCCCAGTGATGCCGGCGGCTAATGAATCGCGGTTGGTAACTGGTGAAACTGTGATGTACTGAAGGCCGGCGACTTCTCACGGAGGTCAGGGGCTCAGGCTCAGGTGAAGCCACTCCCTGCAGGCGCACCGCACGGTAGGGTCTTGGCGGTGGAGCGGTGCCCGCCGATAACGGCTGCTTTCATGCTCAGCAGCTTTTCCGCCTGGCGCTCCTTGCAGCAGGGGCATACGATGTCCTTCTCAGGCGTATTACTTGAGGCTACCAGCGCACTGAATGTATTGCCGCAGGCACGGCAGCGATACTCGTAGACGGGCATCAGTCAGGGCTGCCTTTCGGTTCACTCTGCTTTCCAACCAGTTCGTTCCACACCTGCATTCCACCAGCCACGTTAATGGCGTGGAAGCCCGCTTCTAGGAGTAGGCGGGTGGCTCGGGCGGAGCGGCCGCCAGAGTGGCAGATCACGAAGATGTGCTGGTCCTTTACACCCGAGAGCTCGCCGAGACGCTGGGGCAGCTCCTGCACGGGGATAAGGCGCGACCCTTCAATATGACCCAGGGGGCCGTCGAATTCCTCGAGCGTCCGCACATCCAGGACAAATGGGGCCTTTCCGGCGGAGTTTATGCGCTCCTGCAGGGCTTCAACGGTGATCGTGGGCAGCTGCTCCGCCGAGCCCACCGCCGAGTCTATGACGATGTCCCTGCTGGAGGCGTCCTGGCGCTGGACGCAGCCGACCACGAAGAGGGTCATGCAGAGCAGCGGGAAAAGGCAGCGTTTAATGTCCAAACCACCTACCAAGGGTTAGACCGAATCAATCGCGGCACGCAGCCAGCCGTTAACATCCGCAGCCACCGCTGCCAACTCCGGCCGATCCACTACCCCCAGCATCACTTCCGCATCCACCGCCGCTACGCGAACGGTGCCGTCGTCGTTAAGGGACACGGTGACGTTACAGGGCAGCAGCAGCCCAATCTCGGGGACTGCCGACAGGGCCTTAAAGGCGCTGGCTGGATGGCAGGCCCCCAGAATCTTATACGGAGGAAAGTCTACGTCGAGCTTTTTCTTCAGGGTAGCCTGTACATCGATCTCGGTAAGCACGCCGAAACCCCGGTCCTGTAAGGCATCTCGTATACGGGACTCAGCCTCTTCCATTGATAGCTGCACATCACGATGGCAACCTAACGTCATCTTTACCACCTCAAATCAGCCGGATAAAAGTTTTTGGGATACGTCAGTAGCGTATCAATAATCCGGGTGATCAACGGGCACTTTCCGCCACAGCACTTCACAGCTGCGAAGGCATCGCAGCATTTCTCGCCCCGGGTCGTCGGTGATGCAGTAAAAGATGGAGGTGCCTTGACGCCGTCGCTGGATGAGCCCGGCCTCATAGAGGATCTTCAGGTGCTGACTGGTCATAGCCTGGGTGAGGCCCAGGTGCTCCTGAACGGTGGTAACCGTCTTTTCTTCGACCTCAACAAAATGCAGGATCTGCAGCCGGGCGGGATGGCCCAGAACCTTCAGCAGCCGGGCTGCCCTGGCCAGGCTGGCCCGCGTGAATGTCGGCAGTTCTTCAGTATTCATGTTATAATTTAGGCAAACGAACTATATTAAAACAATACGATATGATTATTTGGCAGGCATAACCGCTTCTATCCCCCCAGTATGTGATTTGCATCACACCTAAGCTCCTTGAAGGCTATGTCCTGCTGCGGTTCCCGGGCTAAAATGGCCAGAGTCTTGGAATCAGGTAGGAGCCGAGAAGCCAGAAACCCATGTTGAGAATAACCCCGAAACGGAGGTAGTCCTTGAAATGGTAGCTGCCCGGCCCATAGACCATCATGTTGGTCTGGTATGACATGGGGGTCATGAACGCCGCCGATGAAGCAAAGGCGACGGCTATCAGGAAAGGCCGCGCATCCACACCCAGCGCGGCGGCCAGGCTGAGGGCCACGGGCGCCACGATCAGGGCCGTGGCATTATTCGACACCACCTGCGTCAGCAGTGAGGTCGCCAGGTAGAGCAGCGACAGCGTCACCAGGGGGGCCAGGTCGGCCGGCCAATAACTGGTAAAGGCCAGGATTCCCGAAGCGATGAACCGGGCCGTGCCCGTTGTCACCATGGCGTAACCCACCGGCACGAAGGCGGCAATGAGCAAGAGAACCGACCATTCTACCGAACGATAGGCCTCCCGGATGTCAACGGCGCGTATCAGGAGAAGTATCACTACGGCCAACAACGAGCCGCGTAAAATATCGATAATCCCAGTACTCACCAGGATCATCAGAAGGGGCAGAATCGCCATCACGGCCCACCAGTAGCGCCCCCGGTGTAGTTTGTATTCAGCCTCGGAGATAATGATCATGTCATCAGACCGGCGGAGCTCGTTCAGCCGCTCCTTGGGGGCCAGTATCAGGAGAGTATCCGAAGCCTGAAGGGGGGTGTGGGCGATTTTCTTCCTCAGGGTGGAACCGTGGCGGCGCACCGCCAGCACAAAGGCTCCGTAGTGGCGCCTGAAATCGAGGTCCCGCAAAGTCTTGTTGATCAGGCGGCTGGTCTGGTTGACCAGACCCTCCGCCAGCACCTGTTCATTGGTAGCCAGCGCCTCATCACCGAGCTTGATATCAGAGAGCAAACTCACTCCCTGCTCATTCCTCAGCCGCATAATATTATCCACGACCCCTCTCACCATCATGGTATCTCCCGGTAAAAGGGGAATGTTGCGAATATTCTCAACGATGCGCTGCTTATCCCGGAGTATGGCCAGCACAGTGATGTCGTAGTTCTGGTTGATGCCCACCTCCTTGCAGGTCTTCCCCACCAGGGAAGAATTTTTCTGCACCCGCAACTCGGTCAGGTAGGTGCCCATATGATATTTCCGGGTCAGGGAGTCCAGGCTCGCCCTGGACGGCAGCAGTCGCCGGCCGAATATCGTCGCATAGGCCACACCCACCAGGGCATATATCCAGCCCATACGGGTAAACTCGAACATCCCCAGGGCCGGCATTCCCGCCGCGGTGACGAAAGAGTTGACGATGAGGTTGGTGGAGGTGCCGATAAGGGTGAGGGTGCCGCCCACGATAGCGGCGTAAGACAGAGGCAGAAGAACCTTGCTGGGACTGATGCGCAGCCTGCTGGACACGTCAATGGCCAGCGGGATAAACATGGCCACCACCGCCGTGTTGTTAAGAAATGCCGACGACAGGCTTACCGTCACAAGCATGATCCCGACGCCCAGCCATTTCCGCGGCCCCACCATACGGCTGAGACGTCCCGCCGCCACTTCCAGCAGACCCGTTTTTGTGAGGGCGTGGCTCAGGACGAACAACATGCCAATGGTGACCACCGCCGGATTGGATAGACCCACCACTGCGTGTTCAGCATTCACAATGCCCGTCACCAGCAGGATGGCCAGTATCCCGAGGGCCGTAACCTCCATGGGAAACAGCTCCAGGGCGAACACTGTCAGGGTGGCCACCAGGAGCCCGAGCATGAATAGTACTTCGAGGGTCATGGGCGGTATAACACCTACTGTATCGGCGTTAACGGCTCGGCGTCAGGCAAGCAGGCTGCTTCACCATGACGTTCAATCCAGCCTGGCATTGACAAAACCGGCTAAAAACTTGGGGTAGAAGTAAGTGGACTTGGGCGGCAGCACCTCCTGCTGCTCTGTGGCCTGAAGTAGTGCCTCGACGGGTGTGGGCCGCAGGAGGAACGCCCAGCGCCCGCTGGCCTTCGCCGCTTCCACTGCTTCCTCAGCGTCGTGGAAGTAGCCGAAAGTCTCGGTATCCAAACGGCCGGCCCCCGGGAGGTGTGGAAGGATGCGCTCATGAAGCGCCACCACATCCCCGAGCTCCCTGCCTGGCCTGCCGGGCTTTGCCCTGGAACCGTTTCCATCCTGCCATCCAATGCGGAATACCTGGGCCGCAGCCGGCGCCACCGCCAGAATGATCCCACTATCCGGATCATTGGTGGCTTCCTGATAGAGCCGGGGCCAGTTTTCAAGGGGATGGATCTCGACGGCGAACTTACCCGCCAGCGCCCGGCATAAGGCCTGGCCGTCAATGGGGAAACCGACGGTACGATGGGTCGGCAAGACTACCAGTCCGGGATCGCTGCTCGACACCAGTGTCATAAGGGTAGACCCCATCCGGCCGAGCTCCTGATAGTAAGCTACACTGGTCTCATAGCGATGGTGGCCGTCGGCGATGGTGATGGTGCGCTCCTGTAGGTTCGTCTGAAGGGCACTGATGGTCTCTTCATCCGTGATGCAGAAAAGGCGGGAGAGATGACCGTCATCACCCCGGGCGGTCTGCAGCGGCTCCTGGTCGCCCGCCTCAGCCAGCCGGGCAGCCAAATCCTCGTCACCCTCAAAGATTCCGAAGATCTGGCTGAACTGGGCACCAGTGGCCTGAAACAGTCTCAGGCGGTCCGCCCTGGGTCCGGCGTACGTGTGTTCGTGACGCATCACGCCGCCCGGCCGGTAGGGTTCGCAGGTTACCTTAGCTACCAGGGCCCGGCGGGTATAGGTGGTATCCCCAAGGCTGAATTCCTGTTCCCACATGAACAGTGCCGGCGTTTCGAGGATTTGCAAAACGCCGGACCGCAGCCACTCGTGGAACAGCCGCGCCGCCTCCTGATAGCAGTCACCGCCAGAACGGGCCTGCCCTGAGCTTGTCGAAGGGGTCTGCCCCTCTGGGCCCTGGGCGTACCCGCCTCGGGGAGTCCGTAGCCCAACGGGCGAGCCTGAGTCCCGACCTAGCGTCGGGACCGAAGGGGCCTGCCCTGAGCTTGTCGAAGGGGCCTCCGGAAGGGTCAGCCGCACCACGTTGCAGGGATGCCGGTCCCGCAGCACTGCTCGAGCGGTGGAATCAATCACATCGTAGGGCGGGGCGACAAAGGACGTCACATCGGAACCCGGCTCGGGCCGGAACAGGATGGCCGGGAATGGATGAATTTCTGCCAAGGCTTAGTCTCCGCTGACGTTATTAACTGCGAACTTACCCCTACAGACGGCGGAAAAAAAGATCATGAAAAGACAGCACTGGACCAGGCCTTTTTAATTGCCAGTAATCTGCTTATCATAATTAATTTCAACCTTTGATTTTGCCTGTTCCGGATATGAGTAAAAAACCTAGTCGCAAGTTAGAGTCTAAGCATCAATCCCACTATCCAATCCCCGACCTCCGGGATAGCTACACCCTGGGAGAGCCGCTATTCTCCCGATATTAACCCGGTTTTGATTCCTATACGAGAGAGCAGGATGTTGTTGATACGACCGATCATGACCAGCCGGGACACTTAACAATCTTTATCCCTTTCCTGAAACGTCCATGTTAAGAGACCAGCTAAAAGCCATCCTGAAGCTAATCAGCATCCTTGTCTTCCTTTACCTGTTTATTGTCGGCATCGGCGCTATGGGCCATTCCCTCAAGCTCTTCGGCAGTGAGTTTTCGGAGCGGATCCTGAATACCACTGCATCACCTTTGGTGGGTCTGTTCATCGGAATCCTGGCCACCTCGCTGGTACAGAGCTCATCCACGACCACCTCCATTGTCGTCGGGATGGTGGCCGGTGGCGCCATTTCCATCCAGGGAGCGATCCCTATCATCATGGGTGCCAACATCGGCACTACCATTACTAACACCATCGTCTCAATGGGGCATATCACGCGGAAGGCCGAGTTCCGGCGGGCGTTTGCCGCCGCTACTATACACGATTTCTTCAATATAACAGCAGTGGCGGTGCTGTTCCCCCTGGAGCTGGCCACCGGTTTTCTAAGCCGCTCGGCTGCGTACCTGGCCGCCCTTTTCGAGGGCATCGGCGGCCTGAAACTGGGCAGTCCTCTGAAAGCGGCCACCACGCCAACTATTATCTTTCTGGCTGAGCTGGTGGATCAGCAGCCGGTGCTGCTACTCATTGTCGCCGTGCTTCTCATATTCGCCACGCTGATCGGCATCGTAAAGATACTGCGGAGCCTGGTGATCATGAGGGTTTCGGCCTTCTTCGATGAGCACCTCTTCAAAACGGCCGCCCGGGCATTCCTCTTCGGTGTTCTGCTCACTGCCCTGGTGCAGAGCAGCTCCATCACTACTTCCCTGGCCGTACCGCTGGTGGGCGCCGGAATCTTAAGCCTGCTCCAGGTCTTTCCCTATACCCTGGGAGCCAACGTGGGCACCACCGTAACCGCCATGCTGGCGGCCCTGTCAACCGCCAACGCAGCTGCCATCACCGTTGCGTTCGCCCACCTGCTGTTTAATATCAGCGGAATTCTCCTCATCTGGCCTATTAAAAAGGTCCGGCGGCTCCCCATCCTGATGGCGGAATTCGCGGCAGCAACGGCAATTAAAAACCGATTCCTACCCCTGCTTTTTATCCTTTTTGTTTTCTTCATTATCCCGTTAATATTTATCGTAACGACGAGGTGAGCCATGTGGAAGAGTTTACTGCACCTGTTTAAAGAGGAGGACCTCTATACCCAGGCCCTGGAGAATTCCTACCAGATGCTGGAGATGGACCTGGCCATGTACGAGGCTTCAGTGGAGTCCCTCCGGCGTTCGGATATCAGCGAAATTGCCATCGATATCTATAAGATGGACAAGCAGATCAACGCCTACGAGCGGGACGTGCGCAAGAAAGTGATGACCCACCTGGCGGTGACCGGCTCCGCGGACCTGGTATCCGGCCTTGTGTTGGTGAGCGTCGTCATCGATATTGAGCGGATCGGCGACTATACCAAGAATATCTTCGACCTGGCCGTGAACCATCCAAAACGCCTGACAGCCGGCAGCGTAGAAGATGAGCTGAGCCGCATCGAGGCCACTGTCACGCACGAGTTTAAGGATATGATCACGGCCTTCAAAAACAGCGATGAAGAACTGGCCCGTAAAATTATGGCTGAGTATAAGGAGGAAGTCTCAGCTGCCTGCGATGATATCACCCACGGCGTCGTTAATGGGGAAGTCCAGGACCTGGGTACCAGCGAGGGTGCTACTGTGGCCCTCTATGCCCGCTACCTGAAGCGCATCGCCGCCCACTCCCGGAACATCATCACCAGCGTGGTCAATCCCTTCGACCGCATCGGCTACCCGTACGACGAGGCCTCACTGTAGGGACTCTATCCTCGAAATGATATCCCCTGGAGGCTATTACCCGAACTAGTCAAATCGTTCCCGAATCGCGCCCCGCACGCGACGGAAAGCCCCGCCGGTGGCGGGGAAAACGGCCTATCCGCCGGCCGATAGCTGATTAATCTTGTAGGGGCTTATCGCAATAAGCCCCTACCATCTTTTTTCGAATGTTTTACATTTTACTATTGACTTACATTTTACATTATGTTATACTTTCATTTAAAATGGGAGTAAATACACATGGCAACTTACCCGTCTAAAACAGACCCAACCGCTCCTCTCCCCATGATGACCACCCGCGCATCCTCCAAGGGGCAGATCGTCATCCCCGCCAAACTGCGGCGGAAGTATCACATCAAGGCGGGGACCACCATCCGCGTCATCGACGAAGGCGACCACATCGTCCTGCGGCCTGTTACGCAGGAAAATCTCAAGAAGCTGCTCAACAGCCTGCGTGGTAAGTATAAGGGCAAGGGGCTCCTGGAAGCTCTTAAGAAAGACAGAGAGTTCGAGCGGAACCTATGATCCGGCTGTCGCCTGCTACCATCGTCCTGGACTCGTGGGCAATCATGGCCTACCTCGAAGATGAACCAGCCGCAGAGCAGGTAGAAATGCTCATATTAAGTGCCAGAGAGTTGGGGAAACAGCTCACCATGAGCACCATCAATATTGGGGAGGTATGGTACAATACCGCTCAAAGAGAGTCTGAAGCCGAAGCCGACCGTGTCGTCGCAAACCTGAAGCAGCTCGGCATTGAATTTGTCTCTGCCGACTGGACCCTGACCCGCCAGGCCGCGGCATACAAATCCATATACCCGATAGCCTACGCCGACTGTTTCGCCGCCGCCCTGGCGAAGATAAATGACGCTGAGTTAATTACAGGAGACCCAGAGTTCAAGCAGTTAGAAGGCGAGATTCGGATACACTGGCTTTGATGGCGCCCAGCTAAGTTCTCCCTTCTCTCCAGAGTTTACCCCGCGAAGCAAGGCGTAGCGGGGCCAGCACCCCTTGTCATCGCGATCCCGGCATCCCGACCATGCGTCGGACCCACTGCCCTCAGCCGTGGATGTAGGGGCGTA
>CAZULW010000076.1:0-11366 GCA_964621455.1 uncultured bacterium
CGGCAATCGAAACGGCGCGCAGGGCGGGAGACCGGGGGCGCAGAAGCAGATAGACCACCACGGCCTCACCAACGTGGGAGCTGGGCCAGGCCATACCGACGGCGATTAAAAAGCCCAGGAGCAGGAGCACTACGACCAGAGTGCCGGCCCAGTCGGGGAGGAGTAGCGGCTCGAAGGTGGCATCGACAATCTGGAGGATGATGAAGGCCACGCCCGCATACACCGCCGCCACCTGGAAGACCCGGCGCTGCTGTCTATAACGTTTGCCGTATAGCTCATTCCGCCTTTGTGCTTGAACCAACGACCGGCGCCGATAATGTCAATCTTGCCGTCCAGATCAACGTCGGCCGCCGCCAGGCCTTCATATTTGTTATTGGGAGCGGTGAAAATCGCCGTCCGGGACCATTCACCAGCGGCTTTGGGATCACCTGGAATCTCAAACAGAAACAGCTGCCTGGCTCCCTGATTCCACGAGGCCAACTCCGTCCTGCCGTCGCCATCGAAGTCTCCGAAGATCTGGTCATGATGCTTATTGGAGCCGCTGTTCTTGATCAAGCGCCGCGTCCATGGCGTGTTCGGATCGTAATTTGGATGGGGATTTTCCCACCACCAGATCTGATTGCTGCGAGAATCCCCTCCGAAGACTATATCGAGGTCCCCGTCCTCGTCGATGTCGGCGTAGTCATCACCAGCTTCGATACTGAGGGCCTCATCGTCGAGTGTGTGTTTTGACCATATCCCGCCGCCGCTGTATTTGTACCAGACCACCGACGGCCTTTTCGTCCGCTCGGCAATAACGAAATCCAAAGTTCCATCCTTGTCGATGTCCAGGACAAGACTGGCCGTTTGCTGATTGCCCGAATTGGGTGGGGGAAGATCGCCAGCCTTACTTGAATAATAAGTCCATGTAGAAACTCTGTCGGTACACGTATTCACCAAGGCTAATAACGCGATCAGGATTGCCGGTAAAATCAGTAGCTTCCTGGGCGTCTTAATTCCATTCCCCTGAATCATGGCCGTAATTAGGGAAACAGCCGAAGAGGAAAATCCCGCCTCTCCTCCCAGCAGGCGGATACCTTCCTTGATGCGAGTCACTCCAGGAGATTATCCTTCAGGTCATTGTATTCATTCATAACTCAAAACTTCGACCTTCGGTCCGTTAAGAAACGCCGAATGTTTCTCGGCCAGCTCTTCCCGGGCGGGCATGTCTCCCTCACCAACCAAGATTCGATAGCGCAGCGCCAGGGTCTCGCCTGAACCGATTTTTTTCTTGAAGAACGCTCCGAACCGTCCGTAGTCACGATAGGCCGAATAGAGCGTGGGCCGCGGATTTTCCGGGGGATTCATGTGCTGCACGCTGTAGCGCCGGCCATTGAGCCCGTAGGACATCGCCGCCCAGGGGAGGTCCTGGTCCTTGCCTGGGTCGATACCGTCTTCGTGAAACAGATAAGTCGCTCGGTCATCTTGGGTACCCTCAACGACATTCTGCGGGACCTGCTTATCGGCCGTGGCAGCCACTTTTTGGGCCCGTTCGCTGCCCGTGGAGACATCGTTGTGAGCCCGGTACTGAAAGCCGCCGTGTTCCGGATCGCCATTGAGATACACATCGCCCCGGACCGCTTCAAGCCGGGTGTGGAAATCCAGCAGGAGGATCGTGGGGTCGGGCTGACGGAACACAGTGATTTTCCGCTGCTCGACAATGATCGGCTCGCCGTTTGGATCGTTCCAGCTAATCAGCGACTCCGAGATTGCCAGGACTGGACCGGCCGTCTCCTTCAGGAATCTCTGATGCCTCTGGGCCACCCCATTCATGGACCACAGATTGTATTCCTCCCCGCCGAACTCCAACTTGTTCCAGCCAATGAATATGCCGCGATGGTGCGGGTAGAGGCCGCCCGGCGGCCCCTTGGTCAGCAGGTTCTCTCCCTCAGCATCAAAAACGTGGTGATAGGGTTTATTGGTATCATCGAGACGCTCCGGGGATGAATCGTCATAGGCATACATATAGCGCATCACCTTGCGCTCGTTGAACAGCAAATCGAGATAATCACCTGGCTTGTCCTTCCAGGAAAACCCTTCCTGAGAGGCTTTTTCGCGATGGCTCAGGGTGGCCGTCCAGCTGCCTGTCCCGCCTGCCTTTGCCTGCGGCAGTATCCACCACAGCTGTGCCTTTCCCCCTTGGGCTATGACAATCTGCCCCGGTACACCTGCGCCGGCCACGCCCTGTTCTCTGAGGACGACAGAAATTTCCTCGACAGGCACCCGGGTGAATTGTTCGGGCAGTTCTATTGTTGCGTAAAGCGGGACATTGACCCAATCAGCCTTCGGAGCAGAGACATGAAGACGAATCCGGGCGGGCTCAATTTCCCGGGCAGGAACCTGCGCGACGCTCCAGCCGGAAACGACGGCAATCGTTAAAATGGCAGCCACAAGTTTTGTCTTGCTTCTCACGATTCAGCCCTTTCTGATGCTTATGTTTTTACAGATGATAACCCAGTCTTTGTCGCTGTTGTCCGGCGGACTGCCAAGGGGAACCATGCCCGGGCCGGTGACATTGGCAACCGAGCCGTGCAGTAGTTCACCGCTAGAACGTGGATTGTACCATCGTACAGTGTAGGTACCCGCCGCCAGGTTCAGGTTCGTCGTTCCGCCCTCGGGCAGATAAACCGCGTAGGTATCACCGGGCTTCGCCAGACACCATCCCCGGGACACCAGGGAGTCAGCCGAAGACATCTCGTGGAATGGCAGATACTTATGGAAAAACTCCAGCGCATAGCGCGTCAGGTCCCACATGTGGCCGCGGCTGCGCCAGTCCTCGCAGTTAAGGTCGTTGTGGGGGGACGTGTATCCGAAATACCACTCGACGCCGGCACCACCGGCCATGAGGTTGCCCCAGAGGCAGTTCTTGCGCGGCTGATCGTGGGTGGGGTCGCTCAAGTCGGGCCTGACGCCGTTGGAACCATGACCATACTCATCCAGGCAAACAACCCACTTATGACCAGCGGCGGCCGAGCGGTCAATCCACTTTATCGTCTCCGAATGGGTATCTGAGCCGGTCCTGTTCATCTGAAGCGAAGGGCCATCGGAATCGACATACCCGAGAAGTGGATTGTAGACCCGGTCATATTGCCTCGGATGGGTATGCACAACCACGGGATGATCGTAGGGGTCGTTGTGCTTGAAGAAGCTGGCGAACGCCTTGCGCTGGGCATCCGTGTTTGTGTTTTCCTCACCGAGGTTCCACACGAGCGCGGGATGGTGGCCGAAGCGGGCGATCAGTTCACGGTAGTAGAGCTTTCGTTGACTGCCCAACTCACCGCCGTCGAGGGCCTGATCGTTTTCGGTCTCCTGCGTGATAACGTGCAGCATCAGACCGAGTTGGTCCATGTGTGAAAAAACGATCTCCCATTGGTCAAGCTTGCTGCAGTCGAAACGGTACCGTTCCTCGGGACTGGTCCAGGGCCAGACATCCTTGCCATCCCCGCCATCGATGTTGTAGGTGAGAAAATAGACGCTGTTCATCCCCTTGGAGGCCAGGTAATTCAGGGCACCGATGATGTTCTTGCCTTTGCCGTTTTTCCAGGTTGGATCTCCGGGATACCAGTCTCGCCGGTGCGGGGCATAGGCATGGAGGAACCGGTCACCTTCAGCCTCCCCTTCCCTGTAGAGGCCGGCGAGGTCGAAGGTGCCGTCGAAATCGACATACCCCAGAAGGTTCTCCGGGCTGTCGGCACCGCCCTTGATGAAGTACCCGCCGGATTCTGCAAACTGCAGGTAGCGCCCGCCGATATACCGCAACATGCCTTTGCCGCGGTGATCACGCCCCGTCTTATCGGAAGGGGCCACGTCAAATGTCCCCTCTAATTTGTCGAAGGATTCAGACGAACCGGCATTGGGAGAGTTGCTCGCTGCAATGCCAGGGCCAGAACGGAAGGATACTTTATATGTCCAGGTACCCACCTCATCCGGGGTGAAGTGTACGCGCCACTTATTCCCGCCGGCAGCGCCGGTTTCTGACGCACTGCCATCTGCGGCATAGTAGCCCGGTACAGTGTAACGTTTGCTGCCTTTTGTAAAGGTAACGTTCAAACGGTAATCGAGGAATGGGTTCGGCGTGGCGTCCTCGCTGGTATCGGGCCCGTTAAAGGAAAGCGTAACCTTGTGCCACTTCTTCAGCTCACCGGTGATCGCCAAACTACTCTTAGGGCCGTTACAGCCGGTGATTGCGGCAATAACCAGAATGGCAATAGCAGACTTCGTTTTGCTTTTCGTCTCTTAACCTTATCTGTGGAAAAGTATAGTCGTGGCCTTCCCGGCTCCTCCGGTCTTATCAAAGATGATAGGCGGAAGAGGGATCGAACCAATGCAAGGCCGGTCCGGCCCCTCTTCCTCCGGTTGCTGATTGTACCTTATACTTTCGCCGGGATGACGTAGGGTTTGCGGTACTTACGGGTCAGCATCTTATCGGCCTCCCTATCACCGACAAACTTCTCCTTGCGGCCGTCGAAGGTAAGGTCCCGTCCGAGCCGGTAGGAAATATTCGCCAGGTGAGGCAGGGCGGAAGACATATACCCTTCCTCAATATCACAGTTCAGGTTTTCCCGCTTACCCGTGCGCAGGGCGTTGATGAAGTTGCCAACGTGGCCTCCGCCGCCGGTGCCGGCCAGGTTCATCGGGTCCGCCACGGGCTCTTCGGATTCGGAACTGGGTCCCGGTTCGTTGTCGCTGCCAAAATAGGTCCGCCAGGCACCTTTCAAGTGCATCCAGCCCTTTGAGCCGAGGAAGAGGTTACCGATCGTTATGTCATCCTCGCCGTTGGTGAAGAGGCCGCGGGTGCCGAACTCCAGGATGGTACCATCGGCGTACTCGTAGATAGAGGTCTGGGTATTCGGCGTTTCCTGGGAGCAATCATAAGCGAACATGCCGCCCATGGAGCGGATCTTCACCGGGTGCTCATTCTTATTCAGGCCCCAGCGGGCGATGTCGAACTCGTGTGGCCCCTGGTTGCCCGTATCACCATTGCCGTAGTCCCAGTGCCAGTGCCAGTTGTAGTGGAACCGGTTGCGGTTGAACGGCTTTTTGGGAGCCGGGCCGAGCCACTGGTCGTAATCCACCTTATCGAGGTACGCGGCGGTATAGGACGCTCCCCCTCTTCCACCTACGGTAGTCGAGTACGTTTCGCCCTCTTTCATGGGTCCATCTGGATAGCGGCCGATATCGGCACGGGGCTTGAAACACAGCCCCCGGGCCATGTAAACATCACCGATGCCGCCATCGTGCAGGAACTGAATGGCCCGCTGGACATTTCTATTGGAACGGCTCTGAAAGCCTACCTGCACCAGGCAGTTGTATTTCCGGGCCGCTTCCACCATCTTGCGCCCTTCCCATACATTATGGCAGGACGGCTTCTCCACGTAGACGTGCTTACCGGCCTGGCAGGCCCAGATTGATGTCAGGGCATGCCAGTGGTTTGGCGTCGCGGTGGCGATAGCATCAATCTCTTTATCGTCAAAAGCCTTGCGCATGTCCTGTTCAGTGCCCGGTGAGTAGCCGTAATTGTCGGCGATCAGCTTGACCCGCTCGGGAAACAGATTCTGGTCAACATCGACGAGTGTTTTCAGGTGGACGCCTTCAACCTCGGTGAAGTTTCTTATCAGACTTCCCCCGCGGCCGCGGATGCCGATGATAGCCATGTTAATACGGTCGTTGGCACCTACGATTCGGCTGTTTATGGCGGGGGCCGCTAGCGTTTTTGCAGCCAGGACGCTCCCGGCAGCGATGCCCACTGCCGCCTGCGTACTGCGTCCGAGAAATTCACGCCGCGTGAGCCCGCTTTCCTGCTTGGTTTGATCCTGTTTCATGGTTTTCTCTCCTTATATAGTCTCGGCATTTGATGGATTGGTTATGCCAGTTCAACTGTTTTCGAGGCAAAAGGGAACCCACCTCATGCTCAAGACAACGATTTGCTTAGACTATAAGCCAAATGCATGGTAACTACCCTTTTCGGGAAGTATCCGCGATACCGCGGCTTACCCGGACAATATTACCCGCTTTCAGGCAGTGGGGCAAGACCAAAACGGAACCGATTCGAACAGAAAAAACCCGCCGACCTGTCTGCAAGCCGGCGGGTTACGTGATTGAGCCCTTGTTCCGTGTCGGGTTATACTTTGTTCGGCACGACGAAGGGTTTGCGGTACTTGCGGGTGAGCAGTTTGTCCGCTTCCCGGTCACCGACGAACTTCTCCTTTTTCCCGTCGAAAGTCAGGTCACGCCCGACGAGATAGGAGATGTTCCCCAGGTGGGGCAGTACGCTGGACATATGGCCTTCCTCGACCTCGCAGGTCAGGTCTTCCCTCTTTCCCGACCGGATGGCATCGGTGAAGTTCTGGTAGTGCCCACCGGCAATACTGATCAGGACCAGGGGATCGCTGCCCTCACCGGAGGCCTGGGCGGTCTCGGCGCCGGAGCCGGGACCGGGCTCGTCATCCCGGCCGAAGTAGCTCTGCCAATCCCTGCCGTTGCCGTCCAGCTGCAGCCAGCCTTCAGTGCCGTAAAAGAGGTTGCCGATCTTGACCTCGCCTTCATTGTTGGTGAAGATGCCGCGGGTACCGAACTCCAGGATGGTGCCATCAGCGTACTCGAAGATGGAGATCTGGGTGTTCGGTGTCTCCTGGGAGCAGTCATAGGCAAACATGCCACCCATGGAGCTGATCTTCACCGGGTGCTCATTCTTGTTCAGGCCCCAGCGGGCGACGTCGAACTGGTGCGGGCCTTGGTTCCCGGTGTCGCCGTTGCCGTAGTCCCAGTGCCAGTGCCAGTTGTAATGGAACCGGTTGCGGTTGAACGGCTTTTTGGGAGCCGGGCCGAGCCACTGGTCGTAATCCACCTTATCGAGGTACGCGGCGGTATAGGACGCTCCCCCTCTTCCACCTACGGTAGTCGAGTACGTTTCGCCCTCTTTCATGGGTCCATCTGGATAGCGGCCGATATCGGCACGGGGCTTGAAACACAGCCCCCGGGCCATGTAAACATCACCGATGCCGCCATCGTGCAGGAATTTCATAGCCTGACGGACAGCGGTACGGCTGCGGTTCATATAGCCGGACTGGACAATCCGATTGTATTTGCGGGCCGCCTCCACCATCTGCCGCCCTTCCCAGACGTTGTGAGAAGTGGGCTTCTCCACGAAGACGTGCTTGCCGGCCTGGCAGGCCCAGATAGTGGCCAGGGCGTGCCAGTGGTTGGGGGTGGCGATGACGACGGCGTCGATGTCCTTGTCATCAAAGACGCGGCGCATATCCTGCACGGCGCCGGGTACTTTACCACCCTGGGCTTTAGCGGCCTGCTCAGCCCTTTCAGGGATCAGGTTCAGGTCGACGTCGCAGAGGGTCTTCACCTCCACGTTCTCAAGTCTCGCGAAGCCGCGCATGAGGCCTCCGCCCTGTCCCCGGATGCCGATGTTGGCCACTACGAGGAGATCGTTGGCGCCGACGACGCGGTTACTGACGATCGGGGCGGCGCGGGTGATCATGGCGCTGCCGGCCACAACCCCTGCGGCAACCTGCCCACTGCGCGTCAGGAACTCTCGCCGTGATATTTCCTTAGGTTTACTCGACATTTGGGTCCTCCTTTATCTTGACTCTCTTGAACTCTACTGGAATTTACAGGAAAAAATTCACCCAGTGCATGGTTAAAACGAGATGTACACCCATGATATTACATCCCGGATTCCAGCGATCTGTATATAATGAATTTCATCCCTGTTGTCAAATCAATTCTCCTATGTCGATCAGGTACATCTGGCGCCCGTTGCCACCGTGGGTGGAATCGATGACGACCATGGTACCGTCGGGACTGTACCGCGGATGCGTATCGCAGCGCCATTCCCCCTTGTATTCCGGCGGCTGGTAGAAATACCCCAACGGTACCGTACGACCACTCTTGACGTGATAAAGGTACGGGTTCTGATTCCGCTGCTTGTCGGGATAGGTGTCGTTGAGGATCCATTCATTACCAGGCAGCGGCAGGTACGTCAGGTGGCCGTTCCTGGTCATCACGCCCTCACCGACGGGCTTAACGTTCCGCGTCCGGTCCTCAAACAGGTAAAAACCCTTCTCCCGGCCCGCCCCACTGGTCCACGCGCAGACGTGCTGCGCGTCGCGCCAGATGAAGTGCGAGGTACTCCCGGGATCGAGAACGTATATATCGCTGCCATCGAGGTTGGCGGTAAACATCCTCGTGACGTACTGGCCGCTGACGTACTTTTTATAAAAATCCTCCTCCCTGCGCATCTCGGCGGTGATGGGATATTCGCGGTAGCGATTAAGAAAGATGAATCGGGTGCCGTCGGGACTGATCAGCAGGTGGTTGAAGTAGTGCCACTTATCTTCCACCGACACGCCGAAGTGCGGGATCTTTGCCACATCAGAGAGGGACACGATCAGCTCGTGCTCGCCGCTGTCCAGGTCCATACGGTGGATGCCCGCGTCTTCCGGGGCCTTGACATCCTCGTAAGGATCAACGCCGCCCGCGTAACCGTAGCCCGCGCGCATGTTATTAATCCGGGCGAAGTCGGCGCATACCGCCGTGCGACCATCGGGGCTTAGCGCGTAGATCGGCAGAGGGAGCGTCCGTTTATTGCCGGTATCGATGTCAAGGATGCGGCAGACGAAGCTGTCACCCTCCCGGTCGTTCCAGACGATCTCGGTCTTGGAGCCCGGCCGCCACTGTAGCATACAGCCCTGTTGCCAGCCCCAGGCGCGTGAATCACCCAGTTCGATCCAGCGGTCGTTGTCCTGGAGATCCACCATGCCGATCTTGATGACATCATCCGCACTCGGGCTGCGGTGCTCGAAATCGATCTCCATGCCCAGCACATACCGCTGGGTGGGATCGAACTGCAGCTTATCGTAATAGCCGAACCAGTGGAACTTCGGCCCGCGGGTGATCGCCCGTACTGGCGGCAGCCCCGGTTTCGACGTGGTTCGCTTAGTATTACAGGAAGTAAAGACGGCGGCGGTGAAAATGCCAGCTGTGCAGCGAGTGCTGCGGATTAGAAATACGCGCCGTGAGATTGCGTTACGATCTGCGGGCAATCATTCTCTCCGTACACTCAATGATAGTCAGACGCTCGTCTGCGCCTTGGCCACCATCTCCTTGAACAGTGCGGCCTGCTCGGCCAGGGCCTTTACGCGGTCCATCGGCTCGCGGCGCGCCTCCAGCAGGATCCAGCCCTTATAGTCCATCGCCACGAACAGCTCAATAAGCTGCTGGTAGGGATATTTGGGGTCGTCCAGCTCGCGGACGTGGACGATCTCACCGAAACGGTCCTTTACGAGGTTGAAGTTGTATTCGAGACCCTCGCCGTCCAGGTCCTGCGCGTTGCAGTTCCAGCACACTCCAACGTTGGGTTGATCAACCACGTCAAAAATCTGCTTCATGATTGGCAGCTGCTGGGTCTGTCTGCCGTGCACCTCGACGCGAATCTCCTGCCCATAGTCCGCGCCGAAGCGCCCTATCTCATTGAGCGAATTGCCTATCTGCTCGACAGTTTTCTCAACCGGCACTTCCTTGGGCAGCGCATTGGGTTTAACCTTTACACCGCTGCCACCCACATCGTGGGAGAGTTTGATGTACTCCTTGGCACCCTTGATTTCCTTCCGGAGCCGGGCGGAATCGGCGTAGTGGAAGGCCCAATTGGTGCCCAATCCCACGAGGGTGACGGGGCTGTTTTCAAAACGGATCTTCACCTCGTAACGCTGCTGCTCGTCAAGGTGTGCATCCACGCCGTGGGCGTGCTGGGTGCGCAGCTCCACGCCCAGGACGCCGGTCTTCTGGCAGTTGCGGAGCAGTGTGGGCAGGTTCCAGTCCCGGCCCCACTGGTAGGTGACTAGGCCGAATTGCAGCTTCTCCACCGGTTCCCTCACGACTGGCTGCTTGGTGCCGCAAGCGGCCAGCGCACCACCAGCTATTATACCCGCAGCGGCCCGGGTGCCGCGCGTCAGGAATTCGCGCCGTGAAATATCCTTAGATTTGGAAGCCATCAGAATCCTCCTTGAATTTGGCTGAAATTTACAGTAATGAACTTGCATTGTGCCCGATAAAACAGGAGAAGCGGCCGTGATCTGACATTCTGGATTCAAGTTGTTTGTTGATCCAATGAATTTCATACCGCATAGTCGCTACCAGCCCCCTGCTTCATGCCAAAGCCAGGATGCCAGCAAACCTGACCTGTCTGACAGGCGCATTGGAAACAACAACCCCCGACGCGAGCCGGGGGCTGTCTCAGTTCACCGGACGAAACTGGATTGTCCCGGATTACTCCTCTTGGGCGGCGAGCACCTCGGCTCTATACCCTCCTTCCCTGGTGGCGAAAGAGCCTGGTACTCCCACATCCCTGGCTTATCGGGTTTTTTCTTGGACGTATCCTACGCGGTCGGCGTGCCGAACAATTCTACCGACCGGCTGATGGCCCCGCCGCTGGCAGGGTCCCCTTTCGCGTGCCTTTACAGCACGCCCAGAATGATGGCCAAGACAATCAGGATAAGGCTAAGGGGAACCAGCAGCTTCAAGCTCTTTTGAACCGTCGATCCCTTTGCCATATTCCCGATCGCCTTGGGTATCAACACAGCACCCAGCAGGCCTACGGCGAAGATGATGCCAAAGACGGTACCCATGTTTTCAGGGTGCTTGTCGAACGTAACTCCCACCGTTGTCGGGAACAAGGGTGCGAAGAAAAGGCCGGCCAGAGCCGCCAGCACCCACGCCTTCCCAACACTCTTGGTGGTAGTCATGACCAGAATGACCACGGTGGCAACCAGTGCGGCACCGGCAATAAACCAGGTGCCGTACTCCTGGATGGCTGGAGTTTGGCTCGCGATGAACCGGCCGACCATCATGGCCACGGCAAACGCCGCGAGCATGCGCTGGGAGGAAGCGTCCACAGCACTCGCATCGGCTTCCGGGGTTGCCCCGGTGATCACTTCCTTGCCAAATGATGGGACCCAGTTGGAAAACGACATCTCCAGGCTGATATAGCAGAACAGGGCCAACGCACCGACAATGACCACCGGGTTAATGAGCAATCCGGCTGCTGTTGATATCTCAAAGCCGAGTTTGATGTCGGGGTAGTTTGTTGCCAGGATCGCGAAAATCACAGGCACCAGTACAATCAGGGCCAGAACCGAGACGGAACTTTCATACGAGAGCTTCCGGAACAGGAAGCTGACGACGAAAGGGGTGAGGAAAAGCCCCAGGCCGAAGCAGACGTTGCCCAGGTTCAGGGCCGCCGGCGCGTTCTCTCCTCCAAACAGGACGTGAGGCATCAGCGTGTTGCCCACGTCGTTCAGGCACATCGCACCGACGCC
>CAZULW010000077.1:0-11058 GCA_964621455.1 uncultured bacterium
TTTTATAATGCGTTGGCAGCGGAGAATCTACGGGTATGGGGCCTCGAAGTCCAGCCTGCTGTTGCCTGAGTACCTGGAGCTTGCCCCTCTGGGCCCTGGGCGTACCCGCCCACGGGGAGCCCGTAGCCCAACAGGCGAGCCTGAGCGTGTAGAAGGGCTTGGGGTTTTGAATTTGAACCCTTCGGCGCCGCTCAGGGTAAACCCGGAACTCGAGACTATAAACTAGGAATTAGGAACTACAAAGGTCCAAATACCTGGTGCAAAAGATAGATCGGCCCGCCGCCTACTTCCCCATCATCCCTAAAAACCCCTCAAACAGATAGCGCGCGTCGTGCGGCACCGGCTCGGGTTCCTTCTCCCCGTGGGATAAGGCTTCGTCGTGAGCTCAGCCGAACGGCCAGGCTGAGGGGACAACTCGAAACCCGTCTACGGCTGTCGCCTACGCCGGGCAAGCTCGGAACCAGGAACTCGGAACTACCCCCTCATCATCCCCAAAAACCCCTCAAACAGATAGCGCGCATTGTGCGGCCCGGGGGGCAAAGGAACGTTGACAATCTAAATCCGGTGATGTAATATCAGCCAACGAAGTGGTACCGTATGTGGAACCATAAATGTCCAGGAGAGTAAAACTATTTGGAAAAGCGTTAAATAACCCCAAGGGATTATCCTTTGATGAACTCTGTCGATTAGCCGAATATGCGGGGTTTAGCTTCGCGAGACAAAAAGGCAGCCATAAGACATATAAAAATCCAGAGATACCCGATAGGTTGGATCAGCAGATTACTATATGTTCCGGCAAACACGGAGAAGCGAAACGGTATCAAGTGGATGACCTGTTGGGCATTATTGAAAAATATGATCTAATTGAATAGGGAGGCGTTATGGTCGACTTGATTAAATATTCCATTCAGATTCAATGGAGCGATGAAGATGACTGTTTCATAGCGACCTCCGAGGAACTCCCTCATGTATCGGCATTCGGCGACACTTATGACGAGGCTGTCAAGGAATTCCAGGAGGCGATGAGCGTCCATCTGGAGGTACTGGGCGAAGAGAACCAGCCCGAACCCCTTACCCTGGAATCCTACTCGGGCCAATTTCGCGTGCGTTTGCCACGATCACTTCACAGGCGATTGGTAATGATGGCCCGGCGGGAAAGTGTTTCACTGAATACGTTAGTGATTAAGTTGCTCAGTGAATCTACGACGATAGTAGAGATGCCCGACAGTATTGTGAGCGGGAGAAAAGCGAGTGTTTACCTAAGCTCCAATAAGATTGAGGCTGTATCGGAACCACCGCCATCAAAATCATCTACGACATCGGTCAAGGGGGAGAGTTAGGCAGCCTTCTCTGAGTCATGCCGTGAGCTCCGTAGAACGGCCGGGATGAGGGGACAACTCGAAACCCGTCTACGGCTGTCGCCTACGCCCGTCTGGCCGCCGGACAGGCCGGGCAAGCTCGGAACCAGGAACTCGGAACTACCCCCTCATCATCTCCAAAAACCCCTCAAACAGGTACCGCGCATCGTGCGGGCCGGGAGAGGCCTCCGGGTGGTACTGCACCGAGTAGGCCGGCAGCTTAAGGCAGCGCAGCCCCTCTACCGTGTTATCGTTGAGGTTGATGTGGGTTATGCGGACTACCGACTCGTCCAGGGAATCGGCGTCCACGGCAAAACCGTGGTTCTGGCTGGTGACCTCTACCTTGCCCGTCTCCAGGTTCTTCACCGGGTGGTTGATCCCCCGGTGGCCGAACTTGAGCTTGTAGGTCAGAGCTCCCAGCGCCAGGGCCAGTATCTGGTGCCCCAGGCAGATGCCGAAGATGGGGACGCGGTCCAGTAACCCTTGAACCGCTTCGATGGCTGGCCTGACGGGCGCCGGGTCGCCGGGGCCGTTGGAGAGGAACACCCCGTCGGGCTTCATGGCCAGAACCTCATCGGCGGGGGTGTGGGCCGGGATTACCGTTACGGCACAGTCGTGGCCCTCCAGGATGCGCAGGATATTCCACTTGATGCCGAAGTCATAGGCCGCCACCTTGAACCGGCCCTTACTATTGCCCCAGGTGTAGGGCTTGTCCGTGGTGACCTTTGAGGCCAGGTCCAGGCCGGTCATGGCGGGCACTTGCGCCAGCTTGTCCTTCAGGCTGTCCGGGTCGGTGTCTCCGCTGGAGATGATGCCGTTCATGGCCCCCTCGGTGCGGATCATGCGCACCAGCATCCGGGTGTCAATGCCCTGGATGCCCACGATGCCGTTCTCGGTCAGGTAGTCCTCAAGAGGCTGAGTCATACGCCAGTTGGAGGGGGTGGTCACGCCGTCGCGGACGATGAAGCCCGCCACCTGGATGCCGCTCGACTCCACGTCCTCGGGGTTGATGCCGGTGTTGCCGATGTGGGGGTAGGTCATGGTAACCAGCTGCCCGGCGTAGGAGGGATCGGTGAGTACTTCCTGGTAGCCGGTCATGCCGGTGTTGAAGCATACCTCACCGGCGGTCTCGCCGACCGCGCCGAAGGAGCTGCCGCGGAAAACGGTGCCGTTGGCCAGCAGAAGTGTGGCAGAGGGGCGCTGGTTCCGGTTCATCTAAGTGCTCTGAGTTACGGGCCGTGCCGCCCTGATACTCAGGAATTTGATTGCCACCCAGACTCCGACGATTAGGGCGAAGTTAGCCCCGATGATACTCAGGGTGGTCCAGTAGCCCTGGAGGGTGTTGGTGAAGATGTTCAGCGGATACGACTTATTTTTAAAATGCGCGAATAAGACACGCGTAATCTAAAAAAAATGCGTTGGTGCGTGCAACAGTTCTTCCACTATCGTAATTTTTAGCGTTTTCAATTAAGACTGATCCCATTTCGACAGAAAGCCCCGATCCATGCTCCAAGAGCCAACGACCACCATCACCGACTTTCTCATGAGCCTGGAGGCCCTGATCTTGGCAGCCCTCCTGCTTATAAGCCCCCAGACCTTTCCCAGCCTGCCCTACTGGATTGTATCCCTTGTAGGTTTGGGCGTCGCGGCTCTTCTGGGAGGGCTCTATCATGGTTTTGAACGCACCTCCCTGGAGGTGGGGATTTACTTCTTCATATCAGTCCTTATGGCCGCCTTTTGCCTGGCGGCAATAACAGATGGCTTTGGGGAGGAAACGGCACGTGGGTTCCGGTGGCCGGTAGCGGCGCTGGCGCTGGCCTTCTTCCTGGTCACCCGGATCTACCCCACCCGAATCATGGCCTTCACCGCTTTATTGGCGGCAATCCTGGTATTTGCCCTTGCCCTCTATCTTCGCCTGATGTTTACCGGAGCCCTGCCGGGAGCCGGGTTTGTGGCCGCCGGCATCGCCATGCTGTTAACCGGGGCCGCCATGTTGCTGGGGAACGTGAGCTTTACCTTCATCTGGACCTTTGACCGCAACGCCATCTACCATCTGATGCAAATGGCAGGTTTTCTATTCTTCTATCTGGGCCTGAGCCAGCGGGGTCCCTTGACCCCCTAACTTCCTGCGGCTGGCCAACCCTATTCGCCAGCCAGCGGCTTCCAGGCCTGGTCGATACTTCCGGCAGCCACCGTGGTCAGGTTCTCCGGCAAAATGTACTTACGGATGGCTGCGTTGACCTCTTCCAGGTTCAGGGCATTAATTTCCTCCACACACTCATCGATGTAGGTGATATCCTTCCCCCGCTCCAGGATAGCCAGAATAGTGGCGGCCATACCGGAGGTCGTGGCCAGGCCTACCTTGTAGTTACCAGTCAGAGTGGTTTTTTTCACCACCAGCTCCTCGGGAGTCACCCCCTCCTCCACCCACCTGTCAAGCTGAGCCAGGACTGAGGCTTTGCCTTTATCCAACAGGCCGGGAGCGAAGGTACCGTAGATCGACCAGCAGCCATCCTTCCCATTGCTGGTGCCGCTGACAAAAGATCCGACGCTGTACGTGAGCCCTTCCTCGTCACGGACGGTGGCCATGAGTCGGGCCGAGAAGTTCCCACCAAGGATATAGCTGCCCATGTTGAGGGGCAGGTAATCGGGATGCTCCTGGTCAATACCCACCACGAGGCCCAGAACCAGGTCCACACTGGTCTTCTCTTCAATAGTGACGACTTCTTCGGTGGGAGGCGTGTTCAGACGTGCACGGCGCCCATTCAGGGACGGGGCTGTGAGGTCAACCCTTTGCCAATCCCTAAAATGCCGCTCCAGGTTATCTTCCAGAACTGCCCGGTCCACATCACCAGTAGCCACGATAACCAGACTTCCCAGGCCATAGTGCCGTCGGTGGAACCCCTGCAGGCTGGGTGATGTGATATCCTCAACATCGGCAATCTGTTTGTCAAGGGGAGGTATATAGTTGGGATGGTCGGGGGGATAGAGGATCTGGCTGAACCTCATGCGTGCCCGGTAATCGGTACTTTCGCCCTGGCGCTTGAGGTTGCCCACCACCCGCTTCTGCAGGGAGGCCAGATCGGCCTCGTTAAAAGCCGGCTCCCGAAGCTGCTCGGCCAGGAGTTCCATAACCAGGGGCACGGTATCCTTCAGGCAGCAGGCGGAAAAATTCACCCGATAATCATCGGAGGAAAAACTGATCCGGGTCCCCACAGCTTCCAGCAGCCCGCTGATGGTAAACTTGTCCCGCTTGATTGTCCCCTGATCGAGCATGCTGGAGGTGATATCGGCGGTGGCGTCGTTCGCTGTTGGGCCGAATATGTTTCCGCCATACATGCTGCCGACGATGGTTACCACATCAACCACGCCCATAGGCATGGTGACCAGTCGCAGGCCTCTGACCACCTCACTATCGGTGATCCGGGCAGCCAGGCCGGTTCCGGCGGCGCCTGCCCTCTGTGTTGCTACGGCACTGGCGGGGCCGGATGACCAATTGTCCTCGCCGGGTCGGTAGGTCCAGGAACCAGTGACGACAGCGGCGGGAGCGGCGGAGACACCAGAACCGCCGGTATCACCTCCTGCGGGCTGGGGTACAAACCAGCCGGCGGTGCTCTGGTCTTCCACCAGGTAGGTGCGAGTCACGCGCTGGATGTCCTCTTTCGTCACGGAACCGAGACGATCAAGATAGGTTGTATAGTAGGTCCAATCACCGATGGCAATAGCCTCGTTCAGTGCCGCGGCAATGGAGAAGGACCCATCCCGGCTGAAGGCCACTTCCGCTTTAATCATGGCCTTCGCCCGGGCCACCTCCTTTTCGGTTACACCCTTCGCCTTCACCTTCTCATACTCCCTCAGGATAATCCGCTCCACTTTCCCGTGCTCGACATCGGGGGTCAGGAATGCGTAGGTAATGAAGAGACTATTATCATGCAAGAGATGGTCGCCGACGAAGGTGGAAGTCGCCAGGCCCTTATCTGTCAGGGTGCGGTAAAAGCGGCTCGTTTTCCCGGCGCCCAGAATGTTTTTCAGAACAGCGAAGGCGTATTTATCCAGGTGGCGCCCCTCCGGGGTCTTGTGGGCGATCCCGACGATGCCGGCCTCACCGGAGCGCCTGATGATAAACCGGCGCGGACCCTCCTGCCTGGGCTCGGTGGTGTACATCTCGGGAATAGGGTGGTGAGAGGCGGGGCACTGACCGAAGTGGGACTTGATCCAGGATAATAACTGCCTGGTGTCGAAGTCGCCAATGACTGTTACAGTCGCGTTGTTGGGCCAGTAGTAGGTATCATAGAACTGGCGTAAGCGTTCGGTGGAAACCCCCTCGATATCCGATTTCCAGCCGATGGTGGAATGGTGATAGGGGTGAGCCTGGTAAGCGGTAGCCCACATGTTCTTGTCCAGCGCTTCCCAGGGATCGTTTTCTCCCCGTTCAAATTCGTTACGCACCACCGTCATTTCCGGCTGGCGGTCGCTGTCACGGAGCAGGGCCTGCCGCATGCGGTCAGCCTCAACGACGATGGCCATTTCCAGGTGTTCGCTCGGCAGCATCTCGTAGTAATTGGTCCGGTCCAGCCACGTGGTGGCGTTGATCCGTGCTCCTACGTTCAGCAGCAGAGTCCAGATGGAGTTGCCGCGCTCCCGGTTGTACCTTTGGGAACCCTTGAACATCAGATGCTCAAGAAGGTGGGTAGACCCAGTGTACCCGACGGCCTCATTACGCGAACCGACCCGGTAGGTGACCATAAAAGCTGCAACCGGCGCCGAGTGGTCTTCCATCAGGAGAATCGTCAGATCGTTGGCCGTCATCCGATACTCCGTAATACCGCCTGAGGTTTGAATCCGCTTAAAATCTTTCATCGCCATATCGTGTGTCCAGTATGCCAGGAAGAAAAGAGTCGTGTTGATTCCACCATTTGCTACGCGTACTATGCCCAATAACGAGTGCTTGACAGTAGCACAGCAGCCTGATTCTCTATTAAGAAAGAAAACGAATCTAATACTTTTTAGGAACCTTAGGGATTCTTATATTTAGAAGTTGATAAAGGTGTGATATAAGGAGTGGAGACATTTTATAGGGCGGTGCTGCAGATCACAATAACGGATTCAGACGGAGTTTAATCTCAGTTTGAGCTGATTTTTTACTTGCATTATCATGAGAGGTAAAAAAAAGAAGGGATACAGTGTATGAATATCAGACAAATACAATTCATCGTTTTCGTACTCGGCGTTGCATTGGCCTTGGGAGGCTGCGCCAAAGAGGTTATAGAGGAAGCCCCCGCCCCCGAAGAAGTCGTGGAAACGCCGGAAATCCCGGTAGAAGCGGAAGAGGTGGTTGAGGAAGTCACTATACCCGAGGAAGCACCCGCTGAACCGATGGTTGTTCCTCGTGAAGAGCCCAGGGATATTGAGGAGAGGTTGCCACGTGAGCAACCTGACAGAGGTTCATACTTATACATGATTCGGCACAATGACTACCTCGTCAAGATAGCCACCAACGAATTAGGCGACCCTAACGAGTGGCGCAGCATCTACAGTTGGAACCTGGAACGCATCGGCGACGATCCCAACCTGATCTATCCTTACCACGAGCTGGAGTTACGCAAACCGGAAAATGAGATCATAAGGTGGGATTACGACTACACCATCCATATAGTGGAGGAAGGTGAGACGTTGTGGTCAATTGCCGGGGATAGGTACGGTGATGAAATTGCCTGGATCGTGATTTTCTGGGACAACGAAGAGACGCTCGACTCCAACGCGGGCCGGCTTAAGCCCGGCATGGAGCTGCGAATTCGCACCGAGCTCTGGCCCGGCCGCTAGCCGATCTTCCAGCCGGCACGAGAATAATAACCGTTGGCGGCCCCGGAGAAAACCCGGGGCTGTCTGCTTCCGACCACTTTTGGCGGCTCGATCAGCCTGGTCTCTTTTGCAGCTTCTGGACCCGCCGCTGGACGGACCTGATACCGGGGTAATCGGGATAGTTGTCAAGTATCAGGTGAAGGGTGTGGATGGTGGCATCGAGGTTTTTAAGCTGTGATTCGTATATCCCGGCTGCCTGGAGTATAGCTGCGACGGCCTGTTCCTCTGCTTCGGGGTAGCGTTGGTGAATGTCCAGATAATAGACCACCGCCGCGTCGTATTGCCGGATCCCCCTGGAGATAGTGGCCAACCCCTCAAGAGCCGGGATACCCATCTCCGGTTCCTGGCCATAGCGCGTGAGGATCTCTTCATAGACTGCCAGTGCCCCGGTAGGTGAGGCCAATCGGAGGCGCAGCAGTTCAGCCAACTTGAACAGGCTGACAGGAGACAGCGGGTCTTCAGGGTAAGTGTCCGCCAGTTCACGATACAGCTCACTCGCCTGCTGGTAGTCCGTCAATTCGTTTACATAGATCGCAGCCTGGGCGAAAAGAGCGGCGGGCGCTTTTTCGTGGTTGGGGAATTCTTGCCTGAAACGTGCATACCGTGCCGCACCGGTCTTATACTCCCTAAGATTATTGGCCGTGACTTCGGCCATGGCATAGGTGACATGGGGAGTGAGGCGACTGAAGGGATGCAATGTACGTATTTTGGTATAAGTGAGGATTTCCTTGTGATACTGCTCTTGGGCATGATAAGCCTGGGCGATCCATACCAGCACTTGGTCCGCCTGGAATATGCCGGGATACATGGCCAGAAACCGCTGGGCCTCCTTGATAAACCACTCCCTGGCGGTGGCATTGGGCAGCTTCCGGACGTGGTCCAGGTAGTTCAGGAACCGGTAGAACTCTTCGTCACTGACATTAACGGAATCGGGGTTGAGCGCGACTTCATAGTACAACCTTCCCAGTTCACCATCCCTTTCAACCAGTTCTTCCAATTGGTCCATGGCCTGGAGTCCGGTCTCCGTTTCGGGATAAATAAAGAGGGTCATCAAGTAGGCAAGGGTTCCCCGGATGGCGTCATCCTGCTCAGTATAGGTTCGGGCAAAGAGATTGAGGGCCTCCGGGGTATGCCCCTGTAGAGCCGCCCGGACCAGGTACTGACGGAATTCATCCAACTTGTAGGCGTAAATCTCTTCGCTCTCACCTCTTGCTTGCAGCATGCGTACCAGTCCTGTAGTCTCCAGCTGGTAATCCGCCAGCTGCCGCAAATAATTGACATGTCTCTCATCCACCGCAGAATCCACGGTAGCCTCTTCGGGACTGAGCAGGGCTGTCTGGAGCTGCTCATACATGCCCGTGACCCGTTGCTCACCGGCGGTCAATTCCCGCCGCAGGGTCTCAAGTGTATTCCTCAAGGCAATCACCGTGTCAGAGTAGGCTCTCTGGGCGCCGCTGGTCATGGCGAGATGGTTCTGGGTTCTCGCCAGGATAATCAGGAGGGAATCTTTCAGGGCCTGCAGCTCGTTTTCCCGTCGGTAGCTTTGGGCGATGGAATCGCTCAGGGTACTCAAGCGCTCCAGGTTTTGCCGGTTTTCGGTTACGACCCGATCATAAAGGATTAATAGGCGGAACAAGCTGTCCGCCAGCTGCCGGACCTGGCCCTGGGCAAGGGCCAGAGAATCGGCCAGGGTATCCGTCCGCTGCTCCAACTCCCGAACCATGAAATTGACGGCATCCAGCTGCTCGTTGGTAAGGAAAAGGCTGTCCTGCAGCAGAGAAATGCGGTGCTCATAAACCTGCTCAAGCAGGGAGGATTCCGACGAAACAGAAACGGTATCCCCGGTTTCCTGGGCGAAAAGAGCTGCACCTGGGCCCAGGACCACCCACAAAACGATAAGAGACCAGGCCCGGAGAGAACGACTCAGCATCATCCCGGCCTGCGCGTGGAGGTTCTGCCAGTCACCAGGAAATCAATGGGGTACCCCCTGACAGTCATGCGCTTCTGATGAGATTTCATTGATCAATCAGGTTACTTGCTAAAGATACGAAAACATTCCGGCTATTGCCAGCCCCAGGCCGGGGCTGGTCTATACGAATAAGTTAGCCACCCGCGCCCGCCGGGACAACCGCCCATCAATCATTCCTTGCCCGCTTGATCCCACTATCGTACCTTGGCGGTAGAGCCAGTTTTTTTACCCATTATATTAAGGAGTATATCCAGGTGACAGGCCTAGTACTGCTGCTGGCAGCGTCAGGTCTCTGCGGGCCGGTGGTGATTTCGGAAGTGATGATCCAACCGGGGTCGGGCACGCTAAACAGCGAATTTGTGGAAATCGTAAATATCTCCGATACTACCGTAAACCTCGCGGACTGGTTTATAGCGGACCTTTCTGATGATCATCCCGATACCATCCTTGGAGACCGGATGCGGCTGGAGTCCAGGGGCTATGCTGTAATTCTGGAGGCCGATTACAGCGTCGATAGCGGTGCCTACCGGAACCTGATTCCGGATACGGCCCTCCTCCTTTTCGTTGATGACAGCGAGATCGGCGGCCTCCTGAACAACGACGGGGACACCCTGTTTCTCATCGATGCCCGGGGCGCCACCGTGGACGTCATGGGCTGGGGCCCGGATGTTCCCGCCCGGGGACATTCCCTGGAAAAGATCATCCTGGACGACTGTACCCTTCCCGGTAACTGGCGTGCCAGCACTTGGCTGCATGGCACCCCGGGCGGCCCCAATTCAGTGGCTGGTCAGGTAATAGACCTCGGCCTTGACGCCCTGGACTGGCAGATAACGCCATCTCCAGGAGGCTTTACCATAACGGCCACCGTTACCAATTACGGTCTGGCAGCTGCGGGCGGAAAGCTTCTGACCGGAGATTTGGCGGTGGCGGACGTTCCATCCCTGGCTGTGGGAGAGAGCCAGGCGGTCCCCTTCGATTGGGAAGCGCCAGCTGGTATTCTGGGGCTTTTTTCCCTGACAGTACGATTGACCGTTCCAGGCGACTACGACACCACCAACAACAGCCTCCAGGTGGAGCTGCCCATTGCCGCATCCGATCTGGCCGTTGCGGTGAATGAGATCATGTACACCCCCCTGACCGGCGACCCGGAATGGGTGGAGCTGGTAAACACAACTGAAAGCAGTGTAAATCTGAAAGACTGGCAGGTCCGCGACCAGACCGCCGGTGTCTTCTTGCCTGAGGAGGTCCTTCTTCCTGGCGACTACGTGGTGGTCACCGGCGATTCGACCGGGGGCACCAGCGGGTGGCCGCCGAATATCTTCGTCATTACCGTCCCGGGCTTTCCGAGCCTCAATAACGCCGGCGACCAGGTTAGCCTGCTCGATCCTAACGCCGCGGTTATCGACCAGGTGGACTACGGCCTCTTCGCGCTCACTACCGCGGGTAGGTCTCTGGAAAAGGTAAGCCCCACGGCCCCATCGCAGGGGACAACCTCCTGGGTTACGTCCCCCGCCCCCCGGGGGCATACCGCCGGCAGGGAAAACTCGGTCCTGCTGCCACCGGGTCAATCCGGCGTGACCTTGGAACCCAACCCGCTTCCTCTCAATACCGTATCCTCGATCCTGAGGATCCAGTACGTAACGCCTTTCGCCTCCGTCAACTTGCGGGTGGAGATCTATGACCTGGCCGGGCGGCGGCTGGGCGTCGTCTTCAACGAGGGGCCGGTGCCAGGGGCGGGGGCAGTCCCCTGGGACGCCAGCAGCGTGGACCCGGTGCGCTACCGGACCGGCCAGTACGTGCTCCTGTTTCGGGCCAGAGATGCCGGGTCGGGCCAGCGGTGGGAGCGCATGGAGCGGCTGATCCTGGTGA
>CAZULW010000078.1:0-10937 GCA_964621455.1 uncultured bacterium
GAGGATCTCCGTCAGGATATCCAGGGAGAGCTCCTGGCGGGGGAAGGCCACGATGTTCAGAGCGAACAGGGGTCGCCCACCCATGGCGTAGATGTCGGAGAGGGCGTTGGCGGCGGCGATCTGCCCGAACTGGTAGGGGTCGTCCACGATGGGGGGAAAGAAGTCCACGCTCTGGACGAGGATGCGGCCGCTGCTTAGGCGCACTGCGGCAGCGTCGTCGGCGGCTTCAAAGCCGACGAGAACGTGCTCATCGGCGGGCTGGCGCGGCAGTTGACCCAGGACCTGGGCCAGGTCCTCAGGACCCAGCTTGCAGGCTCAACCGGCCCCGTGGCTGAGTTGTGTAAGGCGCTTGTGCATACCGGGGGTGAATTTAGCTACGGCCGGGGGCGAGGGCAGGGATTTTTGGCGCTGGCGACGAGTGGAGGACCACCCTAGTATTAGAGCACTTCAATCCCTATTTTCGCAACCATTTTACATCCCTTCCTATCAGCAGCTCATACTTATCCCAGTGATGGGTTGTCTTCATCAAAACCTTATCGAAATCCATTTGATGGTTGCGGGCCAGCCGGATAATGTCTTCGGACTCATCGTATGTAATGAGATAATCGCCTCTCAAGTTGCTCACAATCTCGAATAACCTCTCGTGGTCAATATCGAAATGGTTGTATAGTCGCTTCCCGGCAACCGTGTAGGGTGGGTCAATAAAGAATACCACGTTCTCATGATTTCTGTAATTCGATAGGATTTCAAAACCATCACCCTCCAGGATCTGGAGCCTATCCTTCACCGAGGCAATAGCACGTATCCTGTTGCATAAGGTCTTTGGATACCAACGCGATCTTATGCCTTTCCCGTCTTCACCATGTTTGATCCATCCCGCACCTGGCGCCGTAATGCCGCCATGACTTATTCTATTTCGTAATAATGATGCGAATGCCTTATCTAAAACCGAATCGTTCTCTTTGCTGAGAACCTCCTCAACGTTTTTCTCCGTAATCTCGAAACTTGATATTCTTTTAACCAGATGTTCGACGTCCCCCGCAAGTATCGCCTGCCATACCACCGTAATACTCGAATCAATCTCAACCAGGAGAGCACCATCAACGAGACCCTCAATTACCGCCGCAAGGCTTACACTGGCCCCCCCAGCAAACGGCTCGATAAGCAAGTGTGGTTTCCGGGTTTGAAAAGCAAGCCATCTTCTCACAAACGGATACAGCCAGGTCTTACCGCCTGGAAACCTGAAGGGGCTGTATTGAGGGACCGATGCCACATTTGGTGCCCTCATTATTTGTGGCATCCCAAATAAATCGATGGTTTCCGAGACCTTCACTTCTATTCCGTTAACGTGGTAATATCTGTCAAGGTTGGCGCATCTGGTGGTATACTGTTACGTTCCTCATTTAGCTTATCCTGAAGAACCTGAATAAAGTCATCGACGTTACCGGGATCTGCCGTTGAGATCTGGTCTACCGCTGATCTGAACTGAGTGTAAACCGTATCGTAAAGCTCCATTTTCAGCCTATTGTTATCATTATCTCTACGCAAATCGTAAACAAACCAGGCAATGTCAGCCTCATCAGGGGAGCCTACAGAGGGCAGAGGAGGCAGGGTATCATAAAAGCTCTTCTGAATGACAACCGCCTGTTTCTTTCCCCAAGTCATAAGTATTCCTCCCTTATAGATCATTTGAGGCACCAGCCTTTTTCGAGAGGATGACAAGTAATCCGGCCTGGGATACTTAGGTCTGCTTGACCAGTCCATATTTTTACGCTTTGCCCGATCCCTCATATAGTACTTGAATGGATCACTGATATTGCCTGATATGTAAACAGCTTGAATTTCCAGCGAGCCAAAATCCATTATTCGGCCTTCATGATCATAAGAAACAAGCACATAGTCGATATTGCCAGCAGCTTTGCCAAACTTGTCCTTTAAGGGCACTTCGCGCAGTGATGTCCATCTGCCGTCGTTCACAATATCCTTGGAGAAGTAAAACTTTGCAGCATCCTCCGTGATTATCCATTCTTCAGTAAAGCGGATAGGGCAGGTAATAACCGTCACTCCTTCATGAAAGATACAGCAAACGCCCAGAGGATCAGTTGCGCTGTTCTTGGTGCACGATGGGACCCTATTGTGGAAAGGGCACAGTCTATTCTTCCGGTATCGCTCTACTTCCCTGGATAGATTATCAGGGGGAAAGCCAAATACTTCAGCTAGCGGTTGTTTTTGCATACACCTTATCCTGGGATAAAGTTAAGTCTCATCATCGAGTTTCTACAACCGGCCCCGTGGCTGAGTTGTGTAAGGCGCTTGTGCATACCGGGGGTGAATTTAGCTACGGGGGTGGGGAAGAGCAGGGGTTTTTGGCGGAGGGGGCGGTGGAATGATTGCTGCGGGCAGCTATTGCTTCCGTTTATAGAAAAGGAAGGCTCCTAACCGGAAGCCCTGTTCCATTTCCTGCTAATTGCTGACGGCTGATGGCTGAAGGCAGCCCGCCCCGAAAATCATACCGCCCGTCCATCCTGATGGGTAACTTTTATTTCAAAAATCGGCAGATGCAGGTTCCCTGACGGACGGGGAGCTGCCAAAAACTGCCCCGAAAATACAATCCCGCGCCCCACGCGCAAGGGCGGTCAGCGGGAGAGCGGCTGAACCTCAAAGCTCTGTACACCAGCCGGTCAGGCCCGTCTGGCCCCGACGGTTTGTCGGGGACAGGTTGCGCTGTTACTGTAACGACTTCAGGAGGAAAAATCAAAATGGGAACCCGAGTTGAACTAGATTCAATGGGCGAGATGCTCGTCCCGGATACCGCCTACTACGGCGCCCAGACCCAGCGGGCCGTGGAGAACTTCCCCATCAGTGGTCTACCCATCCCCACCGGCATGATCCGGGCCCTGGGGATGGTCAAGAAGGCAGCCGCCCAGGTGAACCTGGATCTGGGTCTGCTGGACAAGGAGCGGGCGGAAGCCATCATCAAGGCCGCCCAGGAAGTCATCGACGGCAAGCTCGATGACCAGTTCCCCATCGACGTCTTTCAGACCGGCTCCGGCACCTCCAGCAATATGAACGCCAACGAGGTTATCGGTAACCGGGCCAGTGAGCTGATGGGCGGCCAGATCGGCACCCGCGAGCCGGTGCACCCCAACGACCATGTTAACAAGGGCCAGTCCAGCAACGACGTCATCCCTACGGCCATTCATGTAGCAGCTGCTGTGGCTCTCTCTGGTCAACTCATACCGGCCCTCAAGGCCCTGCACAAGGCCATTGACCAGAAAGCCAAAGACTTTGACCACGTCCTCAAGATCGGCCGCACCCACTTGCAGGACGCCACCCCCATCCGCCTGGGGCAGGAGTTCTCCGGTTACGCGGCCATGGTGCAGTCCGGGGTGGATCGCCTGACCCGTGCCGGGGAGGAGTTGAGCCGGCTGGCCATCGGCGGGACCGCCGTAGGCACCGGTATCAACACCCACGTGGAGTTCGGCGGCCGGGTGGCCAAAGAGCTCTCGGCCATGACCGGCCTGAAGTTCGTGGAGGCGCCCAATCACTTCGAGGCCCAGGCCGCCTTCGATGGGGCGGTGGAGGTCTCCGGCGCGCTGAAGACTCTGGCCGTGAGCCTGAGCAAGATCGCCAACGACATCCGCTGGCTGGGGTCAGGCCCCCGGTGCGGCCTGGGTGAGCTTAAACTTCCGGCCGTCCAGCCTGGCTCCAGCATCATGCCCGGCAAGGTCAATCCGGTCATCTGCGAAGCCATGATCCAGACCTGCGCCCAGGTCATCGGCAATGACGTGGTGATTGCTCATGGCGGTTTGGGCAGCTTTTTCGAGCTCACGCTCATGCTGCCCCTGGTGGCCCGGAACCTCCTGGAGGGCATCGAGTTCCTGGCCGGTGCCGCGGCCATGTTCCGCGAGAAGCTGGTGGAAGGGCTGGAGGCCGACGAGCAGAAGTGCGCCGACTACATCGAGGTCAGCCTGGCCATGTGCACCTCCCTGGCCCCGGTAATCGGCTACGACGCCGCCGCAAAGGTCGCCAAGGAGGCCTTTGAGAGCGGCAAGACCGTGCGGGAGGTGGCCCGGGAAAAGAGCCTGGTCTCCGAGGAGGAGCTCACCCGCCTGCTGGACCCCATGAGCATGACCAAGCCCAAGGGGTAGGAAGCGCTGCCAGCCACCGCGCTGCGCTATTAAATGACGGATATTCTCGTGGAGGTCGAAGCACCTCTGAAGGGGTATTATGCGAAATTCTCCTGAACCTTTACTGCCCAAAGGCGTAAATTACCTCAAAGTACCGGAATCCAATCCATGGGTAATAATAGACCTAATAAGGCCCGAACCACGACTGAAGAGCCAGTAACTCATCCCGAGGGGGAGCAAAAAGGGGCGGTTGCCAGGCCTCCCAACGGCTGGCGGCCGGCTTTCCGCAACGCCTTTGTGACGCTCATGGCCGTAGGTGCCATTATGACAGCCTACCTGTGGTATCTATCAAGAGACCTTCCTTCCCTCCGGCAGCTCCAGGATTTCAGCCCCGCTGTCGCTACCAAGATCATTTCCCGTGATGGGAAAGTCATTACCAAGCTGTTCACGCAGCAGCGGGTTCTCATTCCCGGGACGATGATGCCGGTGGATGTTCGCCATGCTGTCCTGTCCATGGAGGACCAGCGCTTCTATGACCACTGGGGAGTGAGCACGCGCGGCGTGCTCCGGGCCATCCTGGTGAACATGGCCAGCCTGCGTTATCGCGAGGGGTTCAGCTCGCTTACCCAGCAGCTGGCCCGGAACCTCTACGACACCATCGGCTTCCGTAAAACCATTACCCGCAAGCTCAAGGAGGTGCTGACGGCCATCCAGATCGAACGCACCTACACCAAGCAAGAGATCCTGGAGATGTATCTCAACTCCATCTATTTCGGCCACGGCACCTACGGGATTCAGGCTGCGGCCCGGGAGTTCTTCAGGGTGGATGCCCGGGACCTGAACCTGGAGCAGGCGGCTCTCCTCATCGGGGCTTTGCCTTCCCCTGCCCGATACAGTCCCCTGACTCACCCGGACCGGGCTTTCAAGCGGAGGAACCTGGTCCTCAAAGTCATGGCGGAGAGAGGATTCATCGATTGGGAGGAATGTGAGCGAATCCTGTACAGGCCCATCGCCGTCAGTAGACCCAAGGCGGCGCCGGGCTTCGCACCCTACTTTACCGAGCACGTCCGCCGGAAAATGGAACTGGAAGATGAGCGGCTCGGCATCAACCTGTACCGGGATGGCCTGGAGATTCATACTACCCTGGATTCCCGCATGCAGGAGATCGTCGAACGGGTGTTCATGGATGAAATCCAGCAGAATCAGGAGGTGCTTAATGAGTCCTTCCTTTCCTCCGACTCCCTGATTTACAGCATTATCGACACCACCGTCTTCCCGCTGGACTCGGTTAAGGCCATGATCCGCGGCGAAATCACCATTGATGAGCGCCTGAAAGACCGGCTCCTGGTCCAGGGAGCGGTCATTCTACTGGAGAATGACACCGGCCACATCCTGGCCATGGTCGGTGGCCGGATGGACTTCCCGGACTTCTTTAACCGGGCCACCCAGGCCAGACGCCAGCCTGGCTCAACCTTCAAACCCCTCCTGTACATGACGGCCATTGACAATGGCTATCCCGTATCTACCCAGTTGTTGAACCAGCCTCTCGCCAGCACCGGCGATGCCGTCATCGATACCAGCATCTGGGATCCCCGGAATGACGACGGCTCCTCCAGCGGCCTGGTTACCCTGCGGGAAGGTTTACAGCGCTCACTGAATATCGTCTCAGCCCGGATCATCCAGGAGCTGGTCACGCCCGAGCAGGTGGTGACTATGGCCAAGCGTTTCCATATCAGCACGCCCATGCGGGCGGTACGGGCGATCTCCCTGGGTACCAGTGAAGTCCTGCCACTGGATATTACCGCTGCCTATGCCGTCATAGCCAACCGGGGGGTCTGGGTGGAGCCCGTCGCGGTCGTCAAGGTGGTAGACCGGCGGGGCAAGACCCTGCGGGAGTTCATCCCCGAGCGCAGGGAGGTTATCCGGGCAGACAAGGCCTACATTCTGCTGGACCTGATGAAAGGCGTAATCACTGGCGGCACCGCCGGGAGCCTCGGCTGGAAGTATGATTTTTACCGCCCTGCTGCCGGCAAGACCGGCACTACTGACGGATGGACCGACGCCTGGTTCATCGGCTTTACTCACCAGCTGGCCGCCGGGGTCTGGTTGGGGGTGGACGATCCCAGCGTGAGCCTGGGCGAGAAGCGCTACGGCAACGTGGCCGCCCTCCCCATCTGGGCCCGCATCATGAAGGAGATTCACCAGACCTTCAACCTGCCTGCCACCGACTGGAAAATGCCCGATGGTGTCGTGGAGATGGACGTCTGCCAGGTGACCAAGGACCGCCCCACCAAGTACTGTCCCCGGCAAAAGGAGATCTTCCTGGAAGGCACCGAGCCCCCGGACGAGTGCCAGGCGCACACCGGCGTGGATACCCGCCCCTACCACCCCGACGACGATATCTTCCTGCACTGAGCCCTTCAATCCCACGGTTACTCCAGAGGAGTCCCTCCGGGAAAACCGTGGGCTAATCTGGATCAAGACAACCGACTAGCCCACGACTTTGCCATAGGCATCCCTCCGGGACAGTTGTGGGTCTTATTATATTGTTATTTGGAATTATACATACATAAATTATAATCCGTCATCTTAAGGCGAATGAACGCACCACCGCCAGGTTTGCCAGTGCTGTTCAGACTAATCTAAAGGAAGCCAACGATGCGTACCCCCCGGCTCTCCGCCCTGCTCCTGCTTTGCTCGCTCCCGATCCTCCCCTTCCAGACCACCCTGGCCGTACCAGGGCCTGATGATGACCGGGCGACGCCCCTGGTCCTGCCCCGCCTGTCCGGCCCCATCACCCTGGACGGCCATAGCGACGAGGCGGCCTGGCAGGCCATCGAGCCCCTGCCACTGACCATGCATAAACCCGTCTTCGAGGGCGCAATGACCGAGCGCACCGACCTGTACCTGGTCTATAACGACAACCTGAACACGGACCGCCAGAGCGAGGAGCCGGCCCTGCCCTTCTCAAGCACCCGGGCCGTGCTGCTGAAGTATTCTATTACCTTTCTACCGGGTTTGCGGTAGGCAGATACTGGTGACTGGTAATTGGTGACTGGTTACTGCTACTTTTGTTTAATTGTTGAGTTGTTTAATTGTTGAGACTGCTACTGGTGATTGGTGATTGGTGATTGGTGATTAGTGACTGCCAACTGCCACTAGCTCCCATCGCTCTTCGCTCTTCGTATTTTTCTTCGCGTCCTTGGCATCCTTGGCGGCTAACCTCCAGCTTCGCTCTTCGCCCTTCGCTTTTCGCTCTTCACTCTTCACTGCCTACTGCCAACTGCCAACTGCTACTGCAACTGCTACTGCCACTGCTACTTCTTCTCAGTATATCCTGTTAATCCTGTTTATCCTGTCTAATTCTTATCTTTGCGTCCTTTGCGCCTTTGCGGTTTTCTTTCTTCATGCCGCATCAAGGACCACCGGTATTAAGTTTAGCCTCGTGCACGGGATACCCCCGCTCACCAAGCCGTCATGCTGAGATCACTGCTGTATTGGGTCTACCAGAAGCGCTGGCTGCTCTTTGCCGCCGCGCTGGGGACGGCGCTGTACCTTCTGCCCCGCCCCGACGGCATCTCCATCGAAGGCTACCGGACCTTGATCATCGCCATCGTGGTGGTGATCCTCATCATCAGCGAGGCCGTCCCGCTGCCGGCAATCGCCCTGCTCATCGCCGTCCTGCAGGTAACCTTTGCCATCGCCGGGCCCTCGGAAGTGGCCCAGTCCTACATGAGCGATGCCGTCTTTTTCATCATGGGCTCCCTCATGCTGGCGGTGGCCATCATCCGGCAGGGGCTGGATGCCCGCCTCACCCTGGTCATACTCACCCTCACCGGCAGCCGGGTAAGGTCCATCATGTGGGGCTTCTTCGTCATCTCCCTGCTGCTCACGTCGTTTATCGGTGAGCACGCGGTCGTGGCCATGCTCCTTCCCGTGGCCCTGACCCTGATCCGCAACACCTCCGATGACCCCAACGAGGTGCCGGGCCTGACCAAACTGCTGCTGTTCGCCCTGGCCTACGGGAGCATCATCGGGTCCATCGGCACTCCTTCCGGCGGTGCCCGCAACGTCATCATGATCAACTACCTTTCCGACTTCGGCCTGGCGAAAATCGGCTACCTGCGCTGGATGAGCTTCACCTATCCGTTGCTGCTGGTGCAAATACCCCTGGCCGGCTGGCTCCTCTCCCGGGCTTTCAAACCCGAGCGGGATCGCCTGGACAGCGCCGTCCACAAGTTGAAGGCCAAGGTGGCCGCGGCCGGTCCCCTCACGGGCCAGCAGGTTCTGGCCATTGTTCTGTTCATCATCGTTTTCCTGGCGTGGGTGTTTCTGAGCGACCGGATCGGCCTGGGGGTGGTGGCGCTGGCCGGGGTGTTCCTCTACCTGGCTGCGGGGCTGGTGCAGTGGCAGGAGATCAACCAGCGAACCAACTGGGGTATAGTACTGCTGTTCGCTGCGGCCATTTCCCTGGGAGTGCAGCTGAAGAACACCGGCGCGGCCCTCTGGGTGGCCCAGCAGCTTGTCGCTGCCACCGGCGGACTCCTGGAGCAGTTCGCCCTGGTCCAGTACAGCCTGGTTATCGCCTTCACCACTATTGTGACGAACATTATGAGTCCCAGCGCTACGGTGGCCATGCTGGGCCCCCTTTTCATGAACTTCGGCGGCGATCCGGTCCTGTTGGGTCTGGCCACCGCCGTGTCCTCGGCCTTCGGCTATCTCATGGCAGTGGGCGCGCCCGCGGGGATGATCATCGTCGCCACTGGTTTGATCCGTCCCAGAGATTTCGTACAGGCCGGCTGGCGCATCACGCTGGCTTCAATCACCGTTTTATTGCTGGCGTTGCTATTTTATTGGCCCCATATTAGGTGATAGGTCATGGTCCCATTGGATAGAGAGTCATAGTCGTGCGATTCCTGGTTGCCATCAGAAGCAGCACCTACTCGGAGCGCACCCTCCAGATCGGGAGCGCCGTCGCCAATGCCTTCTCCGCCGATCTGTCGGTGGTCTATGTGGGGGACCGGCCCAGGGAGCTGCTCTCCGGCGGAGTCAAACTGGCCGGGGACGCGCTCCTGAATTGGGAGATCAACCACCCGGGTGTGGATGTGCTGCGCTGGGCCTATCGCCGCCTGCAGGACTGGAACTTCATCGATCCGTCCATCGAGCAGTTCGATCCCACCAACCTGGTGGCGGACGCGGACCGCATCCGGGTGATCGTGCCTCACGTCCATGGGGAGAAGATCCGCCTCATCTTCCGGGAGGGTGACCCGGTTGACCAGCTGCGGAAAGAGACGGAAGACCGGGACTATATCCTCACCATTGTAGGCGGGGGCAGCCGCAAGCGCCTCACCCGCCAGCTGGTGCAGTTCGTGGATACCAGCATCCTGTTCGTGAAGGACTTCGACCCCGATTGGAACTACAAGATCCTGCTCTGTGTAGACGATTCCCAGGCCACCAAGCGGGCGGTGGTCTTCGGCAGCCGGGTAGCCCGGCACTTCAAGGCCCACGTGGACCTGCTTACCGTGAGCAAGACCCAGCGCTTCGGCAAGGGCTATCGCGGGGCCGCCCGCTGGGCCCGGCGCTACCTCGACCGCCAGCATATTTCCTATGAGCAGCACTTCAAGACCGGCGACCCGGTTACCGTCTTTACCGAAACCGCCGGCACCGACCACATCATCATCATGGGCAAGTCCAGGATGAACCCCCTGAAGGCCTTTATCAAGGGCACCAGGCCGGACAAGACCGTCCTCAAAGCCGACTGCCCGGTGATCCTGGTGAAGTAGAAGAATCGGCCACGAATTATCACGAATTTTCACGAAGGGGGTTACGGTAATTCTTTGACCAAATAAGCGTCATAATAACGCTTGACGTTATTATCGTGCAGTGTTATTATTGCCCTTGTCCCAAGGGGACATATTTAAATGATCAGAAGCTTTCGGGATAAGAGAACCGAAGATGTTTTTTTTCGGCGGTTCGTCCGAAGGTTTTCAATCGTGGTCCAGCGTACCGCCCTGCGCAAGCTGGCCATACTTGATGCTGCCGAAGTCCTTGAAGATCTGCGGATACCCCCCGGCAATCGTCTTGAGAAACTTGCAGGGGACCGTGAAGGACAATACAGTATTCGGATTAATGATCAATGGCGCATCTGCTTTCAATGGAGCCGGGGGGATGCTTTCGATGTGGAAATCGTTGATTATCACTAGGAGACTGTAATGACTACTGAAAGACTTCCGCCGGTCTATCCTGGTGAAATTTTGCTTGAAGAGTTCCTGAAGCCCATGCAGATCAGCCAGTACCGGCTGGCAAAGGACATCAGTGTAGCCCCTCGCCGTATCAACGAAATCGTCCACGGCAAGCGGTCGATTACGGCTGATACAGCTCTGCGGCTCTCACGATATTTCGGCACCTCCGAGCGTTTCTGGCTCAACCTGCAAACCCGGTACGATCTGGAAGTTGTGAAGGAACGGCTGAAAGGTTGTCTTGAAGAGGAAGTATCGGTGCTCGCCGAAGCAGGCTGAGCGGCAGGGAGAATAGACCCCCGTCCTCAAGGCCCACGGCCCGGTGATCCTGGTGAAGTAGAAGAATCGGCCACGAATTATCACGAATCGACACGAATAAAAAGAAACTGAACCGCCAAGACGCCAAGGTCGCAAAGATCGGGACAAGATGACCCGTTTGATTCCTTTTTTACCCTAAGCACTTATGAACCTTGATCTCCGCGCCTATTACCCGATGAGCTAAATGTTCAATCTCTTGGTTTGGTTCTCTCACTTTCTTAGCGGTCTTTGCGTCCCATCCCCCGCCATC
>CAZULW010000079.1:0-10937 GCA_964621455.1 uncultured bacterium
GCCGGGCAAAGTCCACCCGGGGGACGTCCTGGTGAGCATACTCGGTAATCCCGATAACTACACCAACCGCGTCGGGCCGCGGGGTCATAGCAGCGGGAATGTCGATGTCCACGTCGCTGGTCGGATAAACCACTTCCGGTTCCGGTGCCGGAGCGGCGCTCTCTTCATAGCCCGGCGGCACGAGCTTCACCGGCTTGGCCGGGCTAACCCCTTCAAACTCCTGAGCGGCAAGCCAGATATGGCCCAGCATCAGCACGGCCAGGAGGCTAGTAGTAGATCTCAAACTCATCGGAAATGTTCATTCTTTTAGGGTTAGCAGTGAAGTAAATCATAATGCGATAACCAGTGCCTACTTCGAGATCATCGGGGATGTGCCAATCCAGCTCGGGCTTGTATTCATCATAGATAGCATCGCTCCCGCTCTTGAGGAAGCGTACGATTACCGGCCCCCTCAGCAGCGCCGCCGACACAGGCTCGCTCTGCTGCGAGGCCCAGCTGATGATCTCCCAGTTGGATCGCCGCCACCTGTCATCTGCTCCGGGATAAACTATTTTCAAACCATCCTCCATAGTAACATGCTGCCAACCCAGGACGTAGTCCCCCCTGGCGCCGGCCACCAGGACGGTGAAAGTGGCAGAGGGACCATAGAGAACGGTCCAGTGGTCGTTGTCACCTACTGGATCGTCGAAAGTATCCACCAAGGCGTCGTACTCGGTCTTCAAGGTACGAATGAAAACCCGGAATACGATGTCATCATCTTCCGGTGTCAGCACCAGTCGCCCGGCGTAGCTGTCTGTAACCTGGATATCAAAATAGTCCAGGTCGTCATCGGGATTGATGACGGCATGAATGACCGTATCAATGGGAAGGGGATAGGGGTAATAGTCGTTGCAGCACAGGTTGTCAACCAGCTCGTAGGGGTCTTCATCGGTGTTCCGGTCCAGCCATTCTTCGTCGTCGGTAAAGAAGATATTTTCGATCAGGTCGGAGCGGGTCTGATCGCAGCCCGCCAGATACAGCAGGAACGGCAATGTGAAGATGAAGTGAGAGTGCCGTTTCATCGGGTTGGAATATGTAAGCCTACTTCGAGGAAACCTTCCGTAAAGTTCACCCAGGGGCTCAGGAAATTCTGCCTGGCGCCCACGTTCAACTTCAGCCATCGGAAGAAGTTGACCTGCACAGCCACCTCAGCGAACAGGCCCGGGTTGTTCAGGGAGGAGGTGACGCTGCCCTTAGCGTTCCCCAGCTGGAAGCGGTTGAGGCTGACCCCGCCGCCAACCTGGGGCAGGAGCAGACCAAACACCGGCAGGGGGGTATAGGCCATGGAAAAAGAAAATCCGGCGTAGTGGAGTATAATCTCTTCGCCCCCGTACCGTGGGTCGCCGAAGGACAGATACTTCAACCGCCGCTGATCTTCATCGTCTGACAGCTTCATACCCCAGTTGCTGTACAGCACGTTGAAGCGGTATACGAACGGCACCTTGGTGATGCGCAGGCCGAACCGGCCATTCACTTTGGGGACCAGGCTCCCGTTCTCCATCATGTCTGCGAAAGGCCCGCCCTCAAGGAGATAGTAGTCGCCACCACCGCCGTAGAAGGTAATGCCGTTGCTCATCCGCTTGGTCAGGCGGTTGCCTACCACCAGGGAGCGGAAGAAGCCGCCGACGGTGGTGCGTGTGCGGCCCACCACCTTGAGCGCCAGGTTGTCGGAAACCAGGGCCGGCACGTCTTCCAGCACCTTCCAGAGGATGCTCTTCAGGCCCGCGCCCATCACCCGCTGGCCTACGTCCCCAGTGACGCTGTTGGCATGGATGGGATAGGTGTAACCACCATCCAGGGAGGCGTAGAGCTCGATGATATAGACCGCGCCGGGCTCCGTATCATAAATAGTGTAAGTCACATCGATGAGATTGCCGGGGAGAACCTCAAAGTCCACCTTGGTGATAGACTGGGCCGACAATCCCGTGAGACCGATCAGTAACAGAAAACTCAGATTGCGCATGATGTGGTTTTAGACTCTCGCCCAGTCTTCTTGGTTGCCCCCAAATATAGAGTTTTCAGGCGAAATAGTATAGGATTATCCGAGTTTATGACATAGGTCACATATATTTGTGATGTGGGCCACATCTATGCATATCCCCAGGCAACTTCTTTTGGAACTCCTACCGGGATAGTCCGGCTCAATGGACCACTACCAGCTTCAGGTAGGCCGAGTTGATCCCTGCCCGGATCTCTGCCACGTATGGACCCGATGCCACCCGCTGACCCTGATGGTCGCGGCCATCCCACTGCGTCACATAGCTACCCTGGTAGTGCGGCTCGGCACGCAGCACCTTCACCTTCCTGCCCATGGCATCGTACACGGTGATCACAACATCGGAATATCTCGGAATGGTATAGGCGATGCGTGTTAAATCGCTGAACGGATTGGGATAGTTAGGCCCGAACGTGAAAGCCAACTCCCCCTCGCTCACTGACGTGGCCGAACTCGTCGACTCCAGCATCAGCGGGAGGGTATCACTGGTAGCCATAGCCCCTTCGCTGTCACGCGCCACCACAGACCACAGAAAGATGCCTGACGTATCCAGGTGGGCCGTTACGCTGGTGGACGGGCCCGCTGGAAGCTCCTTGAGAACCCTCTGCCCGGAGGTATCCATCAGCTGCCAGGTATAGACCAGGGCATCGCCGGGGTCCAGGTTAGGACTCGGCGCCCACTCGAAGGTAATCAGGGTATCCTCTCCGGCATAGCGCAGCCGTTGCTCCCACTCCTGGCTGACCGGCCAGATTCCCCGAAAGGGGCCCGGGGGATCATTTTCGGGAATAACGGTCACGGCAAAATCCCCGCTCGCGGCGGCCCCGGCCTGGTCGGTGACCGTCAGCCTCCCGGCAAGCTTCCCGAACCAGTTGGCCCTGGGACGCACCACGGTAGTGAGCCCCTCCCTCTCGAAGGTCAGTGGCAGTGCACCGCCACCCGCGCGTGTAAAACTGAGGGTCAATTCCTCATGGCTGTTGTCCACATCGTGGACGTATGGGCGCCAATCGACATGCGCCGTGTCGTCTTCCACCAGGTAGAGCCCTGGCAGGGGCGCGAGGGTGGGTGGATCATTCACCGCCAGGACGGTCACTTTGAAGATGTCGAAGATCACCACACTGGTATCGCTGGCATCCCGGGCGGATACCACGAATGAGCGGCTGCCGTACCAGTCTGGTGTAACCGTCAGCACCAGCTCGTCCCCCTTTTTGACCAGGCGGACGGTGTCATCCCCGCCAATGGCGGGGTCATCGTCGGCGGGACTATAAACAGTGTATTGGGTTACCACTGTATCCAGGCCACGGTCGGGATCGATAAATATCTCAGACAGCCACCCGATGACGGACGGCGCCGGATCTTCCCTGAGTACCAGGTCGGGGAGCCGCACCGCCAGCCGGGGCAGGTCATTGACGGGGGTGATGGCCAGCCTGAAAGTATCGGCCACCACGTGCCCCAGCTCATTAACCGCCTCCACCACCACCTCCCCGGTGCCGTGGTAATCAGGCCTGCTGGTCGCCTTAAGCTGTCCGTCATCTTCAACTGTCAGCTTCACATTCTGCGCAAAGGTGTGAGAGATGCGGTATGATACCTGGTGGTTGGCATCGGCAAAGATACTGGTCAAATCTGTCACCGGGTACCGGCTGGGAAAATCTTCCTCCAGAGTAATGTCCGGGATGGAGTCCAGCCGTAAGAGGGGCCGGTCAAGGCCGCTGCCGCTCAGCCTTACCCTGAGCTCCCAGGGCCCGCCGAAGGCTTGCCGAGATCCGGCCGAAATGGTAGCGAAGCGCAGCACAGCGGTATCGTAATAGTCCTGCATGTCGGTGGGCCGGAAATAGAGGGGGATGTCGAGTCGTTCGCCGGCGCCGAGGTTGAAAACCAGGGGTGGTAAGGAAAACGCCGTTTCCCTTTCCGCCAGCTCAGGGGATATGCTCAAAGGTACACCGCCCCGATTAACCACTTCCAGGGGTCTCATGGCCGTCTCCAGGACCGGCTGCGGGCCGAAGTCCAAGTGGCCGGTCGAAGCGGAGAGGGGCGGGACCACCTCCGCCGTGATGGTCAGCACCAGATCCGGCAGTCCTTCCGTTTCGCGGCTCTGGTTGAGATTTAGCCGCTGGCTGAAAGGGATCTCCGACAGGTATGACCCGGCCCCGCGCGGCGAAAAGACCACCTCCAGGTAGGCGATCTCGCCGTGGGCCACTTCAAGAACGGGAGGCGTTTCGATCCACTCCGCGGGCGCTTTCCGGTACTCACGCGCCGTGAATTCCCCCTTGCCACTTTCGACCCGGCGCCGACCCAGGACAATAGTGTGTCCCGACCCGTTACCCACTGCTATGCGTCGATGGTAGCTGCTGCCGACACACACCGAGCCGAAGGTCAAGGTATCTTCGATAAAATAGGCCAGTTGGAGAGATTCTCCCTGCAACGCCACCTCAATCACGCCATCCACCTGGCCCACCTGGTAGGGCAGGCTGATCCGGGAGCTGAAGGGGCCGGCGGCTGATGGAGACCACGCAACGGTGAGCGATACCGAGGTCTCACCTACCAATATCTGAGGCAGCGGCGACAATCGCACCCCGGCAGGAACCTCCGGCGGTGAAGGAAAAGTGATAAGGCGAGTACCGACATTCTGCAGTACGATACGGGCGGTATTTTCCGAACCCACGTAGCTGCGGTGCCAAATCACACGTGATGGCTCAGTAATTAGCGGCGGCCTGGGTGTCGCGATCAATGTGAGGGTGAGGGTCTCAGCCACATTGAATTTTGGCGAATTCCAATGAATCACTACCTCCAGGTCGTGGGTATCCAGGTCCGCCTGCGTATAGGTAACCGGGAAGCGAACAAACTGCCCTGGACGCAGCGTCTGGAGCGGGAGGGCTACCCGCACCATCCCTTCCGGAAAGATTAGGGAATCCAGGATGATCACTCCCTCTCCCAGGTTGGCCAGATCCATAAAGAGGGCGCGTGATTCTCCCGGTATTAGATCCTCGAAGAATAGCCGGTCAGTGCTGGGACTGAGCTCCGGCCCCGGCGGTTCCTCTTGGAGATCAAGGTCCGTGGTGTCCGCTTGCTGCGGGTAGAGCGGGCCGGCCTGTCCGGCGGCTACAGCCAGACAGGCCAGACCGACAGCCAGGGCAAGGATAATCGCAGGGAGCCCGCGCCATACAGCCATCGTAAGGATCATAGCGGCAAAATTTACAACCGCCCTGAGAGAGAATCATCCAGAAGGAGATACCTGGCGGCTCTCGGCGCAGGTACCGCCATTGATTAGAACTTGTGGCTGAGCCTCAGGCGGTACCTTAGGCGATGGTCGTAGGGATTAGTACCCAGATCCAGGGCCAGAGCGTCGACATTGGGGAGGAAAATCCTGATCCCCGCGCCATAGCCCACCAGGGGCAGGGCATGTCCCAGGGACCTATGGGGGCCGTAGCTCCACCCGGCATCCACGAACAGCACCCCTGACAGCCCCGCTTCCATCTGCCCCCATAGCCGCCTGGGAACCAGGGTCTGGCGCAGCTCCATGCTGGTGAAAACCACACTGGCGCCTTTCAGGCGGCTTCGGACCTCAACCGGGTTCCGCCGGGGGGCCACGTTGTAGCCTCGAACCCAATGGCCGCCCACGTACTGGATCGAATAGATGGGTGTCGGTCGGGTGGCATGAAAAACCACGAGGGCCGCTCCCCAGACCAGCGGCCGAGTCCCCTTCCGCAGAGGAAAAAACACCGCTCCCTGACCTTGAATCAACCCGTAGCTCGGTGAGCCTCTATCCAGTCCCCACACTGGGGAAAGACCGAGCTGCAGCCGGAAGCCCCTCGTTGGATCGCGCCAGATATCGGTGGTGCGCCATAATATTGATATCTTGGCTTGAAAAATACGATGGCGGAGGTCACCCCAGAGCTGCTTTTGCGGGTCATCCGGCGGCCACCTCACCCGGTGGTCCTCAAAACTGGCGGCTGCCGCAAGGTAGACAGTCTTGCCATGTAAGTACTTCCCGATGCCCACATCCAGGTCCCGCTCACCATAGCGGAAGCTGTATTCAGGATGGTCACGGTAGGTTTGCATGACATGGCCTCTCAGAGCCACGCGGTCCCCGGTAAACCAGGGATCGGCGAACATCAGGTAATAGGTTACCTCAGCCCCCACCGTAACCCTGACATTCAGGCTCTGGTTCAACCCCTGGAAATTGGTGGCCATAAGGCCTCCACCGTAGGACCAGCCCAGGTCCTGCAGGTAGTAAAAGACCGGGTATGGGATGAACCTGATAGTTTCTACCACCTCCACTACCAGCGCCGCTTCCCCTGGCGCGGTCTGCCGGGGATACAGGTCCACCCAGTCGAAAATCCCCAGGTTGTAGAGGCGGTTGCGATCCTCCCGGGCCAGACTGGAATCGAACGGCTGGTCAAACGGATGAGTCAGTTCCCGGGTGATGATATATTCCCGGGTCACCTTGTTGCCTTCCACCACCACGCTGGTGATAAGTGGCCCTTCGGCCTGAGCGAAGAGCCAGGCGGCGCCCAAAAGGAAGGGCAGTAGTCGGCTGGTCATCCCCTTGCCCCCAGCAGCAGGTAGGCAGCCGTAACAGGCGGTTGAGCAGCGCACCGCCCGAGGCAGGGGGGACGAAAAAGGCCTCACCTAGCCGGGAGACCCTTTTCGTTCAGGGTACTAAAAGATCGTCGGCTAACGTCGTCCGCGGGCCATCTTTGAACGTGAAACGTCACCGCTTTTATCAATGAAATACAGGTAGCCCGGCTCACGCCGCACACCGGCATCGGCCACCTTCGCGGCAGCTCCGCCTTTCTGTCCGGCCCGGGCCATCTTTGAACGCCATACATGGCCGTCCTTACCCAGATAGTATAAATAGCCCGGCTCCTTCCTTACACCGACGTTTTTGACCTTCTCTGCCATGACAGGGATCTCCTTCTTAGTGAGTTCTCAGGTTTGAAGTAAATCTAAAACTCTCTCGACGGAGAATTTTGACCCTATCGTCGAGAAAGTCAAGAATTATTCCACTTTTTCTACCACCCATTTTTTTACCTGTTCTGCGACTGTATGCAAGGCAATATCAACACCTTATGTTCAATGCCCTCGTTCAATAGCTGGGAATAACGCGCCGCCCGGGGGAGCAGGATGGTCACCAGGGCGGATTGTCCAAAAGGGGGTGATGCAACAGCGCCGCAGCACGTTGACATACCCTTCAGCCATGGTAACCAGACCGCCATCCGCAGCCCGGTCGTACGCCGGTGCCCTGACGACCGCGCGATTAATCCCCACGCCACCTGCTCCTTTCGAACCGCGCCATGACCTTCTCAAACTGAGCAGCGCTGGTGCAGGAGAAAAAGTCCGAGCCGGCCTTGAGCTCCCCCAGGGTGATGGTGGGGGACGGGCCGTAGTTATGGCCGGGGTAGACCGTTGTCTCGGGAGGCAGGGTCAGGATGCGGTCATAGACGCTGTGATAAAGCTGGCGCGTGCTGCCCGAGGGGCCGATAGTGCGTCCCGTCCGGCCAACGAAGACCGTATCACCGGTAAAGAGCAGGCGGCCCTCCTCATTGCGCCAGCAGACACAGTCCGGAAAGTGCCCCGGCGTCTCCAGCATGGTCATACGGCGGTGGCCCAGGTCAACCACGACCCCATCGGGCAGGCCCCGATAATTCGGCAGATCATCCCGCACGGGCCGCTGGTGGCCAGCCACTTCCAACTGCGGGACCAGTGCCAGCCACGCCTCCAGGTAAGCCAGGTGGTCACCGTGAGTATGAGTCAGGAGGACGCGCTTGAGGCTCAGGCCTTTTTCCTGAACAGCATCCTGGATGGGGCCGGTGGGGGTGGCGGCGTCCACCAGGGCGCAGATCCGGGTGTCCGGACACCAGACCAGGTAGCAGAAGTTCCGGTCATGCCCCCCCTCGAAGGTTACCACCTCCAGGGCCTTTCCGTCTTTCGACGCGTCAAACATGCTCGCCAGGTAGATTATCACTCAACGGCGCGCAGGAATCGCCCTATATAGACAACCAGGCCCACCGCGTCCCGTATAGACCGCCACAAGCTGCTTCCATAACCCAGTTTCTTATGACCATACAGGTTGGACACACACAGGCGAACCTGCCGGGGCATGAGGCGCTTCAAGGCCAGGGCTTCCGTGTAAGGCACCATCGTGTCGCTGCGGCCGTGCAGGACCCAGAAGGGGAAATGAATCCGGGAGTGGAACCGCGACGGGGAGAGTTTCTCCAGGAGTGGACGGGCATGTTGAAGGACCTCTTCGGCCAGGGCGGTACTCTCGGGATTGCCGGGGGTCAGGATCAGGTCGGCTATCCGGCGCTCATCGGCGGGCAGCTTTGCCCTGGCATCATCCCCCTCAGCCGCTCGATCCAGGACGTAGTAACCCAGCACCTTTCGCACCGCCTCCCGGTCGAACGACTGGGGCATATGTTCCAGGTAGTTGTAGAAAAAAATCACCTGCCCCCAGCGGTCTGGTTCGGTCGCAACTTCCACCCCCTCCTCCACCACAGTCCCGGTGAGGATGAACCGGAGAGTGGTCTCAAGGTCGCAGTAGGTGCCATAGAGCAATACTGCCCTGGGAGGCGGCAGGTGCATTTCCTCATCCAGAAGGGCCTTCAGCAGGAGTCCGCCGGCAAAACTGGTCCCGGCCACACTGACACGGCCCGGGCAGATTCCCTCGTGCCCCTGGATATGCCGGTAAAAGGCGGTGATGGAGTCCAGATTGCTCTCGTCGATGATGACAGACATGAGCCTGGGGAGCCGGGGCACGAAGATCATTAACCCGATGTGGGACAGGGCCCGGGCCAGATCGTCCAGGGCCGGGTGCTCTTCCCCGTGGGGGGTGGCGCCATGGTAAATCACCAGCGCCGGCGCTACGGTACGGGCCAGGGGACGGTAGACCTTATAGGGCAGAAGATCGTCTTTCCCGTGAGGATAATGCTCCGTCCGCACCTCGATCCGGTAAAACAGGCGGGCCAGTAGAGTATCCATCCCCCTGGAGAGATACAGCAGCACACCTGCGGCCCGGAAGAAGGTCACGCCCCACCGGAGCAGCCACCCGGCAAGCATCAGGGCGATCAGCAGCAGCAAAATTCTCACGACCATACCAGCCGCTTTCGATTACACTTCCCGGCCCAGCAGCCGGTACGTAGTCGACAGGTATCGCGATAAAATATGCGCTGCGGAGTGCGGGGGCATGAGGTTACCCTCCCATCCATATAAATAGACTGTCCGACACGGCAATTCCACCCTCCGGGTCCAGGAGAATTCCATCCACCTCTGGCAGGTCGTTCAGCAGGCTCAGGCCCTCTTCGGGGTTCATGACGAAGATTCCCCGGGCCAGGCTGCCGGCCAGTTCACAGGAAGGGGCTACCACGGTTACCGAACTCAGCGTGCTGGTGGGGCGGCCGGTGGCCGGGTCAAGGTGATTATAGTAGGTATCGTTCCGGAAGGTGTAGGCTTGATCGCTGACGGAGGCAGTAGCCACGCCGCAGTTCTCCACAAACAGCCGCACCACTGTTTCCCCCGACGCTGGATCCCTGACGTTGATTTCCCATCCCAGACCGTCGGGTGACACGCCGCAGGCCACATGAGAACCTACCTGGACCCTGGCGTTCGTCACACCGGCGAAAACCAGGTGGGCCAGGGCCTGGTCCGCCGCATAGCCTTCCTGGATACCGGTCAAAGAAACGGCGAACGCGTCATTGGGCATCCTCACCTGGTAGCGCTCGGGAATAAACTGAATGTTTGCCCGACGCAGGGGCAGCAGCAGCTCCCGCACTACACCCGGATCCGGTGGACGGGGAAACAGCCTGTCAAAACCATAGGCCCGCTCCAAATAGCCCATGAAAATGTTCAGGCCGCCGTTGGTCATCTCCGAGACCTGAGAAGCCCGCTCCAGGATCGGGTAAAGCTCGGGATCGGAAGCGCTTCTGGTCTCATTAAGCTGGTACAGACTTCCCTCAGGGTTCACTGGGTTGAACACCCCCTCCAACCGGCGAATCTCGGTGCTGGCCAGGGCCGCGGCCACCTGCAGCTCTTCCATGCTTGCAGCCCCCAGGCTGAGGATCACCGGGGTTTGGAAAAAGTACGTCTCCGCCGTCGAGACCAGGGCAGAGCGCGGTTTGCACGCGGAGGTCGCCAGGGCGCCCGCCAGCAGAGCCAGGCAAACCGACACCAGTGATGGGAAATGGCCCTGCCTGTTCATAATGCCGCTACGCCGCACGAAAGTCATGGGGCTAAATATACACCCGCCGGGGCTGGGAATGGCGAATGGTGATTGGTGATTGGTCACTGGTGATTGGTGATTGTCCGTGGTCCGTTGTCCGTAGCTGGGGGCTTGGGGCTTGGCTGATAGTAGCGACTGGGTGATTTGTAGCTGAAAAGTGATGCCCGGGGCCAAGCACGACCCCGCCAACGCCCCGGAGGAACCCCTTCACTACCCACCAGCAACCCCGGCAAAGCCCACCGGATACCCACGCAATGGCCAGCAAATGGCCAGCTCCTGCCGAGGGGAGCGATGAACCAATACCGCGGGCACGAAAAAAAAGTGCGTTGCGGTCAGAAATCATTCCGCGGCCTCCTGAGACGCTTCCTGTTCCGCCTCCTCCTCAGCCTGCCTTTCGACGCTGGCGATCCGGCTGCCCTTGCGGATAGCATGTATCATGATATTCGCCAGTTGCTCCTTGTCTGACAGCGCGTTGCGGGCCGATTTGATGGCGCCTTCCACGATCTGATTGCTGGTGACGGCCTCGGCAATCTGTTTGCCGCGCAGCTCATCGGACCGGCGGGCCACCAGCTCCTCGATACGCCGGCGGCGGGCCGTCCAGCGGCCCCGCTCCATCCAGCGCTTGACGGTGGCCGCGGAGGGCGCCCGGTCGCCATATTGCCGGCGCAGACGATGGACCACCTCCGCCCG
>CAZULW010000080.1:0-10783 GCA_964621455.1 uncultured bacterium
CCGTCCAGGGTCAGGGCGATGCCCTCCTCGGACTCCTCGAAGCGGATGACGATCTTGTCGGTGCTGGGCACGACGATGGAGCGGGCCGAGAGCGAATGCGGGCAGATCGGGGTGATGGTCAGGGCGTCCAGGGTGGGCACCACGATAGGTCCCCCGGCCGACAGGGAGTAGGCGGTGGAGCCGGTGGGGGTGGCCACGATCAGGCCGTCGGCCACGTAGTCGTTGAGCCGGCGCCCGGAGACCTCCACCCGGGTGTGCAGCAGCCGGGGAGAGCCGCCCCGGTCCACCACCACGTCGTTGACGGCGTAGTAAGTCTCGAGCTTCCCGCTATGCTGAAGGTCCACGGCCAGCACCATCCGCTCTTCCAGGCGGTACTGCCCGTCCAGGACCCGCTCCAGGGCCTTGAAGGTGTCGGCGGTGGGGACCTCCGCCAGGAAGCCCAGGCCGCCCATGTGGATGCCCAGGATCGGCACGTTGGCCTTGCCGATGATCCGGGCGGTGGAGAGAATGGTGCCGTCGCCGCCGATAGAGAGCATCACGTCCACGTGCCGCACGATGGTGCCCGTGGACAGCACCTTCACCTCCTTGGGCGGCTGGTAGCTGGGGCCCACCAGGCGGTCGGTAACGGCCACGGAGCAATCGTGTTCCAGGAGCCAGTCCACCAGCGGTGGCAGGAGATCCCACAGGTCGGGCTTGCGGTAATTGGCGACAATGCCGAAGGATTTCATCCCTCTTCTCCGGTTTCCAGCCCCGGCAGTCCGGTACGTTCCTCGAAGCCCGCCGAGGTCTTCAACAGCGTTTTCACCTTCTCCTCGGCGTCGGCCAGCTGGGCCTGGCAGAACTCTACCAGGCGCTTGCCCTCAGCGAACAGCTCCAGCGAGCGATCCAGGCTGACCGACTCGGATTCCAGCTGCGCCACGATTTCGTTCAGCCGCTCCAGGGCTTCCTCAAAACTCAGCTCCGATTTCTTTTCGGGCATCGCTTAACTCTCCTCCAGGCGGGTAACCTCCGCGCCGGCCGTGCCGTCCTTAAGGTGCAGGGTCAGGGTCTGCCGGAGCTCCAGCTGGCTTCGGCTGGTCACTACCTGCCCGGTCTGGTCAGCGGTGACGATCGTGTACCCCCGCTCCAGCACGCCCCGGGGGCTGAGGGCGTGCAGCCCCGCCGCCGCTACTTCCAGGGCCTGCGACCTACGCTCAACCAGGCGGGACACGCCCAGCTGCAGACTGCCGGCAGCCTGCTGGAACTGTTCCTTCCGCCTTTCGATGAGGACCAGCGGCTGGCGGAAGGCGTAACGCTGCTGGATCTGGACCAGCTGCCGTCGGGCATCTTCCAGCCGCCGTAGCAGCAGCCGCTCCACTGCCGCGCCCCGCTCATCCAGAAACTGAAGGTATCCCTCCCGGTCTTCCACCGCCAGCTCGGCCGCCGCCGATGGCGTGGGCGCTCGCAGGTCCGCCACCAGGTCGCAGATGGTCATATCCGTCTCGTGGCCCACCGCCGACAGGGTGGGCAGGGGACAGGCGGCCACGGCCCGGGCCACCTCCTCCTCGTTGAAAGGCCACAGGTCCTCCAGTGACCCGCCGCCCCGGGCAAGGATCACCAGGTCCACCCGGCCGTAGGCGGCGAACTCTTCCAGTGCGGCGGCGATGTCTTCGGCCGCGCCCTCGCCCTGCACCAGCGTGGGCCGCACCACCAGGGTTACGTGGGGCGCCCGGCGGCCGATAACCTGCATGATGTCCCGGATCGCAGCACCCGTCGGCGAAGTCACTACCCCGATACGCCGGGGAAACGCGGGCAGGGACTTTTTCCGGGCCGGGTCGAAGAGGCCTTCAGCCTGCAGCTTTCCTTTAAGGGCCTCGAAGGCCAGCCATAACTCACCCGCCCCGGCAGGATAGAGGTTCTGCACCACCAACTGGTACTGGCCCCGCGCCTCGTACAGGGTGAGATTCCCCCGCGCCAGGACCTTCTGACCGCTGGCGGGAACGAATGTCAGTGACACATTATGCGAGGCGAACATAACGGCGGCCGTTTCGGCGCGGTCATCCTTGAGCACGAAATACATATGTCCCGAGGTGTGGTGCTTGAAGTTGGATATCTCACCCTCCACCCAGACGGGCGCAAAGCGGGATTCCAGCAGCTGTTTCGCCTGGCGGTTCAGCTGGGAGACGGAAAGAATCTCAAGGGGACCGGCGGGGGGCATCTACCTGTCCCCGACAAACCGTCGGGGCCAGACGGGTTGAGGTGGCGTTGGTTTGCCGGCCGCTTCCCAGGCCCAGAGCCACAGGGCTGCCAGCCGCACCGCAGCTTTCGTCATACATGTCCATGCTGTCGGGCCCGTCTGGACATAGAGCCGCTCAAGGTAGGACGAAGGGATGACGTCGGGTTTCGCATCATAGCCCTGCGATACGATAGCCTTCGCTTGACTTGTCAGGGTTTCCCTGGCCCAGGTGTCCGCCGCCAGGATACCTTCCACCTCCTGAAGGTTCTCCACGAGCCACATGAACAGGCTGGCCGGCAGGTCTTCTACGAGAGGTAGCGGTGGTTCAGGGCGGTGATAGTGATCCAGGTAGCGGTTGACCATGAAGAGCTCGAACATTCTATGGATGCCTGTGTTGCCGCTGAGCTGGCCGTCATAATTGGCTGTGGTATGGAACGGTTGGTGGCCGTCGGCCATGTAATGCCCCAGATCGGCGGCCATTACCACTACCTTATCCCATTCGCCGTTGGCCAGGGCATCCCTTAAGGCTTGAGTCACATCTAATATGTGCCAGGGCAGTACCCCCCACTTGGCCATATTCTCAGCGCCATAGCGGGCTTCGGCTTCCCCACGATCATGAGGGATGGTGAAACAGGGCGGGTCGCCGTAGTATTCGAAATCGATATAATGGTTCGGTTTCTCAGCAGGGTCGCGCTCACGCCGTTGGTCGGCATCAATCGACAGGGCCACTAACCTCTCGCGGTGAAGTCGCAGGAAATCACCCAGGGGACCGGGCGTCAGATCCACGGCGTGCCCATTGACCAACCGGTGGACATCAAAACCCCAACTCCAGAGGGGTGCCGCGGGCAGACCGTACCAGAGGACCGCAGCCAGGAGGATGTGTCGCAGCGCCATCGGTGCCTCATACGTCCCAGGCCGGAGAATCGCTGGCTAGCGCACCTTTTTCTTGTGGCGGTTGGCGCGCAGCCGCTTCTTGCGCTTATGCGTGTTGATCTTGCGGCGCTTTCGCTTGCGTCCACAGGGCATACCTACTCCTTCATAACCTGATTAATTATTCAAATGGTTGCCCGTACCAGACCGGCTACCTTTCCAGGGCCTGATCCACAGCAGCCCTGAGGGTCTTGGAGGGCTTGAAGACCGGCACCCAACGCCGGTCCAGCATAACGGTTTCCTGGGTGGCCGGGTTACGCGCCTCCCGCGGCTGACGGACACGCACCAGGAAGGTGCCGAATCCCCGCAGCTCAATTTTCTTCCCCATCGTGAGAACTTCCTGGATTGTGCCTAACAGGCCGCCCACGACCGTCTCCGTTTCCACCCTTGTCAGCCCGGTTTTCCGGGCCAGGAAATGGATCAACTCGCTCCTGGTCAGGCCCGTGCGGTCGGCCAGGATTCGTTTCAGCTCGCTTTGGATCATGCCACCCCTCCTCCTTATCTCATGAGGTATTGCGGCAAAAGACGGGGAAACCAGGTCGTACGGGAACGGTCCCCCAGCAGATAATCCCAGAGGGAAATGCGCCGCCGCTCCACCGGCAGGATCACCACCGGGCGCTTGGTGCTGCCGGTGAGTAGGCCCGCCAGGGCAACGGCATCTTCGAACCCTCCCAGGATATCCACCAGACCCAGCTCCAGGGCCTGCCGCCCGGTGAATACTTCGCCGGTAGCCACTTCCCTGACACGCTCCGGAGACAGGTTCCGCTCCGCTGCTACCACCTCGGTGAACTGGGCGTGAAGGTCGTCAATCACCCGCTGAAAGCTGCGGCGGTCACTCTCAGTGGGGGGGCGGAAGGGTGAGCCGGCGTCCTTGAGGGAACCGCTCGTGATCACCTCCACCTGCAGGCCGAGCTTGTCCATCAGGTCCGCGGCCACCGGGTAGTCCAGAATGACCCCGATTGACCCGGTAGTCGTACCCGGGCTGGCCATGATTGTGTCAGCGGCCATGGCCACATAGTAACCGCCCGAAGCGGCCACCGTACCCAGGGAGGCAATGACCGGTTTGGCCCCCTCATCCCCCACCCGGCGCAGCTTTTCATAAATCTCCTGGCTGGCTGCTACCGTACCGCCCGGGGAGTTAATACGCACCAGGATGGCCTCAATATCCTTTCGCCGGCTGAACTGGTCCAGCTGACGGACAATCCGCTCACTGTTGACAATTATCCCCTCGATCTTTACCACTCCGACCCGGGGGCCGTCACCCTTCTGCCAGGGCTCGGCTGGGGGACGGCGAAACAGGGACAGGATCAACAGCAACAGGAATAAGCCGGCAATCCCGAGCATCCACTTCAGCGCGCGGTCGTAGCGGCTGGCACTCATCCTTCCGACATCCAGATAACCAGCCGCTGCCCCACCCGGATATAATTGGAGCTGGTCCGGATACCGTTCCAGCTGCGCAGCTTCGACAGGCCGATCCCGTGGGCCTCGGCGATCTGCCCTAGACTGTCACCTGGCCGGACCGTATAGATATACTTCTCCATTCCCTCCATATTCGCCGGGGGCTTAGCGGCCAAGATCGAGGTACGAGGCGTGGCTGGTGGATAGATCGCCAGCTTCTGGCCGACCCGGATATAGCTGGAACCGGGGCGGAGCCCGTTCCAGCTGCGCAGCTGTGACAGGCCGAAGCCATGATCCTCGGCAATCTGACTCAGGTTGTCCCCTGCCCGGACAGTGTAATAAATCCTCGTTGCCCCCGGGCTGGCAGCGGCGACTTCCTGGCGGGAAGCCACCCCGGAAGAAGGAATGGGGATGCGTAACCGCTGGCCGATCTGCAATCTATGTCGGTTCGCGATACCGTTCGCCCTGACAATGGTGGGGATGGCTATACCGTACCTTCTTGAAATCGAGTAAAGCGTCTCACCGCGACGGACACTGTGGGTTCTCACCGTGACCGCGGTCACCGGACCTACCTGAGCCAGAATCGGGTCGAAATTATAGGTAAAGGCTTCCTTGTGTCCCTTGGGAATTCGCAACAGATAAGGTGGATCGCCGTCTTCCGGCGGTGGAATGGCTTCCTGCCGCAGCTCCGGGTTCAGGAATTTGAGAGTGTCAACACTGGTTTCCGCGATCTGCGCCAATATATTGAACGTCAAATACCGATCAATCTCTACTATATCCCACTCCAGCTCCGGTTCGGGATCGACAGTGAGGCCGTACTTCTCCGGATCCTGGGCGAGGAGAAAGGCGGCCAACACCTTTGGAACGTGGTTCCGGGTCTCTCGCGGAAGGATAGATAGTTTCCAGTAATCGCTGGACTGATGCACCCGCATGGCCCGGCGAACCCGGACTTCGCCGGTATTATAAGCCGCCAGGGCCAGATACCAGTCGCCGAACTCATCGTAAAGTCTCTTCAGGTGACGGGCTGCCGCCCGCGTGGATTTCTCAAAGTCCCGACGTTCATCCACCCACCAGTCCTGCCGAAGGCCGTAAAGGCGCGCCGTGGACGAGATAAACTGCCAGGGACCGACGGCGTGCCTCCAGGAATAGGCCCGCGGATTCAGTCCGCTTTCCACCATCGCGTGATAGACCAGCTCCTCGGGGACCCCTTCCTCCTCCAGGATCGGTCCCATGATCTTGAGGTACCGGGGCAACCGGTTCAGCCAAATCTGCATGCTAAGACGGCCCTGAGTGCGGAAAAACTGGATGATCCGCCCCACCTGGTCGTTGTAGACAATGGGCAGGTGCCCCTCCCCATCGTAATCCACCGGGGTAATGTCACCCAGATCGGTCGGCAGTAAGCGGGTATAGCGGCTCAACTCGTCCCGAAGGGCCGAAACGGTGAGTGAGGTCTCCACCTTTTCCAGAGTCTGGCTGTCATTCTCGTAAAAGGCAATAGCGGCGCTGAGGAAGCGGTTGAACTCCAGCATCTGCAATTCGTCCAGCAGGGGCAGCTGCTCCACATCCGCCATGGCTTCAAACAGCAGGTCGAAATAAAAAGCCGCATCCAGGGTATCCCCGGACTTGTCGGCCACCACCGCGTCCGCGAAGATAAGGCGGGCCTCCGTCATGAGCTCGTCGAAGCGGGACTCCTCGTCATCCCGGGAAGCCAGATCCACCGCCACGACGCCGTCACCCAGCGTGGTCCTGGTGGAACTCTGCTGGGCGGCCAACACCGACGGCAAACACCCAAGACCTGCCAGAAGGAAAAATCCTGTTCGCAATATGCGCGTCACTGATTTCATAAAACGCGCAAATTTAGGGCTTTTTCTGCCGGAATCACTATTTCAAAACCGAACTGTTGCCACTCAAAGCCGCGTCAAGACGCTGCAGGAGATCGCTGGAACTATGGCCTTCCAGCAGTGAGACGATCCGCACCTCCCCGGCGAACTCGCGCCCCACCACTTCCTCAGGGGTGTAGTCGCCGCCCTTCACCAGGATGTCGGGGCGCAGCTTCTGCAACAGGGCATATGGTGTGTCCACCAGGTTGGACCCAAGTCCCGCCAGCGGCATGGTATCGGAGGGGAAAACCACCAGCACATCCACTATTGTCAGGGCATTCAGGAGAAGCCGCCGGTCCGCCAGCGGCATGATGGGACGCTGGGGGCCCTTCAGCCGCCGAACCGACTCGTCGCTGTTCACCCCCACTACCAGGCAGTCACCCAGCCGGGCGGCCTCCTCCAGCAGGTGGATATGGCCGGCATGCAGCAGGTCAAAGCAGCCGTTGGTGAATACCACCCGCCGCCCTTCATCCTGGCGCGCCCGAACCCACCGGGCACAGGCTTCCCAGCCCAGCTCTTTAGAAATCACCGGCAGCCTCCGCCACGGGACAACAGGCGCATTCAGCCGGCTGACAGAGGGATTCGATCCACTCCAGCAACCCCTGTTGCTGCCCGAAGTTCGCCGGCCTTTGAAGGCCCAGCCGCTCCACGTGCCGTCTCACCCGCCCATAGGTCCAGCCAAGGGGAAGCCGGTACCATTCATCAAACCGGTCTGCGCCCGTATTGGCGCTGCTGAGGGGTAGCAACCAATTGCCAACTGACTCAATCAGAAAAGGCCGGGTGGGAATAGGCAGGCCCCCTTCACGCAGTTCCTGGACCAGCTGCCGGGCCTCTTCCAGAGACCAGGCCCATAGCGAGCTAGGCGTGCGATTGTACGTATGAGCCAGCGCGCTCAGAAAAACCAGGCGGCCGGGCAGTTCTTTCCTGATTCTGCCCGTGGCCTTGAGGGACAGGCGGGCCATCATACCTGACACGAAGGAGAAGAGGTCCTCCTCACCAGGCCCGGGGGCCAGCCAAAGCTTGACGAGCGCCAGCCGGTGACGATCAGGCCCTAGACGCTGCGCCAGGGCATCCAGGACATTCCGGGATTCCCGGCCATTCAAGTCCGCCAAACGGCGCCACCACCTCTGCATCGCCAGGGTACGGAGAAAATCAGCCTGGCCCCGAAAACCGGATAACGCCCGGGGGATGGCCTCGCAACGGGGTTGGAACGAGACCGGCTCCCTGGGCAGGGAAACTGTTGGTATTACTCTCCACCGCTCTTGAGGCACAGCCTCAAGGGTGCCGGCGGCGATCACATGGAGAATCACCTGGCGGTAGCGCGGATCCCACCGGTGTCGGTGTTGACGCCAGCCTTCCCCTCGCAAGTGGATTTCCACATCCCCGCGCCGCACCCTGCCGTCGGGGAACATCATGGCCGCTCCCAGAAAGTCGGGTCCCGGCCCCCCGTTTCGTTTGCCTTGCTGGATAATCCGGTATTTACCCCCCAGGCCATACATACTGCGCCCGGCGCTACGCTCCCATCGGGCATAAAGGTCCAGCTCCCGGTCAGAGAGCGCACCGGCGCCTTCCAGCACGCCTAACCGGGGCTCACCTCCAGGGAGCGTCCAGCAGGGCCTGGATGCGATCATGGGCGTCTTGGAGGAGGGATTCACGATCTTTGTCTGTCAAAGCCTTCGTTTCGATAGGCTGGCCAATGGTAACCTTAATTGGCGTGTGTGTCAAGCTCATTGCGCCAGGAGGCAGGGCCTCGAAGGACCCGCGTATCGCTACCGGAATCAGGGGCAGTCGGCTGCGAAGCGCGATATGAAACACGCCTTTTTTGAAGGGCAGGAGCCAGCCGTCACCGGACCGGGTTCCCTCCGGGTAAAGGATCAGGGATACGGCTTTAGTTTGCAGGGCTTTCAAGGCTCGTTCCATTGAACGGCGGGCTCTGGCGGCGTTTGACCGGTCGACCGGTATGCATCCCGCGGCCCGCATGCTCCATCCGAAAAAGAAAATACGAAACAGCTCTTTCTTGGCCATGAACACTACCGTCCCGGGCAGGGCGGCCAGGGCAAGCGGGATGTCCAGGACACTGGCATGGTTACTCATATAAATAACTTTCTGCCCTGCCGGAATGTGCTCGCGTCCCCGGATGGTGATTGGCAGTCCCGTAGACCAGAGAACCCACCAGCCCCAGGCCCGGAGCCACCAGCCGATAAAGCGCTTGGAGGAGTCCACCGATGCAGTGAGCATGATGAGGGTTCCGAAAATCGCAGTGGCCACCAGCACGTGCAATCCAAACCAAGCCATCCGCAACCGTTTCATAGGGGAGTCAGCGTCTCCTCACCATAGTAGGGTACCAACACCTCGGGAAGGGTAACTGCACCGTCGGCCTGCTGGCAGGTCTCCAGCAGGGCCGCCATCAGCCTGGGGGTGGCCACCCCGGAGCCGTTGAGGGTATGAACGTGGTCCAGTTTGCCCGTGTCGCTTCTCCGGAAGCGGATGTTGCCCCGGCGCGCCTGGAAAGCCTCGAAATTGCTGCAGCTGCTTACCTCCAGCCACTGGTCCGTGGCCGGCGCGTATACTTCCAGATCGTAGCACTTGGCGGCACCAAACGAGAGATCACCGCTGCACAGGTCAACCACCCGGTAGACCAACTCCAGCCGCCTCAAGACCTCCTCCGCATCGGCCCGCAGGGTCTCCAGATCATCGTAGGAAGTGGCGGGGTGGACAAATTTGACCAGCTCCACCTTGTTGAACTGATGGACCCGCAGCAGGCCCCGCGTCTCGCGGCCGTAGCTGCCCGCCTCCCGCCTGAAGCAGGCGCTGAAGGCCGTGTAGTTGCGGGGCAGGTCGTCTTCCGAAATGATCTGGCCCTGGTGGATGCCCGTCACGGGTACCTCGGCGGTGGGGATCAGGAACAGGTCGTCTATGGTGGTAATGTACATGTCATCTTCCAGCTTGGGCAGCTGGCCCGTGATCAGGGTGGTCTGCCGCGTTGCCAGGAACGGGGGATAGATTTCGATATAGCCCCGTTCCCTGGTATGCAGGTCCAGCATGAAATTAATAAGCGCCCGCTCCAGGCGGGCCCCCTGGCCGGTGTAGAGTGGGAATCCCCGCCCGGCGATTCGGGCACCGGCCTCAAAATCCACCAGGCCCAGGGAAGTAATCAGTTCCAGGTGGTTCCGGGCCTCGCCGGCGGGCCGGGCCGCTTCTCCCACTGTGCATACCACCCGGTTATGAGAAGGATCGGAACCTATGGGGACCGACGGATGCGGCAGGTTGGGTACCCACAACAGGTGCTGGTGCAGCCGCTCTTGAAGGTCGTGAATCTCCTGGTCCAGCTGCTTGATCTGCCGGGACAGATCGCCCATGGCGGCTATCTCGCCCTGCGCCTGCTCTCCCGCCCGCTTCAGCTGGGCAATCTCCTTGGAGACCTTGTTGCGCCGCGACTTAAGTCTGTCAGCCAGAGTAATTTTTTCGCGCACCTGTTCATCCAGGGCAAGGATCTCATCCAGCCCCCCAGCGGTGGCACCCTTGTTCACCATCCCCTGGCGAACCAGCTCCGGGTTTTGGCGAATAAACCTTAGTGGAATCATCAGATGTTCATTTTCTCAGGTGGCATCCATTATGGCAACGAGTCGGCACGCATCATCCGTCTTTGCGTCCCTTTCCAAAGGAATCCTGCGGATCGGCCCGCTAATCAGCGGTCTCCGGGCGGGCTTGGCGGTTAATGCGCCCTTCGCCCTTCCCTCTTCACTATCTACTGCTACCTGTCTCCGTCCGTTGGTTGGCGGACTACGCCAGGCAAGCTGCTATTGTCACTGCTTCTTAATATATCCCGTCAATTCTGTTATCCTGTCAAATTCTTCATTCTTCAATTTTCAATATTCTCTCTGCGTCCTCTGCGTCCCATCCCCCGCCATCGGCGGGGTTCGGCCCGGCTCAGGCTTCGTCGTGAACGTTCGGCTGAGCTCACGTCGAAGCCTCAGCCGAACGGGCATGCCTCCGCGGTTATCCCCCGTCTTCAAGCTGGAACGATTGATACGGCTTAGCCGAACCTTTTTCGCGGAACTAAGTTAGTGTCCCTTTCCGCTGAGTACCACCCAAACGGTTATAAGCAGGATTTTCAGGTCAAGTCTGATGGACAGATTTTCGATGTAGAAGAAGTCATCCTTCAGCTTGCGGCGGACATCTTCGAGGGAGGTATCGTAATTTCCACGCACCTGGGCCCAGCCGGTAATCCCGGGCCGCACCAGCAAGCGGCGATAGTAGTAGGGAAATTCCTGGACGAGCCATTCTACGAAGAAGGGCCGTTCAGGGCGGGGACCCACCAGGCTCATGTTGCCTATGAGGACATTCCAGAGCTGGGGCA
>CAZULW010000081.1:0-10238 GCA_964621455.1 uncultured bacterium
GGTGACGGTTATGCGGTGACGCCCAACATTGACCGGTTCGCCGCCCAAGGGACGCGCTTCGACAACGTCTTCGCCAACGCCGGGGTATGCGCCCCGGCCCGGTCGGGGATCATTACAGGAATGTATCCGACCAGCATCGGCACAAATCCCATGCGCTGCAGAGGGGTCCCGCCGGCGGAGGTCAGGTGCTTCACCGAGTACCTGCGGGCGGCCGGGTACTACTGCACCAACAACGTCAAGACCGACTACCAGTTCGCCCCGCCGGTAACCGCCTGGGATGAGAGCAGCCGGCAGGCCCACTGGCGGGGCCGGGCCGAAGGCCAGCCCTTTTTCGCCGTGATCAATTTCACAACTACCCACGAGAGCCAGATACGTACGGATAATAAGGAGCGGCTGGCCCAGCTGGCCGGGCTGGATCCCGGCGAGAAGCACGATCCGGCCCTGGCTGAACTCCCCCCGTACTATCCTGACACGCCGCTGGTGCGCAAGGACTGGGCGCGCTACTATGACCTCATTACGCTCTTGGACAAACAGGTGGCCGAAGTGCTGCAGCAGCTGGAGGACGATGGGCTGGCGGAGAATACCATCGTATGGTTCTGGGGCGACCACGGCCGCGGGCTGCCCCGGGCCAAGCGCTGGATATACGATTCCGGCCTGAACGTGCCGCTGATCATCCGGGTGCCGGAGCAGCTGCTCAGGCTCGCCAGCCCGTCAGCTCCCGTCGCGCTGATGCCCGGCACCATCAACGATGAGCTGGTGTCGTTCATTGACTTTGCCCCGACGATGCTCTCCCTGGCGGGTGTGAAGGTACCGGATTACATGCAGGGCCAGCCGTTCCTCGGTGACCAGAAGGCGGCCCCGCGTGAATATATCTTTGCCGCCCGCGACCGTATGGACGAGGCCTTCGACCTTATCCGCGCCGTGCGTGACAAGCGCTTCAAGTATATCCGCAACTTCATGCCGCACGTAACCTACGGCCAGGATATCGACTACATGAACCAGATGCCCACCATGCGGGAGATGCGCCGGCTCAACGCCGAGGGCCGGCTCCAGGGGCCCGAGAAACACTACTTCCTGCCCACCAAACCCGTGGAGGAACTCTACGACACCACCAGCGATCCGCACGAGATCCGCAACCTTGCCGGTGATCCGCAATACCAGGATGAACTCCTTCGCCTGCGCGGGGCGCTGCTGGAGTGGATGCGGGCGGTCGGCGACGTAGGGTTGATCCCTGAGCCGGACTTCGACGAAATGAAACGCCCCGGCGGTGAGTATGAAGTCACGGCCGGGCCGGGGTTCAGCCCCATGAAAAAATTCTTCTCTTCGACGGTGACCGTGAGCCTCAGCTGTCCCACCCCCGGTGCGTCCATCGCCTGGCGGAGTGGTGGGGAGGAGGCCAGTACGGGCTGGCAGCTCTACAGCGAGCCGGTGACGCTCAAGCCCGGCCAGGTGCTCTCCGCCAAAGCCTGCCGGCTCGGTTTCAGCGACAGCGAGGTCGCTGAGTACCGCTACGGCGACCCTGCTTCACCGGCCCAGCCGGCTGCCCCGGCCCGGCCGCACTGGCGGGACCAGCTTGACGCTACTGATCTGCTAGAGCGCCTGCTGGTGATCAAGGCGCTTGACGGTCAGGACTCCGCCAGGGTGATACCGGCCTACTTCGAGGCACTGGAGGATAAAGACGCCCCGGTGCGCTACTGGGCAGTGGTGGGCCTGCACAACGCCTGCGAGGATGCCGGGACCATTGATAAGGCCTGCGCCGCCTTGCTCGGACTGATGATCGCCGATACATCGCAGAGCGTCCGCATCGCCGCGGCTCATGCGCTGTGCGACTGGGGCTGGGAGGACCAGGCGCTCCCCGTGCTGGTTGATGCCCTGGAGCAGGGAGCGGATAACCTCCGTCTGGCGGCGGCCATCGCCCTGGGCCGGATCGGCGAGAAGGCCCGCCCGGCGCTGCCGCAGCTCAAGGCCGCTATGGAAGATACATACGGGTACGTGCCCAGGGTGACCAAGTATATACTGGAACGCCTGGGAGGGGAATAGGACCGACAGACATACAGGAATAAATTATTCACATCTCTTTTATTACTCGTGAAGGTAACAAATATGAGCAAACTCGATTACACCCGTCGCGATTTTCTGAAGACCATGGGCCTGGGCACCGCCGGGCTGGCCCTGCCGGGACTGCTCACCTCCTGCGGCAAGGCTGAAGCGAGGCCGAATATCATTTTCATCATGACCGATGACCACGCCTCGCACGCCCTGAGCTGCTACGGCAGCAGGATAAATGAGACGCCGAACCTGGACCGGATCGCCAGGGAGGGCATGCGCTTCAATAACTGCTTCTGCACCAATTCCATCTGCGCGCCGAGCCGGGCAGTGATCCTGACCGGAAAATACAGCCACCTCAACGGCGTCACCGACAACCGGCTGGAATTCGACGGCACCCAGCAGACCTTCCCCAAGCTGCTGCAGCAGGCCGGCTACCAGACTGCCATGATCGGCAAGTGGCACCTCAAAAGCGAGCCTACCGGCTTCGACTATTGGAACGTCCTGCCCGGCCAGGGGGATTATTACGACCCGGTGATGATCGAGGCGGGCACAAAAAAGCAGTACACCGGCTACGTTACCGACATCATCACCGATCACTGCCTCACGTGGCTCAGGGACCGCGAGGACACCAGGCCGTTCTGCCTGATGTACCATCACAAGGCTCCGCACCGCCGCTGGCTGCCGGGCCCTAAACATGCCAACCTGTATGAGGACATCGATATCCCGGAACCGGAGACGTTCAACGATGACTACAGAACCCGCAGCGCCGCCGCCCGCGAGCAGGAGATGACCATTGAACGGCACCTTAACGACCGCGACCTGAAGGTGGATCCGCCGGAGGGCCTGTCCGGTCAGGAGCTGAAGAAGTGGAAATACCAGCGCTACATCAAGGACTATCTCCGGTGCATAGCGTCAGTGGATGACAACGTCGGGCGGCTACTGGACTACCTCGACGAGTCCGGGCTGGCCGAAAACACGGTGCTGGTCTATACCTCCGACCAGGGCTTCTACCTGGGCGACCACGGCTGGTTCGACAAGCGCTTCATGTACGAGGAGTCCCTCCGGATGCCGCTGCTGGTCCGGTATCCGCAGAAGATCAGGCCTGGCTCGGTCAACGAGGACATGGTCCTGAACCTGGACTTCGGCCCGACGTTCCTGGACTTCGCCGGCGTCGCCAGGCCCGCCGACATGCAGGGCCGGTCCTTCCGGCGCGTGCTGCTCGACAAGACGCCGAAGGATTGGCGCACTTCGATGTACTACCACTACTACGAATATCCGGCGGTACACAGTGTAAAGCGGCACTACGGCGTGCGAACCCAGCGATACAAGCTGATCCATTTCTACAACGACATCGACGCCTGGGAGCTCTACGACCTGCAGGAGGACCCCAACGAGCTGAACAACGTTTATGATAATCCCGCCTACGCCGATATCGTGCGGGAGCTCAAGGCGGAGCTGGAACGCCTGCGGCAGCAGTACGGTGACATGGGCTGACCGGCGCATAGGGCTAAAAGTAGAGGTACATGCATGAAAAAACCCGGCTGTACTCGTCGTGATTTTCTGAAAATCGTGGGCCTTGGCACCGCGGGGCTGGCTCTGGCCGGCTATGGGCAGGCATGCAAGGGGCGGGGAAAGCGGCCGCCCAACATCGTTATCATCTTCACCGATGACCAGGGCTACGCCGACGTCGGTGTCTTCGGCGCGGAGGGGTTCGAGACGCCGAACCTGGACCAGATGGCGGCTGAAGGCACTAAATTCACCGACTTCTACGTGACCCAGCCGGTTTGCAGTGCGTCGCGGGCGGGACTACTCACCGGCTGTTATCCCAACCGCATTGGCATACTCGGCGCGCTGAACCCAAACTCAAAACATGGCATCCACGACGGCGAGATGACCATCGCCGAGGTGGTCAAGCAGCGTGGTTACGCCACCGCCATCTACGGCAAGTGGCACTTGGGCCACCACCCCCGGTTCCTGCCCACCCGCCACGGTTTCGACGACTACTTCGGCCTGCCCTACTCCAACGACATGTGGCCCAAGCACCCAACCGCGCCTGCGGGCCGCTACCCGCCGCTGCCGCTGATCGAGAGGGAAAAGGCCATCGCCCACAACCCGGACCAGTCCCAACTGACCACCTGGTACACCGAGCGGGCGGTCGCGTTCATCGAGCAGCACAAGGACCGGCCGTTTTTCCTGTACGTTCCTCACAGCATGCCGCACGTGCCGCTGTACGTATCGGACAAGTTCAAGGGCAAGTCGGAGCAGGGGCTTTACGGGGACGTGATCATGGAGATCGACTGGTCTGTCGGGCAGATCCTCGGGGCATTGAAGAAGCACGGTCTTGACGAGAACACTTTGGTGATCTACACGTCGGACAACGGGCCGTGGCTTTCCTATGGCAACCACGCCGGTTCAGCCCGGCCACTGCGGGAAGGCAAGGGCACGACCTGGGACGGCGGCGTGCGGGAACCGACCATCATGCGCTGGCCCGGGAAGGTCCCCACCGGCAGGGTCTGCAGCCAGCCAGCCATGACCATTGATATACTCCCTACTATCGCCGGGTTGGTAGGCGCCGAGCTCGCTCAGCACAAGATCGACGGCAAGGACATCTGGCCGCTCCTGTCCGGCAAGCCCGGTGCGACCTCCCCGCAGGAAGCATACTATTTCTACTGGGGGCAGCACCTCCAGGGTATCCGCAGCGGCAAGTGGAAACTGCACTTCCCACACGAGTATCGCAGCCTCGAGGGTGAGCCCGGTCGCGAGGGACTGCCTGGTCCGTACATACAGCTTGAGACCGGCCTGGCGCTCTACGATCTGGAAAACGACATCGGTGAGCAGCACAACGTGGCTGACCAATACCCGGAGGTGGTGAAGCGCCTCCAGGCCCTGGCTGAAAAAGCCCGCGAGGACCTGGGGGACTCGGCCACCGGGCAGGAGGGAGAAGGTGTACGCCCGCCGGGCAGGCTGTAGGACTGCAGCCCGGGGATGATGCCTAACTGTTGAATAGCATAACATATGTTACAATATCGTTGCAGAGTACGTGTGTCCCATCTATTTTTAAGGAGATAATAAAAACCGCTGAAGCGGTTTCATGATGTTTTATCTAACCGACTGTTAACCCACGACTTAAGTCGTGGGCTGATAGGCCAAGCGATCCCAGGCAAACCGTTTCCCCCGACGCTGCGGTCGGGGATTTCAACGGTTTGATGATAGGCACTATTGCTAAGGAATAATAGTCACTGTAACACACGTTCTGCTACATGACGCCTAATCGCTGAGCTATGGCTCTCAGGCGGCCCTCTGTCCGCTACGACGGCTGGCTCTGAACCCAGAAAGGAATCTGTGCAATAGGGATGGTTCTAACAAAACGACAGACCTGTTTCCTGATCGTGAGTCTTTTACTGCTCACCATCGTCGCCTGCACTTCACAATCAAGGACACATATATCTCTTTCCAACGGCAAGTGGTTTATTAATGGTGAGGTTACTTATCAGGGCGCGCCGGTGGAGGGCCGGCTGCTTAACGTGAGGATGGTGAACTCAACCTTTGAAGACCGAGCGAAACCTGAATTCAGCATTGATGAGAATACCGATAAATTCGTTGCCGGCATTCCTGAGTATGTCGCTGCGGGAGTGCGCGCATTCACGTTGAATTTCCAGGGCGGTATGCCGGGTTATGAAGGTGCCGTCAATTCTGCTTTTAATCCTGATGGCTCACTTCGACAATCATATCTGGATCGGATTGAACGCGTCGTTAAGGCTTGTGACAGGGTCGGCGCAGCGGTCATTCTCGGTTGCTTTTATCAACGCCAGGATCAAATCCTTGAAGATGAGGCAGCCGTCCGTGCGGCTGTGGTTAACGCGGCAAAATGGATACGGGAGCGAAACCTGACCAACGTGCTGCTGGAAATCGCCAACGAACACAGGCATCGAGGCTTTGACCACAAAATCATCCACACACCTGAAGGGGTGGCCGAATTGATCAGGTTGGCGCGCTCAGAGAATGCGGACCTGCTTGTTTCCGCCAGCGGGCTTGGGAATGGCAGAATTGACTCCCTCGTTGCCGAAGCATCGGATTATATCCTGATTCACTTTAACTCGACACCGGTGGAAGAAATCCAGCTGCGGGTTGATGCCCTCAAAAAATACAACAAGCCCATCGTCTGCAATGAAGATGACAAGGTGGGCGCGGAGGCCGTGCAGGCCTTAAAAGCCGCTGTGCAGGCGGGCTGCTCCTGGGGATGTATGAATAACGATGTGAATCAATACGTTCCGTTTGAATTCAACGGCACCAAGGATGACCCGGTACTTTACGGCGCTATGAAAGGCCTGGCAGCACCTCAATCGATCAATTCCAGGACGCAATAAAAAGATAGCCGCATTCAGAGATATGATTAGCATAGCTGTTCATCATACGCGCCGCGAATTTCTAAAAACGATGGGCCTGGGGTCGATGGCGCTGGCCCTGCCGGGGTTGATCCTCTCCTGCGGCAAGGCGGAAGCCAGGCCGAATATCATTCTTATCATGGCCGATGACCTGGGATACGGCGACCTGGGCTGTTACGGCAACACCACCATCCGAACGCCGCATCTTGATGCTCTGGCCAGGGGTGGGATGCGGTTTACCGACTTCCACTCCAACGGCCCGGTGTGCAGCCCCACCCGCGCGGCCCTGATGACCGGCCGATACCAGCAGCGCTGCGGCATCGACCATGTCTTTCTGGCCAGTCTGACCAGGGGACACCACGAGAAGCCGGGGATGGCACTGGATGAGGTGACGGTGGCCGATGTGCTCAAGAAGCAGGGCTACAGGACGGGCATCTTCGGCAAGTGGCATCTGGGGTATCCCCCGGAGTATAATCCGGTACACCAGGGATTCGATGAGTTCCGCGGCTACGTCAGCGGGAACGTGGATTTCCACTCCCACGTGGACGGTGGCGGCATAGATGACTGGTGGGACGGGACCACGAAGATCGAGGAGGAGGGCTACGTCACCGACCTGATCACCAGGCACGCGGTGGACTTTATCGAGCGGAAGCAGGACAGCCCGTTTCTGCTGTACGTGCCCCATGAGGCGCCGCACTATCCCTACCAGGGCCGTGGCGACAAGCCATTCCGGTTCCCCGGCAATCCCAACCCGGGCCAGGGCATACGCGACGACCGGGAGGCAGCCTACAAGGAGATGATCGAGGTCATGGACGAGAGCATCGGCAAAATCGTGGAGACGGTGCGGCGTCTGGGCCTGGAGCGGAACACCTTCATCTTCTTCTGCTCCGACAACGGGGCGAAGAAGCCGGGATCCAACGGCCCCCTGGCCGGCTATAAGGGCAGCCTGTGGGAGGGCGGCCATCGCGTTCCGGCCATCGCCTACTGGCCCGGCAAAATCCAGCCCGGCACCGTGTCCGACGAGACAACCATGACCATGGACATATTCCCCACCCTCCTCGCTCTGACCGGCGCCTCATCGCCCGCTAACGTAGAACTGGACGGCGTTAATATCCTGCCGGTATTATTGGAGGGGAAAAAGATCCCCGAGCGAAAGCTGTTCTGGAGCTACGAGCGGCGCAAGGACCAGAAGGAAAAGGTGGTGCGGGAAGGCCCGTGGAAATTGTACATCCAGGGCGAAGAGAAGCGCCTTTTCAACCTGGCTGAGGACCTGGGCGAGCAGAACAACCTTATCGCAGCCTATCCGGAGTCGGTAAGGACGATGGAGGCGGCGTTCGCGCAGTGGTACGAGGAAGTCACGGCTGGCGTAGCGTGGCTGGCATAGGCGGCGGATAATGTAGGCGGGGCAGCATTTAGAAGAGGACAAGATGCAGACACGAGGCCAATTCCTGAAAACTGTGGGCCTGGGTGTAGCGGCCCTGGCCCTGCCGGGATCAGCGTGCCGAACCGACAAAGCCGCCGGTGACAAACAGCCCAATATCATCTTCATCCTGGTTGACGACCTGGGTTACGGGGACCTGTCGAGCTATGGAGCCGAGGATCTGAGAACCCAGCACATCGACAACCTTATGGCGGCGGGCATGCGCTTTGACAACTTCTACGCCAACTGCCCGGTCTGTTCGCCGACCCGGGCCGCCGTGCTCACCGGACGCTATCCCGATCTGGTCGGAGTACCCGGTGTTATACGCACACACGCGCGGAACAACTGGGGCTACCTGTTCCCGGACGCGATCCTGCTCCCCCGGATACTGAAGCGGGCGGGCTATCACACCGGCATGGTCGGGAAGTGGCACCTCGGCCTTGAGTCGCCGAACACGCCCACGAAGCACGGTTTCGATCACTTCCACGGCTTCCTCGGCGATATGATGGATGACTACTACACGCATCGCCGCCACGGGAATAACTATATGCGGCGGGGCGAGGAGGAGATCGACCCTGAGGGCCACGCCACCGAGCTGTTCACGCAGTGGGCTGTTGAATACCTCCAGGAGCGGGCGGGATCGGAGCAGCCGTTTTTCCTCTACCTGGCCTATAACGCGCCGCACACGCCGATCCAGCCACCCGAGGAGTGGCTCGAGCGGGTCAGGCAGCGCGAGAAAGGGATTGACGAGAAACGCGCCCGGCTCGTCGCGCTGATCGAGCATCTTGACGACGGCATCGGTAAAGTAATCAGGGCGTTGAGAGAGTCCGGGGCCGAGGACAACACCCTGGTCATCTTCACCTCAGATAACGGCGGGCAGCTCAACGCGGGAGCGAGCAACGCTCTTTTGCGCGGTGGTAAGCAGGAGATGTATGAGGGGGGCATCCGCGTGCCCACATGCGCCGTCTGGCCGGGCGTCATCAAGCCGGGCTCGCGCAGCGACCGCGTCGCGCTGACCATGGACCTGTTCCCGACCATATCCGGGGCGGCCGGGGCGGGCTTTGACCACCAAATTGACGGGCGGAGCATCCTGCCGACGCTGCTTGGCAATACCCAGCCCCCGGAAGAACGCTTTCTTTTCTGGATGCGCCGTGAGGGCGGCAACCGCTTCATGGGCAAAACGATCTGGGCCGTCCGGCGCGGCGACTGGAAACTGCTCCAGAACAGCCCGATGGGGCCGTTCGAGCTGTACAACCTCAAGGACGATCCCCAGGAGGAGCACGACCTGGCGGACCGGAACCGCGAGCAATTCAATGAACTGGCAGCGGCGCTGCGGGCACATATCCAGAAGGGCGGCGCAGTGCCGTGGCAGAAGTTAAATCCTTGAGCCAGGGCATCAGGATATCGTTGGAATTGCTCTTAAAATCCAAATTAATGTTTTGGTAAGTAAACAATATTACCAAAAGGAAAGAAACATGAAAGCACTCGATTACACGCGTCGTGATTTTCTGAAAACGATGGGCCTGGGGGCGGCGGCCCTGTCCCTGCCGGGCTGTGCGAACGTCCTGGATAGGCTAGGCGACAAAGGGACACCCAGGAGACCCAACATCATCTTCGTCCTGGCCGACGATCTGGGCTATGGCGATCTGGGTTGTTACGGTCAGAAGCGCATCAGGACGCCGAACCTTGACCGGATGGCCGCCGAAGGCATCCGGTTTACGGACCACTACGCCGGCAGTACGGTGTGTGCGCCGTCGCGGTGTGCGTTGATGACCGGCCTGCACATGGGACACGCCATCATCCGAGGCAACCAGGAGGTCAGACCGATGGGGCAGGAGCCGCTCCTGGCTGACACCGCAACCGTTGCCAGGCTCATGCAACAGGCCGGCTACGCCACAGCCCTGATCGGAAAGTGGGGACTCGGGGGGCCGGGCTCAACGGGTATTCCGAACCGGCAGGGTTTTGACTACTTCTACGGCTATCTGTGCCAGCGGCACGCCCACAATTATTATCCTGAATTCCTGTTCCGAAACGAGGATCAGGTCCCCCTGCCAGGCAACAGGGTGGCCGAGCCCCGTCCCGATGGGGCGGGCTTTGCTGTCGAGCGGGCCCAGTATTCCCACGACCTTCTGGCCCAGGAGGCCCTGGCGTTCGTGGAGCGCAACAGGGCCAGACCCTTCTTCCTGTACCTGGCCCTCACCATCCCGCATGCCAACAACGAAGGCGGCCCGAGAGGCATGGAAGTGCCCTCCAGCGATCCTTACGCGAACGAGGAGTGGCCCGAGCCGCAGAAAAACCATGCCGCCATGATTACCCGGATGGACCGCGACATCGGCCGGCTGCTGGCTAAGATCAAGGAGCTGGGACTCGACGAAGAGACGCTG
>CAZULW010000082.1:0-10109 GCA_964621455.1 uncultured bacterium
GCCCCGCCGTTGGCGGGGCTAAAGGCGCGGGGCAGGTCCCCGACGTAAAGTCGGGGCAAGCGGGGCCGGCAGTCCTGGGCGGGGTAGCCCACGGGGATAAGCAGGGAGGGCTTTTCATTCGGGGGTCGCTTCAGAATCTCGGACAGGAACTTCATGGGGCTGGGGGTGTAGGTGAGGGCCGCCAGTCCCGCCTGGTGTACCGCCGCCAGGAACAGCCCCACGGCGATACCCACCGACTCGGTGACATAGTAGTTCTTCCGCCGCTCCCCCGACTCCAGCAGTTCCACGGTCTGCTTGAAGACCACCACCAGCCAGGGAGCGACCTCCAGGAACGGCTTGTGCCAGTCGACTCCGAGGGGTTCCAGGGCTTCCAGCCACCCCCGGGGCATGCGGCGCTCGTAGCTGCGGCGTTCCTGCTCTTCGGCGGCCCGGCGGATCTCGGCCTTTAGATCCGGGTCCGAGACGGCCACGAAGGTCCAGGGCTGTTTATGGGCGCCGGAGGGGGCGGTGGCGGCGGTGCGGATCAGGTACTCGATCACTTCGCGCGGGACGGGCCGGTCGCTGAAGTGCCGCACGGAGCGTCGGCGATCCATCTTCTCATACACCCGCCGGGCGCGCGCCAGGCATTCTTCTGGCTCCACCGGCGTGTAGCGTAGGGGGACGAAGGCAGGCTGCTGCGGCTGGCGTGTCGCGGTGTCGGCGTTTGGTGATGTCATGGTAGCTGTTCCTTATAGTTGGAATGATCGACAGGCCGCATGGTACAGGCCGGGTGAGGATAAGTCAAGGCTACAGGTTTAAAATTCAGCTTGTGTCCAGGCAGGATGTTGCTTAAATTTAATGAGAATCAGTCTCAATAGAGAGATGAATCACACAAACACTCGAAATGATCTCCAAGAAAGGGTAGACATGAATCTGATCTCCAAGAATCGTACGCGACTGTACTCGATGATGATTGTTCTGCTGGCGCTTCCGCCCTATTTGACCGCCCAGTCCTCCGGCGGCCAGACCCTGTATCAGAAGCCATACCTGATAGAGGGGAAAAATGCCCGCCTCGGTGGATACATAGACCATGAGTTCAAGGTGGATTTTGAGCCGGACGGCAGTATGAAATCAATGAGTTTCACCCCCCATCGGCTGATACCTTTTATATTCTCTGAGATCGCTCCGGGAATCCGGTTCATCACCGAGATCGAGTTTGAGTATGGGGGAAATGTGGATAAACGGGGAGAACTTAAGATTGAATTCGCTATCGTGGATATGGTGTGGAGTGACGCCCTCACGTTCCGGGCTGGGATTATCCTGCTCCCCTTGGGACGGTTCAATCTTCTCCATGACTCGCCGGTCAATGATTTCACTGAACGGCCGCTGGTGTCGCGTCATCTCATCCCAACGACGTTCATGGAATCGGGGGCAGGTATCTTCGGCAGCATCTATCCCACCACACTCTCCATGCTGTCCTACGAGCTGTACGTGGTCAATGGGCTGGGCGGTGATGTTGGCACGAAGGGTATCCGCGGCGGCCGTCCGCCCTTGAAAAGTGACAATAACCAGGAGAAAAACGTAGTTGGCCGGCTGGGATTTAGCCCATTTCTGGGGCTTGAAGTGGGCGGCTCGGTCTATGCTGGACGCTGGAATGCGGCTACTGCGGCCCCGGACACCTCCCTTGGTGTAAGCATCCTGGCCCTGGATTGGTCCTGGGAGAAAGGACCGTTCCAGCTTGTCGGTGAGGCGGCTCGCGCGTCGTATGAACTGGCCCCTGAAACTAATGCTGCCGGGTGGGGAGGGTACGCCCAGCTGAACTTTCATTTTGGCCATGAACTCATCCGCCGCTTCCCGGTTTCGGTCTTCACTGCCAGTCTGCGTCTGGAACTGTTGGACCTGAACGAGTTTGCCCTGGACAATGGGGGTAATGACCAACGGCGGCTTGGTCTGGGGCTGAATTTTCGTCCGGTCGAGGACACGGCCCTCAAGATCAGCTACCTGTGGAATGAGACCCGTGACAGGGCTGCATCAACCTTCGACCGGGATCGGGCCTTCAATCAAATTCGTGTATCTGTGGCCACGTATTTCTGATGCGGGCCCGGAAAATCAGATGGATCGGGTATCTGGGCATCCTGTGCATAATGTTTATCGTGCCGGGTGGGTATGCGCAGGCGCAGGATCAGCCGCCTCCGCCGGTGAATCTCAGGATTAAAAATCAGGGAGACGCCTTGCTGGAAATCTTTGGTCGATATTCACATACGCGATCCGATACATTCTTGGTCACGCATCGGCTGGAAACAAACTACCGGGAGGCCGCCGGCTATCTCATCTCGAGACCGTGGATAATCATCTATACGATCATGGATGACACCACTCTAATGGGTTACGCAGTGGTATCGGAAGAGGTTGGGAAGTTCTACCCGATCACATATCTGGTAGGCGTAAACCCCGACCTGAATGTAAAGGGGGTACGCGTATTGGTCTATCGGGAAAGCCATGGGGGAGACATTCGGCGCGAGCGTTTCCTTCACCAGTACCGGGGCAAATCTTTGGGGGATCCCATTCGCAGTCAACGGGATATCATCAATATCAGCGGGGCAACCCTCTCAGTGAACGCCCTTAACCGGGGAGTTAAGAAAGTCCTGTTCCTGTTGGATGCACATGTAAAGGGAACGCTTTGATCTGGCGCCTGCGCGGACTGCCCTCGTATGTCAGGTGGTTATTGGCGGCATTCCTCGTGGTCAATGCCATCGGCTATTCCATGGGCTTGGCGTTGGCAGCCAGCAAGACCTATTTCACTGTCGAGGGAGTCGGAGACCATTACGCCGGGAATGAGGAGAAAATCATGGTCGGCGAAACGGTGAATGAATACAAATTTCGGCCCACTGTCAGAGAGATGCTCGCCCTGACCCACACCCACATAATGGGAATGTCCCTCACATTCTTCCTGGTCGCGCTCATCTTTTCGGCCAGCTCGTTCAATGAACGGCTGAAGCAATGGCTTTTTATGGAGCTGTTCCTGGCTATTCTGGTGACCTTCACCGGCTTGTGGCTCACCGCTTTTATCCACCGCTCGTTCGCCTGGCTGGTGTACTTTTCGGGCATACTGATGGCTCTGACGTACTATGCCTGCACCGCCCTGGCCCTACTGGATCTTGTCGGCATTCAACGCGCTGATTCTGTTGGTGACTGAACCTTTCCGATACAAGCTGTCCCGGACGGTAACTCTCCTACTGGTCATTCTGGGACTCGTTGCCACAGGTTGCCGTTCCAGGGCCCTGGTGGTCTATTCCGCTGCGGAAGTTGCAATGGGGACCCTGGTGGAGATAACTCTGCTGGCACCCGATACGACTACTGCCAGAGGGTGGATCCGGTCGGCGGCGGCCGAGCTGCATCGCATCGGCTTTGATTTTTGGGAAGGAGAACATCGGGGCGCGTTGGGACGGCTTAACCGGGAACGTTGGACCGATAACCGGGAGCTTATCCAGCTTATCCAGGAGGCGTTTCAGATCAGTCGACTTACGGGCGGAAGGTTCGATATCAGGGTGGGCGAGCTCGTCCGCAGCTATGGTTTTGTCAATAAAGAATACCCCTCCCAGAAGCCAGATTCAATATCCCGGCTGGTGGAAGCGGCGCAGCTTCTTCGGTGGGAGCCCGACTCTGGCGGCTATCGCCTTAGCGGTAGTAATGCCACTCTCACCTTGGGAGGGATCGCCAAGGGGTATGCGGTTGACCGTGTCGTTGACCTGCTCCAGAATCGTGGCTGTCGGGGGGGAATCGTGAATGCAGGTGGTGACTTGCGAGCCTGGTCGAACCGTAACCTTGATCCCTGGTCGATCGGTATCGAAGATCCCCGCTCCGATACTTTTCTGGCACTCATCGAGCTTCGCAATGGTGCGGTAGCCACGTCGGGCAGCTACCGGAGCCGATACGTCGCCGGTGAGGACACCGTTCACCACCTTATTGACCCGGGCGAGGGACTCCCCGTGAGGGGGAAGCGGAGCGTAAGCGTCACCGCCACAAATTGTACTTGGGCCGACGCTCTCGCGACCGGGTTGTTTGTTATGCCGCTCCAGGAGGCTCTGGAATTGGCTGATAGTCTCCCTGGTATAGGCGCTCTAATCCTTACCGATGACGGGCGTCTGCACCAGGACGAGGATATGGCCCGACTCCGAAGCGGCAAAGGGGCTCGGACAGGCCCGAGGAGATAGCTGACGAAGTGGCAAAAGCCTTGCATCTCAGGCTTTTAAGAAGTATTCTTGGGCTGTCTATGATCGCTATCCGTAAATCTCTTCGGTTTGGCCTCGTACCGGTGGTGCTCTTAGCCCTGACGTTAACACTGGGGTGTTCGATGTTTAAAAGAGCTCCGTCCGAGGAGGCCGGCGAGGGTGGTGCTCCCACATCCGTCGAACAGGATAGCACCGAGAAGAAGCCGGCCACCTCAAAGGCCGAACCCTCTGCCGCCAGTCCCAGCCGGCAGCCTTCCTCGCAGAAGCGTCAGCCTGCAGCCCGTCAGCCCACATCCAAAACCAGCCAGCCATCTACGTCACGACAACCAACCCGGCCGCCCGCCAGACGCCCCGCGCCCCGCAGAAAGACCTACACCCCGGCGGAGCTCAAGGCCATGGCCTCCGATATCGCTTCCTTAGGTGACCAGCTGACCGCCCTCAACCGCCGGACGATGCGGCGGCTGTCACGGCTGACGCCGCCGGATAGCCAGTCAGGCCAGGGCCTGCCCGGAAGTCAGCGCTACCGCTTTGCGGGAGACTTACGGCGACTGCAGCAGCTGATTCGCCAGCATGAGGGACAGCCGCAGGATCTGGGCACACTCGTTGCACTGGCCGATTTGCAGCGCCGCAACCACAAGCTCCAGGAAGCCGAGGCCTACCTGCTCAAGACGCTGTCCCTGGAACCCCTGAACCAGGGATTTCTGTACGATCTGGGTTACCTTTACCTTGAGAAAGGGAAGTATACCAAGGCCCGGGGTACCTTCCAGGAAATCATCTACATGAATCCCGAGAGCATCGAAGCCCGCCTCGCCCAGGGCCTGGTGCGGGAGAAAGAGGGCAATTACCGGGGGGCCGAGGCCGTCTATCTCAAGGTGGAAGAGCAATTCGGCGGCGTGGCGGGGGTCTATTTCCGCCGGGCCATGAATCTGGGGGCGCAGGAGGACTATGGCGCGGCTGTGACCCTGGCCCGGGAAGGCCTGGCGCTGTATCCCGACTACGCCTCGCTGTATTATGCCCGGGGCCGCGGCTACGCCGGTCTGGGTTTGCTGGCCCAGGCCAAGACCGACTTCTATGATGCGCTCTCCCTGGACACCGACCTGCTGGAGGCCTACGCGACCCTCGGTGAGGTGTCCCTGCAGGAAGGCAACGCCGCAACCGCCATCCGGGCGTTCCTCCGTCTGCTGGATGAACAACCAGGAGATGCGGTCGCCTCACTCAATCTGGGCCGGGCCTATCTGATGGACTTGAAGTTGCAGGAAGCGGTACGGGAGCTGGAAATGCTGCAGTATCTGCATCCGGAAAATCGGGAAGCAGACTTCTGGCTTGCGCAGGCCTATTACCTTTACTCGCTGGAGCTCAAGGGCCAGGGTCGGTTCAAGGAGGCGATGGATGCCCATCAGAAGGCTATGTCACTGTCCGCTGGACAACCACGCGGCTGGTTGGTAACGGCGCTGGTGAATGCCGGCGCGGCGGCGCGGTCCCATGACGACTACCAGCGCTCCATCGACTATTTCCAGCTGGCCATTGAGAACGACCCGTTTCGGGCCGACAGCTACGTGGGGCTGAGCCGGACCTATGAAGCGATGCAGGATTATTCACGGGCACGCACCGCCCTGCGACAGGCGCTGGCTATCGATCCCGATCATCCAGCCGCACAGTTGGAGCTGAACCGTATCGCCGGCCCCTGACGCTTGTTCTAACTCGCCACGTTTTCACCTGCAGGCATGTTCTCCCTGAGTACACTATTGGCAGCCGGTAGTCTGCTGATCGCCGTGCCATCGGTATTGGCCTTGGATGATGGGTTTGTGCAGGCCAGCCAATCCCAACTGGTGCCCCAACAGCGGGAGAGGCGTTTCCCACAGGGATCCTTGCGGACAAGCAGCGACGATCCCAGCGAGGCAATGTTATGGCGCGGAATCGATGCCATGTATTCCTACCGCTTCCACGAAGCAGAGACCGCCCTGGATTCCGCCATGGTCCTTGACCCCTACAATGCCGTGGCACCCTTCGTGGCCGTGGCCAACCAATGGCAGTTGAGTCTCACCGAACGGGGTTTTGAGGCCTCGCACGAAGCGCTGCTCCAGGCAGTTACTGCCAGTATACCCAAGTATGATGCCATGATTTCCCGCTACGGCCGCCGGGCGGATATCCTCCTTTTTCTAGGCAGCACCTATGGCTTGAGAGCCCGGGTTCACCTGGGGGATAAGAACTGGCTGGCGGGCCTGTATTCCGGCCTGAAAGGGTGGAGATTGATTCGTCAAGCCTATGCCCTGGACAGCACCCTCGCCGATGCCTACCTGCCCATCGGCGCATTCGATTACTACGCCGGCATGCACTCGGCCCCGGTGCAGCTGGCCGCCAGGTTATTCGGCATTAATCCTGACCGGTCCGGGAGCATTCAGGTGCTCCAGCGGGCGGTCCGCCAGGCACCCTATGCCTGGATCGAGGCTGCCAGTACCCTCTCCATCATTTACCTGTACATCGAGGACGACCCTGAGATGGCCTACCAGTACACCGACCTGCTGCTGCGCCATTATCCCGAGAACTATTATTTCAATTTCCTGATGGGTGAGGAGCTGGTGAGGACTCATCGCCTGGCGGAGGCGCGGGAATTCACTCCCCGGCTGGAAGCCCTTATTGAGCAGTCCCACCCCAACCAGCGGCTGGAATGGGTGCTCAAGTATGCCACCCTGGAGGCGGCCCTGGCGTTCGAGGAGGGGGACCTGGATAAAGCGCTGGAGCGCTGCCGGTGGGTCATTGAGCATTATGACATGGAGTTCGATTGGCACCTGGGAATTGTGCATTATATGCGGGGGCAGATCAGGGAAGGCCGCGCCGACCTGACCGGAGCCCGGGAGGACTACCGCGTCGTGGCGAAGCTGGGCAACCGGACCTACCTGGTTGAGGAGGCCCGGGCTGGGCTGGACCGTGTCAGCCGGATGATGGCCGGGCGGTAGGATGGGCGCCCTGACTTTCCTCGGTACTTCAGCTCAGGTGAAGAACCAATCCATCTTTCACTTCAATCCCGGTAACCTCGACGGGCAAATGAGGGTCCCCCCATTTTGATAGGAAAGCCTCAATGGGAATCCCCAGCTGGCCATCACGCCACTCCAGGTGCACCCGGTCTCCAGGGTGTCGTTGAATAGCCCCATTGACGATTTTTTGCAAGGCGCTCCGGGCAGCCCGGAAGAGGGACCCCCGGAGGATCCCGACTCGCTCAAGCGTGAACCAAAGGGCATCATCACGGACCTGCCAGTTGGTCAGGCTTAAGGTCACCTCAATACCCCTGGTAGCCGGGTCCCCGCGCAGATGGAAGTTCAGGGGCAGCTGGACCACATCCTGCCCGATGTGAAGCTGGTCCACCGCCAGCGAGGCCGCCCCGAAGCGGCCAAGGTCGAGAACGACTTTCCCGCTGTCAACGCCCGGCAAAGCGCGGATAATACGTTTTAGCAGGGGGGTGCTCAGGGCGATTTGGCTCTTCATGGGTACGGTCTGGTAAAACGAGTCCCTCCCCTTATACCTGCTGGCGAGGTCAGGGGTTCGGTGATGTTCGCGGCGGTTTGACTGGTGGTGTCCTTGTCAGGTCGGCCACAGCTCCTGGCCTGCATGCTGGCCCATCCGTATGGGGGCTTGAGTTCAGGGTCGGGTATGCCGTTGCAAGCGGCGCCTGGATCACGCTCTAAATCCAGCCAAAGCGAATAAGCGTTTTATTTACTCTCAGCGCAAAGACCCCTGCCAATGCGATAAGAAGGAGGGTCAGATAGGGGCTGAACGTGCCGTAAACTTGGAGTCCCAGAATGATAGCTGTGATCACCAGAAAGAGGCACAAGGTTGCCACCCGCTTCCGTCTGACCCGATAAGGTTTGAGTTGGGCGGCAAAATCGCCCGGAACGGTGGTTTCGGAGCCGATGCCGGCCAGCAAAGCTTCAATTCTTGGCTGCAACCCAAAATGTACGTAGGAGAGCAGCGCCATAAGGGTTAGTAGAAGAAACGTTTTCGCCAACACGATCCAGCTCGTCCACAGGGTACTTATTCCCAGCGGACCCAGGAATAATAGTAGCACGCCTGTGATCAGGACCGTTGTTTGAAATACAAAGCACCTTGCTGCACCTCTTCGGATTATGTTTTCCATGTACCGATCCGCGTGGTAGTTGAAAGCGGCACCCAATTGCGCGCGCTCATTAACAACGATGAGGTTGAAAAGCGGAACAGACATGAATACAAAGCCTATGATATGCAGAAATCTCACAATGTGATAAGCGTTCTCCATATTAGCCTCCTTCCCTATTAAGCTTTTAAAATGTCACTTAGTATTTAAATGTACGGTCACCTAATATCTAAAGCCACCTAATATCTAAATATACGAAGTGTATTCCGGTTTCCAAACCCAGTCCCGTATGTAGCTTTCGAGGTCGTCGGGTTCCGGCTCGCCATTGATACCCAGCCGGTAGACCTCGCGGGCCACAGCGGCGGCAATTTCCAACGAGACTTCCTGTATATCCGATTGGCGCGGGTAAACGCTGCCTTCCTCGAGCAGTTCGTCGGATACGGTGTTGGCCAGGGCCAAGGCTGCCTGATGGAACATGCTGTTGACAATCCGTTTAGCCCCACTTACGACGGCTCCCAGGCCAAGGCCGGGGAAGATATAGGCGTTGTTCCCCTGACCGGGCCGGAAAAAGTGCCCATCGATCGTGAGGGGGTCAAAGGGGCTGCCGCTGGCGAAGATGGCCTGGCCGTCGGTCCATCTATAGGCCTGATCGGCGGTGCACTCGGCCTTGGAAGTGGGATTGCTGAGGGCGAAGATTATGGGTCGCTCCACGTGCCTAGTCATAGCCCGCACTATCATCTCATTGAAAAGTCCCGGTTTCCCCGATACGCCAAGCAATACAGTCGGTTTAACCCTTTCCACTACTCTTCCCAATGTGCTGACGGGCTCTTCGTCCCGGGCGAAGAGCAGTTTGTGGGGTGCCAGTTCCCCAGGCCGCTGGTGGGTGACCAGCCCCTTGGAATCCACGTGCCAGAAGCGCTGCTTGGCTTCCTCTTCGGTAAGCCCTTCTTCTTTCATCCCGGTTACAATGGCCTCGGCTATACCGATACCGGCCTCGCCGGCACCCAGGAAGACAATACGCTGTTCGGACAGGGACTGCTTGGTGATGCGGAGCGCGCCCAGCAGGCCGGCCAGTATAACGGCACCCGTGCCCTGGATATCGTCGTTGAGGACTGGTGCCTCATCCCGGTATTTCTCAAGAAGGCGGAAGGCGTTGGTATTGCCGAAGTCCTCAAACTGGATGATGCAGCGCGGCCAGCGGGCGTGAACCGCGTGGATGAACTCGTCAATCAGCGCGTCATAGGCTTCGCCGCGCTCGCGGGGATGGTCCAGTCCCAGGTAGAGGGGATCCTGCCGCAGCTCCTCGTTGTTCGTGCCTACGTCCAGGCAGACGGGGAGGGTCTTGCTGGGATCAATCCCGGCTGCGGCCACGTATAGACTCAATTTGCCGACCGGGATTCCCATCCCGTTGAGGCCCAGGTCGCCCAGCCCCAGGATCCGTTCGCCGTCGGTGACCACGATGATGTGGATGTCCTGGTAGGGCCAGTTGGCCAGGAGGTTGTCAACCCGTCCCCGGTCTCTCAGACTGATGCACAGCCCGCGGGGGCGGCGGAAAATGCGGCTGTATTTCTGGCAGGCCAGCCCGACGGTAGGCGTGTAAACAATCGGCATCATCTCTTCCAAATTCTCTTCCAGCAGGCGGTAGAAAAGGGTCTCGTTGCGGTCGAGGAGACCGATGAGGTAGATGTATCTCTCCAGATCGGTCTTCTTATGGCTATAGTTCTCGGAGACCAGTTCCAGCTGTTCCTCGATCAGGATATACTTGGGTGGCAGCAGTCCGCGCAGGCCCA
>CAZULW010000083.1:0-9854 GCA_964621455.1 uncultured bacterium
GGATGCCGGTGCGCGCCCGGATCCATTCATCACTCGTATCCATGATGGCGGCCAGATCATCGTTGGTCACAACCTTTTCAGGTACGTGAAAACCTATGCCGGAAATATACGAATGTATTCCTTCGGGACAGGCCCGAGTCATGGTGATTCTCCCATTTTGATGTCTTTCAGCTGCAGCTGGACCTTTCGGTTTCCCTGCCATTCGTTTTCTTCCACAACGTAAGCGATGTCCAGGGGTTTATTCAAGAGCAGTTTTTCGTAGTGGTCGGCCATGTCAAAGCCGATGGTATCGAAGGCGACCTTGTGTTGCACAAGCCGGCATTTCAGGTGGGTGGCTGACTCTCCCACCAGGCGCGGCGCACCGGCTACCCCTACACCCCGGGTTACGAACACCGGCCGCCGGTTACCCGGCCCGTAGGGCGCCAGGGAGTCGAGAAAGCGCAGGAACCGGCTGTCGATCAGGTTCAGGGAGCATTCCCCTTCAACGGTAAGGTTTGGTTGAAGCTGCTCATCGGTGAGCTGCTGATCGGCCCAGGCCAGGAAGCTGTCGGCAAAGGCGGGCAGGGCCTCGTGGTTTACGGAGAGCCCCGCCGCCACAGCGTGGCCGCCGTAGTTCAGCAGGTGTTTTCGGCACTGGGTCAGGGCCTCGTACAGATCAAAGCCGGCCATACTCCGGGCCGAACCCTTTCCCACCCCGTTTTCCACGGCAATGATCACCGTCGGCCGGTGGAACAGGTCCCGGATGCGGGCCGCAACGATGCCGATGACACCCTGATGCCAGTCCTCCCCGCTGAGCACCAGCGCTTTCTCCCGGCTGAGATCGTGGTGGGCGTTGACCTGGAAAATGGCCTCTTCCACGGTATTTTCCTGGATAATCCTGCGCCGGTCGTTCTCCGCCAAGAGTTCCCTGGCCATGGTGACCGCCAGGTAGTGGTTGTCGGTAGTGAGCAGCTTAACCGCCCGGCCGGCGTCGCCCAGGCGCCCGGCGGCGTTGATCTTGGGGGCGATGCCGAATACCAGGCGTCCCACCGTTACCTCTTTCCCGGCCAGTCCCGACACCTGCCAGAGGGCCGCGATACCGGGCCGCGACCGCTCCCGGATCAGCCGCAGCCCCTCCTTGACGATGGCCCGGTTCTCATCCAGAACGGGGACCAGATCGGCGGCGGTCCCCAAAGCAACGAGATCGGCATGAGCCCAGACCAGGGCCGGATCGTACCCGCCCTTTTCGGCCACCGCCAGGGCCAGTTTGAAGGCTACCCCAACCCCGCACAAGCCCTTGAAAGGATAGGCGCAGTCCGCGCGCTTGGGATTAAGAATGGCGGCGGCGGCGGGCAGGTCGGCCTCGGGGGTGTGGTGGTCGGTGATAATCACGTCAATGCCCTTCTCCCGGGCACGGGCCACCTGCTCCAGGGCACTGATACCGCAGTCGCAGGTGATCAGCAGGTCAGCGCCGATGAGGGCAGCATAGTCAACGCCTCCCGGAGATAGGCCATAGCCTTCCGTTTCCCGGCTGGGGATATAAGTAGCTGCCCTGGCGCCGATGGATTTGAAAAATAGGTAGAGCATGGAGGCACCGGTAGTACCGTCCACATCATAATCGCCAAAGATGAGGATAGGGCGGTTCGCGCGGACTTGAGCAAGCACCCTCTCCACGGCCGCTTCCATATCCTTCAGGCGGAAGGGGTCGTGCAGCTGGGCCGGATCGGGGTTGAAGAAGGGAATCCCCATATCCCGGCTGGTGATACCCCGGCCAACAAGGACCCGGGCATAGATCTCCGGTACGCTGAATTCCTGTTCCACCCGGTGGACCAAATCGCGGTCGGGTTGGATGAACTTCCAACGGATACTTACACCGGACAAACCAGGGAACCCTCTTCGGCCATTATTCCATCAATAGAAAAAGTTGGAGACCGGCCTGTAAGCCGAATTCTGTATCCCGACCTTGCGGTCGGGATGATGGCTATTCATCTGGTCCCGACTTCGCAGTCGGGATCAAGCGACCTACCCGTCCCGCCATCCTCAAAAAAATGATACCAGCGGATTACTGGCCTGGCCTCCTTTCCCCGGCTATCGGCCCAAGGACGGGACCAGGGCGGGACTGCTCGGTCTTGCTCCCGGCGGGGTTTGCCAGCTCCCCGGCTCGCGCCAGGGACTGGTGGTCTCTTACACCACCGTTTCACCTTTGCCCCCAACCGACTTCAAAGTCGGTAGGGGGTAGTCTGTTCTCTGTGGCACTTTCCGTACTCCCGCCCACGGTCTGATCGATCAGGACCCAGACAGGAGCCCCTCCCGTTAGGAGGCGCCGTATCCTGCGGAGTTCGGACTTTCCTCCCCCCGCTCCAGTCTGCCGCTCATGGAAGGGATCCCTCCGGGAGGGCACAGGGAACGGGGAGCAGCCATCCGGCCAGTCTCCACGGGCTAATTTATCCTTATGGATCCCTTCGGGACAGGTAATTTATCGGGTTTGGACAGGATTCCAGGGGCAGATTCGGTTCCAATGATAATAAGACCGACCGGCAGTGCGGCTAGTTATTTTCCCAGAAAAGGATGATCCCGCAGCTTTCACAGGTGACAATTTTATCCATGGCTTTGATTTCCATCTGCTGCTGAGCCGGGATACGGTTGAAGCAGACCCCGCACGCGCCCCGGGCTATGGCCACCACCGCCAGGCCGTCACGGGCGCCCCGGATGCGTTCATAGGCGCCCAGGTACCTGGGTTCGATGTGGGCCAGGATCTCCACCCGTTCCTTTTCCAGCGCCCTGGCCTCCGTTTCAGTGGCGGCAATGGTGGCCCGCAGTGATTCCTGCTGAGCGGCCAGCTCGGTGCGCTTCTCCCCGGATTGCAGCTTATCCACTTTTATCTCATCGGTCAGGTGCTGGTCTTCCTCACTCAATTCGAGCAGATGGAACTCACCTTCGTCCAGGATCTTTTTGGCGTTATCGATCTCTCTCGTGATGGCATCATAGGCCCGGTTAGTGGATACCAGGAGGAGCTGTTCCAGGTATTTCTTCAGATGCCCGCGGGTCTCTTCAAGGGTGGCCTGGAGCCGGCGTCTTTCCTGCTCGATCTGCTTCAGCCGGACGTGTTTCTCGGCAATACCCTGTTCCAGGTTTTCCAGCTGCCGGGCGAGGTATTCCACCTGGGCGGGCAGGTCACCCTTCTGCTCCTCGATCTCCATCAGCTGGGAGTCGACGGTTTGCAGCTTGATCAGCCTGGCCAGATTCTCCTTCATGACTCCGCCCTGTTTCGGGGTATAAAAAATGCACCGGGCGGTGCATGTAATCGGACGTAATCAGGTAACGCAGGGTGGGTCTTATACAGGCCCAACAATAACATCAATTGGTCAACCACGGTGTCACGTGGGCGGTATCCGATTCGAACGGATGACCTCTGCGATGTGAACGCAGCGCTCTAACCGGCTGAGCTAACCGCCCCGGAAAAGGGGGATTAATTTAACGTCCGCTGTGGGAAAGGGAAAGCCTTGCCTTGCCCGAATCGCTATCATAATTTGACCTTTCATTTCACGAGATCAAGGATGTATCCAGCACACCTTTCCAGTACAACCAGGCCGCACAGACACCCGCAGACCGGCCCGAAATGAATCCCATCGGAATCGGAATCCTGCTCCTTATCGCCTATTTCGGCTACCGGGGCTTCCAGCGCGGCCTCATAGACGAGGTGGGCCGTCTGGTGGGCCTGGTGCTGGCCGTTATCCTGGCCTACCGGTTCTCACCACTTCTGGCGGAACATATCGGTCTCGAGAATGAGCTGGCCCGGTCAGCGGCGGCCTTCGTGGGCATTTTCCTCGCCACTCTCATCGCCATGATGCCCATCACCCGCTTCGTGAGGTCCCTGGTGGAGCTGGTCCTGCTGGAGTGGCCTGATAAGATCGGTGGTACCCTTTTCGGTCTGCTCAAGGGTATCGTGGTCTTGGGGGTACTCATCTACGTCATGGAGAGCTTTGAAGTGACCAGGCCGTTCGTTATCCGACTGGAAAGTCAGTCAGTGATTTACAGAAATGTGGTGACCGTGAAAAACAGCCTGTTTAAGGTCCTGTCCCTCGACCGCATGATCGAGGATATCCACGAGCGCGTGAAGGAGATCGATACGGAAGAGATCCTGCGCCCCATACTGAAGGATCGCTGATATCATTGTCCCTCGTCGAACTGTCGTTAGTCATTAGCCGGGGGTTCCGAGTTTCTGGTTTCGAGTTCCGAGCCTTGAGTTGCGTGTTTCGGATCCCAAACCCTAAGCCACTAGCCACCAGTCACCAATCCGTCTACGCCCCGCTATGCTTCGCGACGCGGGACAGGCTGCGCTACCTGTCTGCCGTGCATGCTAGCTGACGGGCACGCCAGGCAGGCGCCGGACAAGTCACCAGTCACCAAACGATGATGCCATCTCCCGCCTGGAATAAGGGCCTGGGAGACCTGCTCCACTTCAACCAAGTCCTGGAAAGCATCGGCGAGCTGTGCGTCACGGCAGTGCCGCGGGAGCGGGTCAAGGCCCTATGGCCCACCACCGACCCGGAGCAGCTGAACCGGCGCTATACCGCCACCGCTGAGCTCCGCACCCTGCTGGAGAAGGATTCGCCGCCTCCCTGGGCGACCCCCACGCGCGCACCTTCCCGGTCTACTCGCCGCCGGGGATGAAGCCCGCCAGCCATTGATTATTGCAATAAGATAATGTACCTTATATAAGTGGAAGTCAGGAAAGTTATCAGGATGATCGAGAAAGACGGATTGTATCTGGTGCGTACACGTGGGAGTCATCGGCAATACAAGCACCCTGCCAGGAAGGGTCTTGTAACAATCCCGGGCAAACCGAAGGACGAACTTGCACCGGGAACGCTAAACAGTATTCTTGAACAGGGAGGATTGAAATGACAATGAACTACCTGATTGTTGTCGAGCAGACAGACACAGGCTACTCGGCCTACTCACCGGATTTGCCGGGATGTGTTACCACTGGGAAAACACGAGAAGAAGTGGAAAAAAACATGCGTGAGGCAATTAAATTCCACCTCGAAGGTCTCCGTGAAGAAGGATATGTAATTCCCCAACCCCATAGCTACGCAACCTACACTGAGGTGCCGGCCTGATCTACCGGCTCCTGAGGATTCCCTCTGATACAAGTCACCAGTCACCAAACGATGATGCCATCTCCCGCCTGGAATAAGGGCCTGGGAGACCTGCTCCACTTCAACCAAGTCCTGGAAAGCATCGGCGAGCTGTGCGTCACGGCAGTGCCGCGGGAGCGGGTCAAGGCCCTATGGCCCACCACCGACCCGGAGCAGCTGAACCGGCGCTATACCGCCACCGCTGAGCTCCGCACCCTGCTGGAGAAGGATTCGCCTCCCCCGCTGGGCGCTTTCCCCGACATCCGACCAGCCCTCCAGCGGCTGCAGAGAGGCGCCAGCACCCTGACTTCCGAAGACTTCCACCAGCTGCGCCAGGTTCTGCTGCTGTTGAGCCCCCTGCAAATCTTCTTCCAGGAGCAGAGTGACCTCACCTTCTGGCGGGAAGCAACTAAGCACCTCGATCCCTGGCCGCAGGGAGTAAAGGAGATCGACCGGGTGGTGGACGAAGACCTGTCCATTAAGTCCACCGCCAGCAGGGAGCTGCGGCGATTGCGTGGGTTAATTCGCAAGTTAGAGGAACAAGTGCGGCGGCGGCTGGACGAGCTGCATGCCCAGGCCCTGAGGTCCGGCTGGGCCCAGGACGAACCCATCGCCTGGCGGGAGGGGCGGCTGGTCATCGCCCTCAAGGCAAGCCATAAGCGCAAAATCCAGGGGCTGATCCACGGCCATTCCAGCTCCGGGGCCACCGCTTTTGTGGAGCCCCTGGAGGTTTTCGACATGAACAACGAGCTGGCCGCCCTCCGGGATGATGAAAAGGCCGAGGAGCTCCGCCTCCTGGCCGCCCTGACCGATGCCCTGCGCCCCTATGCAGATAACCTGGCGCGGAGCGTGGAAGTGCTCTACGACCTGGATGCCCACCTGGCCCAGGCCCGCTGGGCGCTCAACCGGGAAGCCGTCCAGCCCCGGCTGATTCCAGAAGGTCCGCTGGAGCTGCTCGGCGCTCGCAACCCGGTGCTAGCCGAACACCGGGACGTGGTGCCCCTGGATATCCGGCTGGGCGACCCGGAGCGCATCCTGCTTATCTCCGGTCCCAACGCCGGGGGTAAAACGGTGGTGCTGCTCACCGTGGGCCTGTCGGTCATGCTGGCCCAGAGCGGCCTGTTTGTACCGGCCAGACGGGCGACGCTGCCGCTCTTCCAGGCCCTCTACACCGACCTGGGGGATCAGCAGTCCCTGGAGGAAGACCTCTCCACCTTCTCCGCCCATCTTACCAATCTCCAGGCCATCCTGTCACGGTGCAATCAAGAGGTGCTGGTGCTCCTGGACGAGCTGGGTACGGGTACCGAGCCCGAGGCCGGTGCCGCCCTGGGCCAGACTTTCCTGGAAGCGATCCGCGAGCGGGGGGCCTTCGGCCTGGCCACAACCCACCTCAACCGCCTCAAGCTGTGGGCCCAGAACGAGGCGGGAATCGTGAACGCCGGCATGGCGTTCGATGCCCGGGAGCTGCGTCCTACCTACCGGCTGGAGATAGGCCGCCCCGGAGCCAGCTTCGCCCTGGAGATCGCCCGGCGCATGGGACTTGACGAGCGGCTGCTCCAGCGCGCCCAGGCCCTCATGCCCGACGCCGCGATCAACCTGGAGGAGTTGTTGGTTTCTCTGGAAGAGGACCGGGGGAACGTGCAGCGCCTGAAGGCGGAGCTGGAGTGCCAGCTGGAGGACGTAGAACGGCGGGAGCATCAACTGTCGGCGAAGGAGTCTGAGATCAAGGCCGCCCACCGCCGGGCCCACAAGGAGGCCCTGCGCGAGGCCGAGCAGCTGGTAGCCGAAATGAACCGCCGCCTGGAGGCCGCCATCGCCGAAGTGCGCGGGAAAGGGGCCGGCCTTGCCAGGGAGGATATCCGCGGCGCCAAGCGGACCATCGCCCGGGAAAAGCAGCGGGTAGCCGCTGAGCAGGCCGAGCTGGCGGAGGAGGAACCGGCGGCGCTGGTCATGGAGAACATCCAGCCGGGGATGTGGGTAACGCTGAGGGAACAGGGACGCCCAGCGAAGGTGGAGAAGCGCTTTCCCGGCCGGGGCCGGGTGACCGTGAGCGTTGAGGGCCTGCGCCTGACCCTGCCCATCGACCAGCTGGTCCCGGGCCGTGAGCCGCCGCAGGAGAAGACCGGTTCTATCCCCACTAGAACCAGCGTAGTTAAGGTTGAACTGGAAGGACATGTTGCCTACCGGCTGGACCTGCGGGGCCAGCGGGGAGACGAGGCCGTGGTGGCGGTGGACCGCTTCCTGAACCGGGCCGTACTGGCCCTGGGCGTACCCGGCCTCGGCGTAGCGCCTCCAGCGAGCCCCTCGGGGAGTCCCGGGCTGGAGGAGTTGGAGATCATACACGGCAAAGGGACCGGCGCGCTGCAGAAACGGGTGCGGGAGTTCCTGGAGGGGCACCCCCAGGTGAAGTCCTTCCGCTTCGCCGACTTCGATGCCGGGGGGACAGGGGTAACGCTGGTGGAGCTGCGCTGACCCGCTACGTCGGCAACACCCGGTCAAGAACAGTCGTAATTTTGATTATTGGTCATTACTTACTGAAGAAACCTGCCGTGCAACGTACCAGCAAGTCTCCGTCCGTTTCTCGCTTCAGGCGTTGGCATGGCAGCTTCACCCTCAGCCTCCTAATAGTATGGACCGCCGACTCAGCGACCTCCATTTACGGGCAGGAAGATATCCCCCATTACGAGCTGGACGAGGTGGTGGTAACGGCCAGCCGGATTCCCACGGCCTGGGACCAGTTGGCCCGCAGCGTGGTGGTTTTCAGACGCGATGATCTGGCCAGAATGCCAGTCCGGAGCCTGCCCGAGCTACTGGAGTACGCCGCCGGGATTGACGTACGGCAGCGGGGCACCGACGGTGTCCAGGCCGACATCAGCATCCGGGGCGGCACCTTCGAACAGACGCTGGTAGTCATCGACGGCGTCCCTTTCCGTAACAGCCAGACAGGCCACCACAACATGGACCTGCCCCTCACCATTGACGACATTGAGCGGGTGGAGGTCCTCAAAGGGCCGGGCGCCAGGGCCTATGGGTCTAACGCTTACGGGGGGGTGGTGAATATTATCACCCGGTCCGGTTCACCGCTTAAGACCCAGCTATCCGCCACCGCTGGCCAGTTCGGGCTGAAAGAGGGGCGTATATCCCATCGTGGACCATTGCTGGGACTGGCTCAACGCATCTCCCTGGCCAGAAAGATCTCCAGCGGCTATATCCCCGACAGCACCGACTTCGACATCACCACCGTCGCTTACGGTACAACCCTCCCCCTGGGTGGGACCGTTATTGACATCGCCGCCGGCTACACCCGCAAGGACTTCGGCGCCTACATGTTCTACAGCGATCGTTTTCCCCACCAGCGGGAGCAGACCCGCACCGGTTATCTGCAGGCCGCTACCCGACTGCAGGCGGGGAATATCCAGCTTTCGCCGGTACTCTACCGACACAGCCACACCGATACCTTCAATATTCAGATCGGCGACACCTGGCTTCAAAACGCGCACCGGACGGTCACCAGCGGCGGGGAAGTCCGGGCACTAGTTCCCCTGCGGCTGGGAACGGCGGCCTTCGGAGTGGAGGTCTCCGGTGACGACATTCTGAGCAGCAACCTTGGAGATCACAGGCGCACGACTACCGGCCTGTACGGGGAATATCGCCTGGAGAGTGGCACCGTTATCCTGTCGTCTGGCCTAAACGCCCAGTGGTATTCCGATTGGGACTGGCAGGTCTGGCCCGGGGTAGACGCCCTGGTCCGCTTGTCATCCTCCACAATCCTTTACGGCTCGGCAGGGCGAGCCTATCGCATACCCACCTATACCGAACTTTATTACGTCAGTCCGGCTAATCTGGGCAACCGGAACCTCCGACCCGAATCATCCTGGACCTGGGAGTTGGGCCTTAGATGGCGCGGAACCGGCAGTCAGGCTCAGCTGGCCCTCTTCAGCCGCTGGGGACGCGATATCATAGATTGGGTCCGGGCAGCGGACGTTGATCCCTGGAAAGCGGATAATATATCCCGTATCCAGACCAGCGGCCTGGATTTCAGCGCCGGGATTTCACCTGCAGGTCGGTGGCTGGGCTTTGACTTTCCCCGCCTCCAGCTAGGCTATACCTACCTTCAATCAGACCTCGACACCCGGGGTCTTCAGTCCAAATACGTGCTGGACCACCTTAAGCACCAGCTGATTCTGGCCCTTACCCAGCGCTGGTTACCGCGTCTGGAGCAGGATATCCGGGTCCGCTACGAGGACCGCCTCGGCGGCACTCCCTTCTGGCTGGTGGATACGAAGATTAGCCTTACCCTGGGTAGAATCACCGGCTTTGTTGAAATAACCAACCTATTGGATACGGGCTACACGGAAGCCGGCTACGTCCCCATGCCCGGCCGGTGGCTGCGGCTGGGGCTGCAGGCCGATCTGCTGCGGGAACCGTAGCGTAGCCGGGCTGGCGGAGTTGGAGATCATACACGGCAAAGGGACCGGCGCGATGCAGAAACGGGTGCGGGAGTTCCTGGAGGGGCATCCCCAGGTGAAGTCCTTCTGCTTTGCCGACTTCGATGCCGGGGGCACAGGGGTAACGCTGGTGGAGCTGAAGTAATTTTTACTGCATCCTCCGACTAGCAGGTATATATTGCGATTAACAGTATTTGCAATAAATAAAAAAAAGGAGGGTATCCTTAATGCGATCGCCAATTTCTCTGACAGCCTTGTCGCTACTCATTTTGGGCGGCCTTTCAGG
>CAZULW010000084.1:0-9584 GCA_964621455.1 uncultured bacterium
GATCAATTCACCCTCGCGCTCGGCCTCTCTCCGGAGGGACTCCACGTCGGGCCGGTAGGGTTCCTCCTGCTGCTCCCGGACCTCAAACGCTGTGGTGTCTATCCCTCTCTCCTTCAACTTGGTCTCAGCCTCAAGTTCAGACTTAGCCGCAGGCTCGAAACGCTCCTCTTCTAACTTTTCTCCTACCGGGACAGCCGCAATCGGGCCTTCCGCTTCCGGTTCGATCCTTTCATCGACAGGCTCAAGGCCCGGCCCGCCGTGCCTGTCCGGCGGCTTGCCTGGCTTCTTGACGGGCCAGACGGGTTCCTCCTCGATCCCTTTCTCCGCCGCTAGCGTCTCGAGAATCTCATCCTGCGGTTCTTTATCCTTAACAGATTCTTCAGGGAATGGCGCTGCGGGCTCCGCAGGGGCTGCCGCCACTCCCTGGAGTTTTTCTTCGGTCGGTTCAACTACCCCGGCCTCTTCTACAGCAGGCAGGGGGGACGTTTCCGCCTCTTCAGGCTTCGTCTCCTCGACGGCGGCTTTCGGCTTTAAGGGTGTCACCCCTGGCTTAACTTCCTCCTGCCACCCGCCGGTGGCCGCCATCATTGCGGCCAGCCTCTTGATGTTGGCCTCCCAGGGATGCTCGGCCTGTCCGGCGGCTTGCCCCGACGTTTCTGTCGGGGCTAGACGGGCTTCATCAACTTCGGGCAGCTCAGCGATAGGTTCCCCGGCACCCGGCGCTTCAACCGCTCTCGAAGGTTCTGCCTCCAATTCCGTCCACATCTCCCGGATCGGTTCAGCCGGTTCGGTGGGCCGCGGCTCAACAGCCTGGGTGGTTTCCCTCTCTGAATCGGCCTCAGCGCCCCGCTTTAACCTCAATTCGTCCATTACTCCCTTCACCAGGCCCCTTTCCGCCTGTATGCGCTTGAGGCGGAGGCGGGCTCCGCTGCTGAAGGGATTGGCGTAGAGCAGCCGTCGGTACGCCTGTTCCAGAATGGACTTTTTCCGATGGAGCCGCTCCTGCACGGCCACCAGCAGCTCCGCTGCCTCCAGGTGGTATTCATCACTGCTCAGGGTCTGCATGAGCAGGGTCTCCGCGTCCTCCAGGTTCCCTTCACGCAAGGCCGTTATCGCCAGGAGGAACAGGCCGGGGGCGTGGTGGGGGTGGTGGTCCAGACCGATGGTGCAGACCTTCCGGGCACGATCCAGGTCTCTTTCCGCGAGGTAGATGTCAGCCAGAATGGGGTACGCCAGGGAGTCGAAGTTCTGGGCGAAGTGGTGTTCCAGTCTTCGCTTTCTCTCCCGGTCGGTGAGCGTTTTATGTTCAGTAGTAATCGGCGTAGTCATAGGGGAATGTTCCCGTGTTTCTTGCGGGGTTGGTGTCCACTTTGGTTTCCAGCATGGTCAGGGTTTCGATCAGGCGGGGACGGGTACGCCTGGGCAGGATAATATCATCGATGAAACCGCGCTCGGCAGAGATGTAGGGATTGGCGAACTTCTCCCGGTACTCCTGGCTCAGCTTTTCGGTTAGGGCCTCCGGGTTCTCGGCGGACTGGATATCCCTCTTCCACAGGGTCTCCACTGCCCCCTTGGGACACATGACGGCGATCTCGGCACTGGGCCAGGCCAGGTCGACATCACCGCGGATGTGCTTCGAGCTCATTACGTCATAGGCGCCGCCATAGGCCTTTCGGGTGATGACCGTTACCTTCAGGGAGCCGCCGAAAACGGTGAAGTCGTGGGAGAAGACGAATACCCGCCTGCCGTTGACAGTGCCGTAGCCGGTGACCACGCCGTCGCCCAAAGGGCGTTTGTCTTCCAGGCCGAAATCCCTGGCGCGATAGCGGACGAACATGTCCAGCTCGGTGAAGGAACCTTTGTCCAGGAAGAGGTCCAGCCGTTCCCGGGCGGTGAGCTTGCCGCGGGCGTGCTGCTGTTCCAGGCGCTCCTTGCCCCCGCCCTGGAGGGCCTCCTCCCGCGTGGCCTGGAGGATCGCTGCCTTTGACGGGTGCGGCGGCGGGACCATCAGGCGGTTTCCTCCTTCCGGCTGGGGCAGTTCTCATCCACCCAGGACGTGATGTACTCGATGATTTCGGTCATCTGGTTGCCGGGGCCGAAGAGGCACCCCACTCCCTGCTTCTGGAGGATTTCTGCGTCTTTATCGGGGATAATGCCGCCTCCAGTGAGGAGCACATCATCCAGGTCGGCCTCGCCCATGAGCTTCAGGACCTTAATCCCCCGGTCATGGCCGTCCAGACCCGGTTTTGCCAGCAGGATGCGGATTTTCCGCTCCACCTACCGCTCCTTACTGTCCAGGACAAAAGTAACCGGGCCGTCGTTCACCAGCTGCACCTGCATCATGGCCCCGAACCGGCCGCTCGCCACGGGAATGTCTCGCTCCCGCAGGCCAGCCATAAAGTGCTCGTAAAGGCGATTGCCCAGCTCCGGGGGCGCCGCGTTGATATAGCTGGGCCGCCGCCCCTTGCGCCAGTCGCCCACCAGCGTAAACTGACTCACTACCAGGGCGCTGCCCCCCACGTCTAGTAACGACAGATTCATCTTACCGGCCTCATCGCTAAAGATACGCAAATTGGCGGTCTTTTCCACGAGAAAGGTGCTGTCGGCCTCGGTATCGTCCCGGTGCACTCCCAACAGGACCACCAGCCCCGGGCCGATGGAGCCGGTGACCCGGCTGTCAACGGTGACCTGGGCACTGGAGACGCGTTGCAGGACTGCGATCATTTGTTATTGGTCCTTTGTCCGTTGTCCGTAGTCCTTAGTCAGTTGTCAGTAGTCCGTTGTTCTTAGCTATTTCCCTGTGGTATTTGCTCGTTTCAATTTCGCGTCATCTCCTTTGTTAATTTTTTCCCTGACACTTTTATTGGTAACAGCAAGGTATCTTTTATTTTTTTCTCTTTAAACATCATCGTTCTGTTGACTTCTTAAGATTCCTGTTCTTTGAGGGTTCAAGCTCGGCGATTAGAAAGGCCTCTAGAGCCCTGGCCAGGTAACCATAATCTTTATCGAATCCGATGGTCATAATACCTTTTAACCATTTATAACTATCGCTTGGTTTATACTTCCGTTCTTCCGTGGGTAGATCGGAATAGTTTTTATCCACTCGCCAGTATTCATGCAAGCGTTTTCCAAGTCCGGCGTGTTGGTAATCACCAGGAGCCGGTCCTGCTCCGACACCAATATAGACGACATTGTCCCCTTCTTCTAATAAAGCGTAACAGCCAGGTTTATCTTGATTGGGAATACCAGGTTTATCTTTATGAATAGTGCCTTGAAAGTACCAAAGGCCATCCCAATCAGGTGGAGGATCAACTAATTTATTGTTTGCTTGGCACCAATGAAGCTGAAAAAATTGATGTGTTTTAGCCTTCAATTCATCAATAGAGATTGGCTTACTATGCATGATTATCTTCCTCCAATATGTGGTTTCTTATTTTAATCCCTTTTAAGCTCATTCGATTTTCTTCGCAGTGTCCGAGTTGCCATTAAGCAAAACTTCTATTGGTCACCAACTACTGACTACGGACAACGGACTACGGACCACTGACCAATAACCAATGACTAATGACCAATGACCAATGACCACTACGAAATCCATACGTTTTCCTCGCCAATAAGATTGCGCAGCTCGGCCAGGAACCCGGATGCCGGTGTGACCCGCAGGTCGGTGGAGCGGATTCTCCGGGTATGGTGCTCGCCAGCGCTGTCGGAATCGGTATCCTCGGCTACGTGCAGCCACAGCTCGCACTCCCCGCGGTTGCGGTCTGACAGGGAACGCAGCTGCTGGATCAGTCCCGACTCCAGGCGGCTCAGGTACAGCCTGAGATTGATGCGCTTCGCCATGCGCTGGCGCAGTTCCTCCAGGGGAATAATGTCCTCAGCCAGCAGCTTCAGCCCGTCTGCTGCCTCCTGGTCGCCGTTGGCCGGCGGGCCGCTGCTGTTCTGGCCGCTATTCCGGGACTGGCCCCGGGTGGAGGGCCGCCCGATTACAAACACCCTGGCGTCCTTGGTCAACAGTGGCTGTACCCGGCTGTAAAGGTCCGAGAAAACTACCACCTCCACGCTGCCCGTGAGACCCTCCAGGGTGAAGAAGGCCATCGGCAGCCCCTTCTTGGTCTGGTGCTGCTTCAGCCGGCTTACGATTCCGCCGAGGCGCAATTGCTCCCGCTTGAGAGCCTTCCGGGGATCGGTGAAGTCGTAATTGGAGAACTCACCCAGGTCTTCCTCGAAAGCCTGCAAGGGATGGCCGGTGAGATAAAAGCCGGTGAGCTCTTTCTCCATCTCGAAGTGTTCCTGGTCGGACCAGGGGGCAACCGGCGGCAGTGGCGGCTCGGAGATGACGGACGCCTGGGCGTCGCCACCGAACAGGCTTTCCTGGTTGGGATTGGCGTCCGACTGCATCCCTTGGGCGTACTTGATGGTCTCGTCCAGGCCGGCAAACTTCTGGTGCCGGGTGCCCTCCAGGCTGTCGCATGCGCCCGACTTCACCAGGCATTCCAGGGCCTTGCGGTTTACCAGGTGCTGATCGATGGCCGCTGCGAAGGCGGGGAGGGTGTTCCACCCCTCGGTCTCTAACCTGACGGTCTTGATGTGGTCCGCCGCCTTCTGCCCGACGTGCTTGATGGCGTTCAGGCCGAACCGGATGCGGCCCTGTGAGTCCACCCGGAAGTTGCGCCCCGAGTGGTTAACATCCGGCGGCAGTACCTCCAGACCCATGGCCTGGACCTCGGCCAGCAGGATACGCACCCGGTCCTGGTTGTTCATTTCTGAAGACAGGTTGGCCGCCAGGAACTCGGACGGGTGGTGGGCTTTCAGGTAAGCCGTCTGGTAGGCTACGACGGCGTAGGCAGTGGAGTGGCTCTTGTTAAAGCCGTACTTGGCAAAGCGGGCCATGAGCTCAAAAATATCTCTGGCCGTGTTCTCATCCACACCGTTCTCGCTGGCCCCTTTGAGAAAGTCGGCCTCCATCCGGGTCATTCCCTTCGGTTTCTTTTTACCCATGGCACGGCGCAGGATATCGGCCTGGGCCAGGCTGAAGCCGGCGATGGCGTTAGCAATCTGCATCACCTGCTCCTGGTAGACGATGATGCCGTAGGTCTCTTTCAGGATCGGTTCCAGGGCCGGATGGACGTAGGCGATTTCCCTGCGGCCATGCTTGCAGTCGATAAACTCGTCGATGTAGGCCATGGGGCCGGGGCGGTGGAGGGCGTTCATGGCGATGAGGTCTTCAATGCAGGTGGGACGCAGCTTCTTGAGAAACTCCCGCATTCCGGAGGACTCGAACTGGAAGACGCCGATGGTCTGGCCACGCGAGAAAAGATCAAAGGTGGCCTCATCCTCAGGAGGGATCTGCTCAATGTTTAGTTCGACATCCCTTGCCTTAAGCATTTTCACCGTCTTATCTATGACGGTGAGGGTTCGCAGCCCCAGGAAGTCCATTTTCAGCAGTCCCAGGTCCTCCAGGCCGTTCATGTCCACCTGAGTGGTGATTTCACCCGTCTTCGGGTTCTGGTAGAGGGGAACGTAATCGGTGAGGTCGCCGGGGGCGATGACCACCCCGGCGGCGTGGGTGGAAGCGTGCCGGTTCATCCCCTCCAGTACCCGGCTGAAGGCGAACAGGTCCTTATGAGCCTGGTCCACGGACCCGGCCTGGGCCAGCTCCGGGTTCGCTTCCACCGCCTCGTCAATAGTGATCTTTGGGCTGTCGGGGATCATCTTGGCGATGCGGTCCGCCTCGGCAAAGCTCAGGCCCAGCACCCGGGCCACGTCCCGTACCACGCTCCGGGCTTTCATTTTACCGAAAGTGATGATCTGGCTGACGGCGTTCTCCCCGTACTGCTCCTTCACGTAGTCGATGACCTCTCCCCGGCGCTCCTGGCAGAAGTCAATGTCAATATCGGGCATGGAAATGCGGTCGGGGTTGAGGAACCGTTCAAACAGGAGGTGGTAGCGAATGGGGTCCACGTTGGTAATGCCCAGGGCGTAGGCCACCAGGCTCCCGGCGGCGCTGCCCCGGCCGGGCCCTACCGGGATATCGCGGCTCCGGGCGAACCGGATGAAGTCCATGACTATCAGGAAATACCCGGCGTAGCCCATATCACTGATGACCCGCAGCTCCAGGTCCAGGCGGGCCTTGATCTCCGGGGTAACCTTGTACCGCCGTTCCAGGCCTTCCTCAGCCAGCATTCGTAGATGTTCGTCGGGGTTCTGGGTACCGGCGCTGGCGGGAATGGGGAACCGGGGCAGGTGCAGGCGGCCCAGGTCGAGCTCCACCGAGCACTGTTCGGCGATGGCCACCGTGTTCTCCAGCGCCTCAGGGACGTCCTTGAACAGCTGGTACATGTCATCGGCGGACTTGAAGTAGAACTCGGGGGTGGCATAGCGCCGGCGGTTGGGATCGTCCCGGTCCTTGCCCGTACCCAGGCAGAACATGACGTCATGGGCCTCCCAGTGCTCCTGGCGGGCGTAGTGGCAGTCGTTGGTAGCCACCAAGGGCAGGTCCAGTTCCCGGGCCAGCTTGATATTCACTTCCCGGGCGGCTTCTTCATCGGACAGGTCATGGTGCTGCAGCTCCAGGTAGAACCGGCCCGGGAAAATCTCCGCCAGCTCCAGAGCCGCCTCCCGCGCGGCCTTCATATTCCCGCCGACGGCCTTCTCCTGCACTTCTCCCTTCAGGCAGGCCGACGTGCAGATGAGCCCCTCGCCGTGCTCTCGGAGAAGGTCCTTGTCCATCCGGGGCCGATAGTAGAAGCCCTCCAGGTAGCCGATGGATGCCAGCTTTATCAGATTGCGCAGGCCAGTTTCATTTTGCGCCAGCAGGACCAGGTGGTGATAACCCCCGCCCCGACTAGAAGTCGGGGCGGCCTGCTTGTCCCGGTGATCGCCTTTGGCTACGTAGGCCTCGCAGCCGATGATGGGCTTGATGCCCGCCTTCATCGCCGCCTTGTAGAACGGCACCATACTGAACAGGTTGCCGTGCTCGGTGATGGCCACCCGGTCCATCTTGAGGTCGCTGAGAGTTTCTATAACGGTGTCGATGGACTGGGCAGCGTCAAGCAGGGAGAAATCCGAGTGGTTGTGGAGGTGGACGAAGTCAGCCATACTCAGCCTTGCCCTGAGCATAGTCGAAGGGGGTGCCGAAGGGTGATGGAGGCATCAGACATCGAACTTCGACAGATAGATGGCCAGCAGTCCGGCGAAGATATCCACTTTCAACACCTTTGCGACCCATCCCGAGCCTTCGGGATTAGGATGTTTAACCAGATAAATGATCGTGTACAGAAGGGGGATTTCAACCCCGATGATCACTGCCGCCAGATAAGTAGCGCCGTAAATCTTTAGAATGTACGGCACCAGGCAGCCGAACATCAAAAACAATGTAAGTACCAGGGCCAGTTTTATGCCTGCCGGGGTCCCCCAGCGCACGGCAAACGTGGCCACACCCGCCGCCGCGTCGCCGGCCACGTCCTCCACGTCTTTCACCGCTTCTCGCAACAGGGTGAAACCGGCGGCCAGCCCGAACGGCGCCCACATGAGCTCCAGGTGCCCGAAGGCCGCCCCGGCAAACAGGAACGCCAGCCCCAGGATAGAGGCGACGACGGCGTTACCCACCAGCGGCAGCCCCTTGAAGACCGGCGTATAGAGCACCATCAGCGGCAGGGCGATAAGCAGGGCGATGCGCCGGGCAGCAGGTGGCAGCTGCAAGGCCGCCAGGGTACCCGCCACGAACAGCACCACCGCCAGCCACCAGCCTGTGTTCCGGGGCAGGGCGCCGCTGGCCAGGGGTCGCTCGGGCCGATTGAGCTTATCGATTGGATAGTCGAAGTAGTCGTTGAGGGCGTTGGCGGCGGCATTGAAACACAGCACCGTGGCGATGGCCAGGCCGATGGTGCCCCACGGCGGCCAGGCGGTCATGAGGGCGGCGGTAATCAGCACCGCCAGCGCCCCCAACACAAGGTTCACCGGGCGCAGCATTTTAATCGCCGCCATGAGGGTAGTCACGGCTGGAAGTTAGGGGATTAGGAATAGAAGTGCGAGGGAGAGGTTGAACTCACCCCTCAGTCCCCTCACTTTGAAAGCTTGTCCCGCAGAAAGCGGGGAGAAGGGAAGTCCGCCAGTCGGCGGAGTGGTGATCCCATTCCTTTCACCTCACCCCGGTCCCGAAGCTTCGGGACTTCCCGCCTCGCCGTGCCCGGTATAAACCGGTTGCATTGGTAACAGAATAGACGGGGCACATGGGGAAGCAGGGACCGATGAAAAATAGACAAAACCCCTACAAAATTCCTCATTTTAAAGGGGTAGCTCGACGGGAGGCGTGAATCTCCCTGTTCAAAAATAATCGGCCCAAAAACCAGTGCCGGGAGCGCTCACACAACGATATAGCATCATAATCATAGCGCCCGAATATAAGCCAGCGGCCAAGGCCTGTCGTTCGCCTGATGCGTCTACGCCCCGCTTTTGCGGGACTACGCCGCACAAGTGCGCGAAAACAGTCCGCCAGTCCCAAAGGGACTCCTGCGGAGCTGGCGGATCGCGATGACGAGCAAGGGCTTCCCCCTGATCAAAAAGGAATTGTCGGCCTTATCCCGGTGGTTTAACTTGCTAAGCGATGTTGATCCGTTGACTGACCACGCCAAAGGCGGGGCTGACGGATTGATATGCGGCAATTATGCAGCCTAATATGAGTTAGATTCCCTCTTGCCATCGGAGCAAGGCCAAACACGAACCACATTATCGACAATCATATGCCAAACGCTTCACTAAAATCCCGTGTGTTAGACAGTGTTAACGTTGTTGTCAGTCAATTCCAGGAAAATCCCTATAAATTCCTTTACGAAAGGGATATTCAGTGCGCATTATTTTCGGAGCTGCGAAGGGGTATCTCTGAAACAGTTTCTGTGCCACGCACGGGACAATGTAACTATACGCTAGACCTGATATATTCAGAATATGGCAATAAAATTGACCTCGTTTGTTTGGATCATGACGCTATTACTAAATTGGGTAGGGAGAACCTTCCGAAGTCCAAGAGTCACGACATCTACATATATGATCTGCCCATTTTAATAGCAATTGAGTTGAAGTACGTAATGATGGGTTATAACAAAGGATTCAATATATTAGAGGAGGATTATAAGAAGATATCGGTACTCAAGAGAGTAAAGAATTCGCTCGCGCTCTGTTTTCTTCAAAGCGACCGTGAGGCAGAGGACTTCTACGCGGATATGGCCAGACAATCCTCCTGTACGAGTATTTCCAAAATTGACTGTTTAAACATGGTATATGCTGTAAGCCCGACTAAGATCATGATGGCGAAGGTACCAGCTGGTGCAAGTTAGCGTAATTCTAAAGAAATGGAAATCTAACTTTCCACTCCAGCGGACGCGGTAAACCGCGCGTGTGAGCCGCATGCCGCCAGACCCCCCGTAAACGATTAATATAGACTAAGCCGGAGGCAGAGGTATCGCCTGCGATTAACCGGGAGGGACGAGCTTTATGCGAAGATATAAATATCTTCGCTGAATCAAAGAAACCCCTCTAAAGATTCTGCGTTAAGAAACAAGCGATAATTTTTCATAATCGGG
>CAZULW010000085.1:0-9408 GCA_964621455.1 uncultured bacterium
TCATACACTTCGCACTTATTGCCGAGGCACTCAGATAGTGTTAACACGCCCTAATTGACATGCTGCAATTATGCGGGGAGAAAATAAGCGAGCCGAAGATCAACACAGGATGAATTTGTGAAGGCTGACTCATATAGAATGGTGGGAGGCTAGACATGGCTACTGTGGAAGAGATCCTTGAGAAACTGAAGGGCAAGGCCAGACCTGATCAGGTGGAAGGGATGGCTAAATATGGTATAGCGGCTGAAGGAAGACTGGGAGTATCGGTCCCCGACATGCGGAAAATAGCGAAGGAATCCGGGAAGGACCACCAGCTGGCGCTCGAGTTATGGAAGACAGGGATACCGGAAGCGAGGATCGTAGCAGCGATGATCGGCGAGCCTGAAAAGTTGACCGAGGAGCAGATGGAGGACTGGGTGAAGGATGTCAACTCCTGGGACGTCTGCGACCAGGTGTGCATGAACCTCTTCGAGAAGCCCCCCCTCGCCTGGAAGAAAATCCTCGACTGGTCCGAACGGGAGGAGGAGTTCGTCAAGCGGACTGCTTTCGCACTGATAGCCTGCCTGGCGTGGCATGGCAAGTATACTGAAGACGAAAAATTCATCGAGCTGTTTCCGGTGATAAAACGCGGAGCCACCGATGAGCGGAACTACGTGAAGAAGGCGGTCAGCTGGGCGTTAAGGAACATCGGGAAAAGGAATCCGAATCTAAACAAGGCCGCCATTAAGGCTACTAAAGATATCCAGCGAATTCATTCCAGGGCCGCCCGCTGGATCACTGCCGACGCAATCAGGGAACTCGAGAGCGAGGCGGTGCAGCGAAGGCTGAGGAAGTGATTGGTGAGGTAGCGAATCCATAAATGAATTCGCTGAATCAAAAAAAGACGGCTGAAGTCGCCTATTGCGGGGCTAGGGGATTGAAAGATACAGGGTTTGATAGGCGGAGCAGATCAGTTTTTATGAATTCACACCCCCCCAAAAGCCAGCAACCTCCCCTCAGCATCAAATTCCAGCGCCAGCGGCGTATCATCCACAGTGATCCCTTCCTGCGCGCGGAGCTCTGACAGAACCGCCTCGGTGACCCAGAGGGTCTCCAGGCTGAGGGTGTTGACGATCCGCACCATGCGGACCCGGTCGGGCTGCGGGACCTGACTTAAGGCCGCCGCCAGGACCGCCCGGTCGTTTTCCAGGGCCAGGGGCAAGTGGGCGCCGCTCAGGATGCCCGAGGTTAGGGCGTTGGTATAGGTTGCCTTAAGGTCTATCTTGTCAATCACGCGGCGGGTCGTCAAATCCGCCATTCCGATTGACATCGCGTTACCATGGGACTGGGGTGTAAGATCAAGGACGATAAGTATGCGATAATCGGGCTGCCGGGGGCCGCCTTCCCGGCGCCAGAATCCGACCACGTTGGGATCGATCCCGGCGCCGCTGATGTTCTTGCCCATTTCATCCACCACCAGGATGTCCAGGTCATCCAGGGGGATCCTGGGAAACAGCCGTTTGGCTTCCCGCAGCAGTTCTCTATCCACGTCGACGAATTCGTGCGGCAGCGCCGCCTTGATTGTGTGTGTGCTCCCCGAAGCATTCTCCACGACGGCTAGCCCGCAGAGGACCGGGGCCTGTTCGAGGATCATCCGGGCGGCGGGGACAATGGAAGCGGCCAGACCGTATTTGTGCATGATCGACGCGCCCTTTTGCTTCCCGCAGCCCACAGCGAGCATCTTGCACAGGCCCGATTCCACATCGCCGCGAACGACCGTGTGCGGTTTCACCCGGTTTATGACGACCAGGTGATCGACTTCAAGGGCGTCCCTGGCAAAATACACCTCCGCCCCGGATTCCAACCGGCCCAGCGAGACCGCATCCATGTTGGAAACGACCGGCGCGCCCACAGCGGACTCGGTGACGCCGAGCTCGTGGAGCACCTGGGTCTGTCCCTCGGCCGTGGCGCCGCCGTGCGAGCCCATGGCCGGGATGATGAACGGCTTCAGCCCCAGGTCCCTAAGGTGCCTGATCGCGGCGGACACAATGATTACGAGGTCGTGGATGCCCCTGGAGCCCACGGCAACCGCTGCCGTCTGCCCTGCCCGAAGATTGTCTTCAAGTTTGCAGCGAGCCAGCTCCCGGCCAACGGCTCCCGCAACATCCTTGACGGACGTGGCATCCTGCCGCTGCCGGACCCGGTACATGACGGGAAAGGTCACGCCCGCTTCATTTATTAACCCTATGTCAGGCGTTTCTGTATTGAGCATATACCTCCTGTGGGAGCGGGAATTCCGGCTCTTGCCCCTCCAAGACCCTTAATATATCGCGGGCGACAAGGCTCATCCTGATCAGGGCCTCCTCGGTGTGGGACGCCATGTGGGGGGTGCCGACAAAATTATCCATCTTGAACAATGGATTGTCCTGTAAAGCAGGCTCCACCTCAAAGACATCCGAACCCACGCCGGCAATCCAGTTTTCCTTGAGAGCATGCACTACATCAGCCTCATTCCACACCGGGCCCCGCGCCATGTTGACCAGAAAGGCCGTGGGCTTCATGAGCTTAAGCAGGTCGGCGTTGATCAGTCCCCTGGTTTGAGGCAAAAGGGCCAGGTTGAGGGAAATGAAGTCCGCTTCCGCGAAAAGCTGCTCCAGTGGCACGCGCCGGGCGTCCAGTTCCTTTTCAACCTCCAGGAAATTCATGACATCATGATACACCACCGACATGTTAAAACCCTTCCGGCAGATACGGGCGGTCTGTTGGCCGATCCTGCCAAACCCCACGACGCCCAGGGTCTTGCCGGAGAGCTCCCGGCCGGTGAGCTCCAGGCGGGCTTTCCAGTATCCGGTCCGGAGCGCTGCATCGGCGGCTCGCAATTTGTTGGCCAGCATGAGCGCCAGGCCGACAAAGTGCTCGGCGACACTCTGGGCGTTTGCCGTGGGGGCATAAACGACCGTGATCCCTCTTTCACTGGCGGCCGTCAGGTCAATGTTTTCCACGCCGACGCCGTGCCTTCCGATCACCTTGAGACGGGGCGCCGATTCAATGAGCCGCCTTGACACGGTCCCGTTAGCCCGAATGATAATGCCGTCCACATCGCTTACCAGGCTGATCAAGTGCGTCTCTGCCAGGGATTCCGGGTAAACCACGCCGCACTTCTCTTCCAGGAGACTGGTTCCCTCTGGATGGATCACCTCATAAAGCAGCACTTTCCACCTTGAACTCATCTACAGCGCTCTCCTTGGCCTCTTTGTGAATCAGGCATCAGATCTGCGAATAGGGAGTCGGCCGCAGGAAGATGTCGGTGATGTTGGAGACGGTGTCGGCATAGGCCGGATTGGCCCTGAGCTTCAGCCAGTCCGGATCTTCACGGAACGTCTCCCATTGCTTGTCGCGCGCGGCCATATCCTCAAAAGCGAGCATGTAGGTCAGGTTCGGCAGGTTCGGCCCGATCAGGGTCTCGCCGAAGAAGACCGGCCCCAGCCCGGTCTTGCGGAAGATCGCGATTTCGCCGCCTTCGTTGAACATCTCGATCTTTTTCTTAGCCTTCTTTTTGCTGTGAGACTCGTAGGTGCGCAGCTCGAAGATGCGCGGTTTCTTTTCCGCTGTTGCCACCGGCAGTTCCAGTCTCGGTATCTGCTCGAAAGCTGCCATCAGCGAGCTTTCGATGCGTACGTAGGCCGGATCGGACAACGGCGCCTCCAGGAAGGAGGTACCGGCCCGCTGGTACTTGGCATCCGCCTCCAGGCGCAAGTCGGTGGTGGCGAATGATTCGAGCGACTTGTGCGGGAGTAGCACGTAGATCGTTGGGCGGTTGGGGCCATACATCACGTTGAAGACGCCGACCGGCTCAATCCCGCTGCGGTTCAGCGCCGGCAGGGCGGCATCGCGCAGGAAATCGTCCAGGCGCTTTATGGCCCCGCGCGAGAGCAGGTGGTATTGCCTCAGCTCGTAGTATTCGGGGTCAGGGTTACCCTGAGGGGCCGTGGCAGCGGCGATGGTTTTCAGGGGTACCGCCCCGGCCAGGGCGGTGGCTGCTATAAAATCCCGTCTTTTCATGGCGAAATCCTCCTTTGATTAGTTATCGTGTGTGTCCGGTTAGGACCGATTATAAGATAAATCCAGGCTTTATGGTAATGTTTTTTGCCTGAATATCCCAGGCAATACATTGCTGAAGTAGATTCATTATCGCCTGTTAGCGTATCCGGATTAAGCGCATGCTTACATGATGGCACTTTATCACAGTGGCCGGACCAGTACCGCCCGGAAGCCGCCGCCGGGAGCCTGAAGGTCCAGCGTCGTTCCAGCCTGCAGGGTCTGGGGCACCTGCCAGCCGCTGGTCATGATGTCCAGCCACTGCAGGCGCAGCTTCCGACCATCGGCAATATCGGACACATCGAGGGTAACTTCGCCGCCATCGGGGAAGAAGACCGCATAGACGTCGCCCGGCTGGGCCAGACAGTAGGCCTCGTTTTCGCTGCGGCCGGAGAGCAGGTCGTTGTGGGGGGCGCTGCGAAACACGTCCAGGCTGTCGGTGAGCATCCGCAGGCTTCTGATGTTCGCCTGAGCATTCGCATTCAAGCCCAGCCCCGAGGCAGGCCGGTGGAACCGGGCCGCGGCGAGCTCGCCGAAGACGTTGCGCCAGAAGCGCTCGATACCGTCACGATCAGTGCCGTAACGCCCGGTATCGGCACCGTAGATCTTCACGTTGTTGAGCGGGCGGACCCGACTCGAGGCCAGGATGCGTTGGCGCTGCTTCTGGGCGTTGTCCCAGTGCGCCTGGCCCTGCTGGTGGTTGTTCTGCGAGATGTCAACAAACGTGTACAGCTCAGGATTATCGAAGGTGTTGCTGTGCATGGCATGGGACAGGTCCCACGGGTCCCACATCTCGGTGGTCTCGACTTCTGTGCCCTCAGCGGTGGCGCGGTCGCGGATGTAGCCGGCCCAGTAGGCGCCCCATTCGGGCGTCACGCTCGTCTCGTTGTCCATGCAGTAGAGGACATGGCCGTATTGGAGCGTGTGGGAGAGGAGCCTGTCAACGAACTGCTGCTGGTATTTCAGAACGGTCTGCTGGTTATTCTCATTCGGGACTGACCAGAAGAAGTTGTTTTCGGTCCTGGTGGGATGAGTCTTGACGGCTTCGGGGAGGCCGGTTTCCTCGGTCGTATAGGTGCTGTTGTTCTTCGGATTGAAAGGGTTATCCTCCCAATTATCCCGATAGTAGTCGAAGGTAGCCCACACCTCGATCTGGACGACGATGTCGCGCTCGGAGGTAAGCTCCAGGAACCGGGCGAACCGGGACCAGTACTCAGCGTTTGGGCGAGTCAGGTCGTAGAGACCGCCGGCCTCGTCGCGCTCAAAGGGCCACACGTTGCCCTCGTCCCGCGATGACATTGTGCAGCGGACGTAGTTGCCGCCCGCTGCGCGCAGGAGGTCCAGCTGGGCCTCGAGGTCGGGGACCTGGAACAGGTTGTCCTCGACGGAGCCGCCCAGCAGCAGGACCGGCCGGCCCTTATGCTGCCAGTAAGCCGGGTTCTGCTCATACGGCTGGATGCGGTTGTCATCGCCAGCCTGGCACCCCGCCAGATACAGCACAGCCAATACAAGGGATATGAAATAGAGTCGAGACATAAGTCGCTTCCCTCTGGTTAGGAGTTCATGGGTTGGTGCTTGAATTTACGAAGGTCGCCGGGCGCGTGAGGCATTGGGACGCTTGTGGCAGGAAGATAGAAGACTAGGCCGGTGATGCGGTACTTCCCCGGTTAAGAAATCGAATGCAGCTCCTTGTCAATCCGCTCTTTCAGGAAGATCTTGATGAGCGATTGGTATGGCACGTCCCGCTTATGGGCGATAGTGCGGAGCTGTTCCAGCATGTATTCGGGCAGGCGCAGTGAGATGGTTCTGGTGGTTGGCTTAAGTCTGGGGAAGACGGCGGTTTCCGCCTGAGACCAATCGATGAATTCGGTGGAGTCGTGCTCCGACCAGAACTCCCGTTCCTGGTCTTCGTTTTCAAACTTGGGGATTCTTTTGCGCTGCCTCATTGTAAATTTTCCTTTCATTGCGGCTCATGTCCCGGGCGGAGATGATCCGGATGCGTTTATTCCGAATGGTAAAGGCAATGAACAATGACCTCTTCTCATCGGTCTGCCCCAGGACGTAGTATCGCTGCTCGGCATTCGAATGTCTGGGGTCTTCTGCCATGAGCAGCGGTTGGTTGAAAAAGACCTCTTCGCACTCGTTCCAGGAGACCCGGTGTTTCTCCCAATTCTTCGTGACATTGCCTTCGTCCCATTCAAAGCCTTCGCAATTTTCAACAAGTAGGGACATACTGCTGTATATTACATCGATATACGTACATTTCAAAATAGTTTTAACGTGCCTGACCGTCGGCTCTCGCCTAAACGGAGTTTCGGTAAGCGTTCAAAGCAGCAGGATTTAATGAGGTGGCACGGTGGTAGGCGAAGAAAATATCTTTAATTCGTATTCTATGAGGTGGAAATTACGTGTCCGTTTAGCTTTCAATTCATATAAGGATTGATGTTCTTGCGATGAACGACCTCATCATACGGAATTGCCAACTATACAACCTGGCTACAGAAAGACAGCCGTTTGATATTACGGTGCGAAAGGGCAGGATTACCCAAATCGGTCATGACCTGGTTGCCCCGGCTCAGCATGAGATATTCGATACCGGTGGTCGGATCTTGATACCTGGACTCATCGACGTACATGTTCATGGCGCCGGCGGCGGGGATACTTCTGACGGCACAGCCGAGGCCCTCAGGACCATGTCCACCACTCTGGCCCGATTGGGGACCACCAGCTTCCTCGCGACAGCCATGACCCGTCGCGAAGAAGGCAACCGGCACCTTGAAATCGCGGGGGAGTATGCGGGAAAAGACTTGGGGGGTGCTAACCTCATGGGGCTTCATCTCGAGGGACCATTCATCAGCAGGGAAAAAAGGGGCGCTATACCGCTGGCAGGAATCGAAACACCATCCGTGGAAGTACTGAATGAGCTGATAAAAACCACTAAAGGGACCTTGAAAATGATGACCATCGCCCCGGAAGTTGATGGTGCCCTAGACGTAATCAGAGAGCTGGTAAATCGAGACGTCGTTGCTTCGTTCGGCCATTCTAATGCCAATTATGAAGAAACCAGGGCTGGACTCGCCGCCGGTATCTCCCACGTCACCCATATTTTCAACACCATGCGCCCATTGCACCACCGGGACCCCGGTCCAGTTCCCGCGATTTTCGAGCAGCCTGATGTGACAGTGCAGGTCATTTGTGACGGGATTCACCTGCATGAGAATATGGTTCGCTACATATACAGGCAATTTGGTGATGAACGCTGTATCTGTATTACCGATGGCATGCGGGCTACGGGCCTCCCTGAAGGAAGGTATGTTTATTATGGGAGGGAATATGAGTCCAGGGGTGGCATCGCCCGCTACCTGGATGGTACCCTTATCGGCACGACCTATAGTCTACATCAGATGATGCTCAATTTCCTGGATTTCACCGACTGCTCCTTGGAAGCCGCCGTAAGTGCCACCGCTAGTAACCCTGCGAAAGTCTTGGGTATCGATGACAGAAAAGGCACACTAGCCGTGGGTAAAGATGCGGATCTGGTGGTGTTGGACCAGGACCGCTCGGTGTGGGCCACGATTATCGGCGGCAGGATCACCTACAGAAAAGAGGAAGGCTAAAGGCCCACTCGGTACCGATTCCCGGGTCCTACAATTCCTGCTCTCACGGTGCCGGGCGGCGGACGTCGCGGACTCGGACTCGCAAGCAGTTCAGCCGGGGCGACATGGTCGCCCAGACCCGGGGGGAGGAGTGCGCCCCTGGTACAAACCTGTTACATTGGTAACAGAATAAACCGGGCACATGGGTAACAGGTAAACGTAACATGGGCGGCAAGGAGGACCTTGGCTACCCGTCTGGCCCGTCAGGAGGCCGGGCAAGCCGCCGGGCAGCATCCCGAACTGGCCCGCGAGCTGGCCACCCCATGCGACGCCTGGCCCCGGCGGAGTTTGAAATCAACAGTCAACAGCCCCAAAGGCATGTATTAACTTTGAAGGAAATCTGTCCAGATTAAGGATGCACTCCAATTATCAATTCTATGGAACAGGCACAACGTACACTTGTGAGGTGCCTGTTCGGTCAGATGTAAAACAAGCGAATCGCCCGCTTCGGCTGAGAAAGGGATGGACATGCTGATGTGTGATACTGGCGTCGGTCCAGCATAATGTCTTGTCCTCTCCCGTTCTGAGATTTAGCAGGATTAAGGGATTCGTATCCGGATCCTGACTGTCCGAAATGAACCAGTTTTGATCGCGGGATGCGAGTCCATGACCGAGTCGGATAGTTTCATGCGTGTAATGTTCCTGCCAGTCATTCCCCTCCTGGTTTATGGAGCAAATGCTGACAGGTATCCATCCGGGAACGGTTTTTTTATAAAAGTAAAACCGCTTTCCATCGGCTGTCCAGGTTTCATGTGTGGCACGGAAGCCATATGGGCAAGTTAAAAATTGACGTGCTTGACCGGTTCTGGCATCCACAATCCATGTCCGTGCCCTTTTTTCCATTGGCAGTGTCATATCATTTTGTGTGTCCGGCGACGGTACGAAGGTAACGAGATCGGGTTCGGTTGGACACACCTGTGGGTGTGATATTTGGCCCGGCCAGGTCAAGATGTGTTTTATTTCTCTCGTAGCAAGATCTACCTGGAAAAACTGGGTGCTATCTTCTGTGCGACACACTACCACCGTGATATTGCCATCCGCACTATAGGAACCAGCCCACCCGGGGCTGGAAGGAAAGCGGCCTTCTCCTGGCATCAATGTATCAATTCGACCTGTGGGCACATCCACACTGAGCAATGATTGACCGGCCTGAAACAAACAATGGCGGCCATCTGGATGCATATCGGCTGAGCCGATACGTTCAAAATGTGTGAGTTGGATGATCTTTCCGTTAGTAAGATCAGCTCTGTGAAGTTGGCGGCTTCCTGAACGGCCCGAATAAAAAACCAGGTAACGATCGTCATCCGTAAAAGCCTGTCTTTCGAAATAAAAGGCCTCGCTGGCAGAATCATGATTGGTGATTTGCCAGACCGCATGACCGGTTTTAGAATCCGGCTGTTTTTCCCATTCAATGACTGTCTCAAACTGCCAGGGATATGTGGCTGTTTGCTTATCATTTTGGATAGAACACGAAATAAACAGAAAAGCAATAAGGCAAGGCATGGTTTTCATATGTTTTCCCACAATAAGCTTCTTTCTTTCACATTCATCAGGAGTTTATATTAAAAAATCTTCGATTATCATGTCAATGAAAATGAATCATAAGGAGTTCCCCCGAAATAATAACCTTTCTTTTACCAATGGCTAATCGTGAGGCTCCGTGCCGCTGCTTTTG
>CAZULW010000086.1:0-9346 GCA_964621455.1 uncultured bacterium
TCAGAATACCACCCCGTGCTTGTACCTACCAAAGCGATGTGGAACGGGCCAACGGGATCATCGAGTACGAGTTGTTGGAAGTGGAACGGTGGTCGACCAAGAGCGAACTGGTGGCCAAGACCACCGCCTGGGAGTACTACTTTAACCGCATACGGCCCAACTCATACCAGCAAAACCGGACTCCTTACCAGCGGATGAAGAAAGCGGGAATATCATCCAAAACAGTCGAACAAGCCTGCCTCTGGACGGTAACGATTCTGGATGATCCCAAGTTCAAACATCTTAACTTCGGAGCACCCCAATCTGTAAACCATGTCCCTAGACTCGACAGGACAGACCAATAAAAACCATTGACATGGCCCCGGCATTAATATATATTACGAGGACACGTTGAGAGAGGTATGTTATGAGATATAGAGGTATGAGGTATATTGGAGCCATTGTTGTAACCCTCCTGGTCTTTGCCATTATTGTGGGCGGTAACTACAGCCGCCAGGAAATCGTCGAGGTTTCCATTCAGCTTATCCCCACCCCTATTGCCCAGCCCGGGCTGGTGGAATCTACCCTGGTCGAATATAACGGCATTCGCTCCGTCCGGCTGTCACGAGCTGACAACCTGCTGCGAGTCACCTATGACAAGGCAAGGATCACCCTTGAGGACCTGAACCACATCCTGATCTCCCTGGGGTATCGACCAGTACCGGCAACACAACCCAGGATCCCGGCCGCCATGTAACAATTTCCTCCGATTTGCATAGGCAGTTCTCATGTAGGCGCTTGGGCTCACCGCTCAAGCGTTTTTTATTATTTAAAGGACATCAGAGTTAAATTTGGCTGAAACAGGCTACTGAGCAGATGTTCCTTCATCAAACCGACGGAAGTCAACTCCTGCTCCCACGGTGCCGGGCGGCGGATATCGCGGACTCGGCCTCGCAAGCAGTTCAGCCGGGCCGATCAGGTCGATCTGGTGGAGGTGGTGACTACCTTAAAGCAGGTGCTGTGTGCGAAGGGGTAGGCCGCCTATGGCGGCAGTTCCAGGTTTCGAGTTTCTAGTTTCGAGTTGGATGGCTGGCGATATACGGCAACCGGGGTGAAGTGCCTGCTGGACAGGGCCAATGACAAATAAACCTCTAGAACGCGGAAATCACCGGGTAATGTCAACAGAGGCCCCTCTTCGCCTATCGAAATCAGAGCGCCGGTCGATACCCGTTCTGCGTTCGTATACCTGTTCTCCTGACGGTAGAATAACCTCGGTTATGTGTTCTTTTCCTTTCCGTCGGTCCGTACCACTCCGTCGGTCCGTGCTGCTGCGTTGTCCAATATCACCAGTTCCCTTGTCCATCGGGCCTCCTTTTGGATTGACAGGCTAGGTCTAATATTAAACCCATGAAACGCGGCAAGCACCAGGTTATCCTATTCAAGCGGTGAGGCAATGCGCCTGTTGGATAGGGCGGGGGTATTGGATGAATCGGTTCGGCGAAGAAACATAGGTATAAAGATGCAGAAAAACATTCTCCTGGTAGAAGACAACGAGAAATATGCTGAGGTTATCAGGCTTCACCTTGAGAGGGACGGCCATAGAGTCCATATTGTATATGATGGCGAAACGGCGCTCCGGAAAGTCGGGCAGGTGGGAGCGGACATCATCTTTCTTGATGTGATGCTGCCCGGCATGGATGGGATTGCTGTCTGCGAGAAGCTTAAGAGCGACCCTGATTTAAAGACTATCCCGGTAGTCATGCTTACCGGCCGGACGGATATGAAAGATGTCAATAGCGCATTAAGTGCTGGTGCGGAGGATTACATCACCAAGATGAGCGATATAGAGACAATCTGGGCCCAAATCGACGAGAAGATCGAGCGCTTCACCTGAAACAAATAGAAAAGGCTTCCTTGTTGATTAGCAGGGAGGTGGGTAGTGTATGCACCCACCCCCGTCCCGACGCTACGGTCGGGACTCCCCCTCCCTTTGAAGCCTGTCCCGCAGAAAGCGGGGGGAGGGGGCTGGGGGGTGGGTTATGGTCATGGCCCACCAGGCCGACACACGGCAATCCAACTCATCAGACATTACCGTGCCTGGAACGATCCACGCCCAGACCCGGGGGGTGCGCCCCTGGGGGTGGCTGCTACTCGGTGCGAGTGGATATGGTGTAATTGAAGGGGCTAACCAATGGCATTAAGACAATCTGCAATCCGAGGTAAGTGCGAAGGGGCACTTATCGGATTATTGAGCGAGGACTCATGCTGCAGATCTTACAGGAGCAGGATTTTCGCCTGACTTGGTGTACGTCCAATGAATGCGCCGTTGAGGTCCGCCGGATGCTGGTCCAGAAAAATGAAGGACGCGGTAGAGGTTGCCAATCGGGTGAATGCCAAATGGGCCACGGTGGTCCCGGGTCCCTACGATTCGGGGCTGGAGTGGGGCTACCAGACGGCCAACGTTAACGACCTGTACCATCAGCAGATCGCCTAAGGCAATATCATCCCCAACATCGACCTGGCGTGGGAGGAGATTGCTTACTTCCAGGTTGGTGACAATCCCGGCCGCAACGAGCCGACAACGGGTGAGGTGAACTACAAAAACATCTTCAAGCATATTTACGACAAGGGCTGTCAAGGTATCGTGGGTATGGAGCACGGCAACAGCCTGAAAGGCAAAGCCGGCGAGAGGGCGGTGATCGACGCTTATGTTGCCTGTGATGACTTTTTGTGTGTACACTTGTCAATAATCTTAGTGGCACCTCAACTCAAACAAAGGAATGACATTATGGAAAAGAAATTAGGCGAAAAACACGGTAAATACTCACGGCTGACTCGTCGTGAGATGATAACGCGCACCAGCTATGCCCTCGCGGGGCTCACGCTGGCCGCCTCCTGTGGCCCGTTCTCGTCTGGGGCCTCGGGGCTGCGGCGGGCCGAATCCTCCCGGCGGGGGTTCAAGATCGGAATCGTCGACTGGGAGCTGGGCAAGAAAGCCGATCCGTCCGCCCTGGAGCTGGCCGAACGATTGGGCTTTGACGGCGTGCAGGTGGACTTGGGGGGCGTTGAAGCGATGCGCCGCCCGGAGGCGCAAAGGCGATACCTGGAGTTGGCCAAGCGGTTTGATGTGGAGATTGCCTCATTGGCTTTGGGTATTTTAAACCAGGTGCCTTACGCGAGTGACCCCCGCGGCCAGGAATTAGTCGACGCCGGTCTCGATATCTGTCAGGCCATGGGGCAAAAAGTTATCCTTTTGGCCTTCTTCGGCAAGGGTGACCTTCGCAAACCCGAAAATAGCATTAATGCCCTGGTGGAGCAACTCAAGGAAATCGCCCCGAAAGCTGAGAGGGCCGGCATTGAGCTTGGCGTGGAGGCCCATATCAGCGTCGAGCAGTACATGGATATCATCGAGGGCGTCGGCTCCCCGGCCGTCAAGGTTTATTTTGATATGGTCCACGCCCACGGCAAGGACCGTGACGTCTACCAGGAAATCACCTTCCTTGGGGAGCACATCTGCGAGTTCCATGCCAAGGATTATGGTAACATCATGTTCGGCCAGGGTGATCTTGATTTCAAGGAAGTCCGCCGGGCCATGGACGACATCGGCTACCGGGGATGGATCCAGGTTGAGCAGTGGAATGAGATCAAAGGGGAGAAGCCCCTGGGAATGGAAGAGACCAATCGTCGCAACCTTCAATACTTGCGGGGCATCTTTCCGCCTGAGGCTTAGTCCCGGAATAAAAAAACCGGTGGAGTTTCGCAATATCTATATTGAGCCTTTGGATTGATGGGTCGAGTGCATCTCCCGGAAGAAGGAGGGTGTGTCCAGGGCGAAAAAATCGCCGTAATAGTGGTCAGTTGTCCATTGTCCTTAGTCAGTTGTTCATTAGAGAAGGTAGAAGCATAGTTCCGAGTTCTTTTTCTATCGATTCCTTTGCGTCCTTGGCGATTAAGTTTCTTAAATTGTTTGTGTTTGTTCGTGCCAATTCGTGGCGACTATATTTTTTCCTAAGAACAAGTATGTAAGGAGGGCAATCATGAATAATAATGGAGCAAGTAACCGGGGCCGCAAGGTATCCCGGCGTGATTTTATCAAAACCTCAGCCTCGGCGGCGGTATCATTGGCGGCTGTGACCTCCGGGCCGGGCCGTATCCTTTACGCCGCCTCTGACGAGCTGCGGATTGGTCTCATCGGCTGCGGTGGTCGCGGCACTGGGGCCGTCACCCAAGTACTCCTGGCCACCAATACACCCGTGAAGCTCTGGGCTATGGGGGACTTGTTCCGCGACCAACTCGACAAGAGTTACGATATGCTCAGCAAGGGTGCTGAGGCGTCCTATGATCGCGTGACCTTTTCGTCGCTGTCGGCAAAGATGGACGTGCCCAAAAAACGGAAGTTCGTTGGCTTTGACGCCTACCGGGGTGTCATCGACAGCGGGGTCGATATTGTCATCCTGGCGACGACACCACACTATCGACCAGAGCATTTCAAGTATGCGGTTGAAAAGGGTAAACACGTCTTCATGGAAAAGCCGGTGGCGGTTGACCCGGTGGGCCTACGTTCGGTGATCGCCTCGGCAGAGCTGGCCAAGAAGAAAAATCTGTCGATTGTGGCTGGTACCCAGCGGCGCCATCAGAACCATTACCTGGAGATCATGAGACGGATTCATGGTGGCGACATCGGTGAGATTGTGGGCGGCCAGTGCTACTGGAACAGCGGCGGAATGCTGGATTGGGGGCCCAAGGACCAGGCCGGCTGGACCGAGATGGAGCGCCAGAATCGCAGATGGTACTTTTACACCTGGCTCTGCGGCGATCACATCGTCGAACAGCACGTTCACAACATCGACGTGATCAACTGGGCCCTCGGGACCCATCCGGTTAAGGTGATGGGTATGGGTGGCCGCCAGTATCGTACCGGCAAGGAGTACGGCAATATCTGGGATCACTTTGCCGTGGAGTATGAATATCCCGGTGGGGTGCGGATCATGGGCACGTGCCGTCATACCGACGGAGCGAGCCACCGCAATTCGGAGCGGCTGGTGGGCACGAAGGGTTCAACTTATACCGATGGCTCTAACGGCTCTATCGAGGGGCAAAATGCATACAAATACGACGGGCCTGCAAATAACCCGTACGTGCAGGAACATAAGGACCTTATTGAGAGCATCCGCAGCGGCAAGCCCATCAATGAAGGCCGGCAGGTGGCCGAAAGTACGCTGACGGCCATCATGGGCCGCATGAGCGCCTATACAGGCCGGGAACTCAGTTGGGACTGGGCGATAAATGCCTCGAAGCTGGACCTCCGCCCTCCGAAGTACGATCTTAGCCTGGACGATTTGCCGGTGCGGCCGGTAGCCATTCCCGGTAAGACGAAACTGATCTAGACCGGTCCGTTTTCAGAGCTGGCCCCCGGTTTTCAGGAGCCGGGTTGGCGGCGGTTGAAGCCGCACCAGGGCTAAAGAGGATGGTTTATGCGTACGAGATCACCCGATCCCGTTTGACAGCCGAGCAACCAGCTGGTTGACTTTTCTTAAAGGCTGACTTGCGGGCGGCGTTTATAGATTGAATAATCAGTGGGGGGGTGGGTTGAATCCGCCCACCCACGTTGCGTGCCGTAGATTAATACTCGTCTGTCAGCCCGAATATGGGTTTATTGGTCTTCCACTTCCCCTGGGTGAAGTCGGGGAATTCTACCGGCGCGCTTCCCTGGGCTATGGATTGCTCGGAAAGGGGTGAGACCACAATCCATGCCGCCGTGTCGTAGACGTCGATGGGGGTCGGTATCTGCCGTTTGACACACTCTACGAAGGCACCGTTTTTCAGGGGATCGGCACCGCCATGGCCGCCGCGACCCTTCGCCGCGGCAAGGTGCTTCTTCCACAGCGGGTGCTCATACTTCTCCATGTAGGGCTCGAAAGGCTCCCACTGGTGCTCTTCGGGACTCATACCCTCGATATAAATCAAGTAGCCATCTTCCATCCAGAGCCCTTTGGTCCCCTGTACCCGGTACATGTTAGAGTAGGGCCGCGGCAGGTTTGTGTCGTGATTAATGACGATGGTTTCACCGCGGGCTGTCTTGATGACCGTCGTGACAATATCTCCCAGGGCCCATTCGATCTTGGCATTGGGATGCTCAGGACCACCCTTCTCCACGATATAATTATGCAGCCCCCGTGACTTGGTGGCCGTGGAAGTCAGATGAACCATCCGGTTGCCCCGGTTATCATCAAAACAGTTCGCAATGGGGCCCAGGCCGTGTGTGGGGTAGAGGTCTCCGTTACGTTCGATAGAATGCTGGGTGCGCCACCGGGCAATTCCTATAGCCTTCGATCCGAACTCAACGCCGGGATTGAATTTATATGGATGTCGCAGGTCATGCTGGTACCCGCACTGGCAGTGAATGAGTTCCCCAAACAAACCTTTTCGTACCATGTTCAGCACAGTCATACTATCACGGTCGTAGCAGTGGTTCTCCAGCATCATGCAGGGCATGCCGGTCTCTTCCGACGTTTTCACCAGCTCCCAGCATTCGTCAACAGTTGTCGCGCCCCACACCTCCGGTGCGCAGTACTTGCCCGCTTTCATCGTAGCCACGGACATGGGCGTATGCCAAAGCCAAGGGGTTGAAATGATCACACCGTCAACCTCGTCCCGCTGGTCGAGCATGCGGCGGAAATCTTCATCGCCCCGGGTGTACAATCGTGGCTTAGACTGGCCGGCGTCTGTCACTATCTTTGCAGAGCGGTCGGCGGCTTCTTTGTCAATATCACAGATGGCCGTAACCTCAACATCACCGCGGGCCAGGCAAACTCTCAGATTGGACGTACCTTTTGAACCAACACCGATGAAGCCGATGTTGACTTTGCGGTCATCTTGGCCGGTCAGAATATGAGGCGCAGCAAATGACAGGGCCAAACCTGCGGCTGCAGAGCTTTTAATAAAGGTTCTGCGGGTGATTTCTTTACTCATAGCAATGCCCTTTCATACGATTGTTTTTGGGTACTCTTGCGTCGACTAACAGGTAGGTAGAACAGATTGCCGGCGGTTGACTTGGTCTGTACTGACCTTCCCCCGATGTTTAGTCCACCTTTTAAGTTAGGATATCCGCTTTCGAATCACACGACAAAACCAACCCGATAATCCCTGGCATAGGAACCGTAGGTACTTCGTTATGAAGCACCGCTTCCGGAGCCGGCGGACGATATCCCAGGCTACTGTGCGGCCTGACATGATTATATTCCTGTCGCCATAGCCGCTCAACACGCTTGTCCCGACCCCGATGGGGTTCCCTTCCCCGAGAAGGGGTCCCTCTCCCGAAGGGAAGCCTCCGGCTCGAGAGGGGAAAGGGATCTCCCGAAGGGATCCCTTTCCGGGACATTCGGATGATTCACTTCCCATCCCTCCACGCGTAACAGGCCCGTCTGGCCCGTCAGGATGCCGGACAAGCCGCCGGTCGAACGCGGGCGGCACAGAATCGCTGCCTCGCGGCGGGTACAGGAGTTGGCCGAAGTTACTGGCTCTCGGGTAAGTAACTAGACTGCAACGGGAGTGAGGCTAAAGACACGGGCGAGCCGCGCTGCACTACTGACATCTCCACGACGCAAGGCCTCACGGACATCGTCCAGCTTGTATGCATCCTCGAGGGACAAGTAAGGTGACCAACCCTCATCCGTATCAATCAATTCGACATCGACTTCGGCAACGTACTGCCCCTCGTGTACGAGCTTTGTATGGGGCCTTTTCTTCATGTTTTTCTCCTGGCGAAATACTACTGCGTTTACCCACTGTACGGCAATGAAAATCATGAATTCCGGGGCCTGGGGGCTTCGTGAAACGAAGGGGGTAAGTTACTCTGGACCAGGTACCTGACTGGGTGCGGGTCGCGGCAGGTATTGAAAGTGGCCGGCTGCTGTGCCAGACCCTAATCCTCGACCTCTTTACCCTTCTCTTCAATCACCTTAATCATGCCCCGTAAGGCCTCATTGCGACTCATGATAGGTTCTTGATTCAAGAGAATCTCGCGGGTAACGTCCTGCTCCTCCAAAAATCGTCTAAGATTCTTTAATATGGCATCAGGTGGATCATTTGTCCGCTCTCCCTGCTGGTTAAGGAACTCAACAATCTGGTCATGCAAATCAAGGCGCTCTCGTTTTGAAAGCATCGACAGGTAAATAATGTGAGCCCAAGGCATTCCGTCAGGTTCGTGGATTTTGGCTGTGGAGAGCCCTGAGAATAACCCCTTCTTTGCGGTAGTAACGAATACCCGAAAGGATGGAGTCAGAATCTTAGAGGATCTACCTCCCAAGAACCCGCCTTTTCCTGTATTATGGATAACAGCCATAATCTGCTCATCCCAGCATGTAACAAATTTTAATCAAGCCTCAGTAGCGTGCAAAACAGTGAAGCTGTTTACATGTCCTTTGCAGTGACGGGCTAGCTTGCCCGTCGCCCACTTTAGTTTAAAGGTGAAGATACAATGTCTAAACAAAATTCCCGTTCTTTCAATTCCGCTTGATAAAGGATAGGACGCGGATTTCTATTCTTTAGCCACGTTCGAATTTTGTTCCTATTTTCCTTTTGTATTTGGCAACCAAGTATGACTCCAGTCAAAAGTTCTCCTGGAAAGGTGTAGACGCCAGGACCGGTCTGATGGTCTATGATCCGCCACTCTTGTTCATATTCCCTATCCTTAGCTTTAGTTAAAAGAACAGCCTCCGTCTTTTCGTCCCGGGAACTCCTGAAGAAATTTACATCGGGGTAATTTTCCGGGTATTTGACTTTCAGTGCTCTTCCAAAAAACGGAGTAGTTGATGTTGCTCTAAATTCCAAACATAATCCAGTATGGCCCTCACAGTAATGTGACCACATGAGTACTTGGTCGTTCTTTTCAAACATGCAAAAAACACCCATTTCATCTAAATATGATTTGGCCACGTCTCTTGGAATCCGCTTGTATCGTTTCTCCTTCATTATTTGTTCGACTTCTGCAAGTCTTTGTTCTCTATTCCAATCTGGCCTGCACTTTTTATATAGCTCTCGTAGGTAGCGTCGCCATTCTTGCTTTGTCCCTTCGAATGAAAGTTGCACCTTAGAGTCAAAAGGGTCATTAAACTGCCTTGGTGATGGAAAGTACAATTCATTGTGAGTGAATATACGTTCCATATAATGTTCGTTGTTTGCATTGAATGCGCGATACTTGTACAGGAATTCAATATCCGGCTCATTGGCGTCTGGATTTGAGTTATTTATGTCCGAGGAATTGTTCATACGGATTAACATCGCTTTCGTCAACGACCTCTTAGCCCGCTCCCCCCATCTCCTCATCCCCTAATCTCCTCACGACTTCACCCCTCTTGCCTCCCCG
>CAZULW010000087.1:0-9063 GCA_964621455.1 uncultured bacterium
ATTTGACAGGATCAACAGGATTAACAAGATGTATTGAGGAAGTGGCAGTCGGCAGCAGGCTGTCTCAACAGTTAAACAATTCAACAATTAAACAAAGTGGCAGAACCAACCACCAGCCGCAGTAGGCAACATACAACGGACAATGGATAACTGATAACTGATAACTGATAACTAACAACAGAAAATTATGCTTGAGATAAAAAATTTGCACGTGAGTGTTGAGGGGACCGAGATCCTCAAGGGAATTGACCTGGAGGTGAATGCCGGTGAGCTCCATGCGCTCATGGGACCCAACGGCTCGGGTAAGAGCACTCTGGCCCAGGTCCTGGCGGGCCGGGACACCTATGAGGTTACCGCTGGCGAGGTAATTTACGATGGTAAAAACCTGCTGGAGCTGAGCCCTGAAGAGCGCTCCCGGGAGGGTATCTTCCTCTCGTTCCAGTACCCGGTGGTCATTCCGGGGGTGAACAACACCTACTTCCTGCAAGCGGCGGTGAATGCCCGCCGTAAGCAGCGGGGCGAGGAAGAGATGGACGCGGTGGATTTTCTGACCATCATCAAAGAGAAGATCAAGCTGGTGCAGCTGGACGAGAGTTTTCTTAATCGCCCGGTGAACGAGGGCTTCTCCGGCGGCGAGAAAAAGCGCAATGAGATCCTGCAGATGCTCACTCTGGAACCCAGGCTGGCCATCCTGGACGAGACCGACTCGGGCCTGGATATCGACGCCCTGAAGATCGTGGCCGAAGGAGTGAACCGCTTTCGCAGCCCGGAGCGCTCTTTCCTGGTCATCACCCATTACCAGCGCATCCTGAACTACATCGAGCCTGACCGGGTACATGTATTAGTAGATGGTCGGATTGCAAAATCGGGCGGTCCGGAGCTTGCCCGCGAGCTGGAAGATAAAGGCTATGGCTGGATTCAGGCTGAAGAGGCCCCGGCCGCCTGACCCTGGGTGAGACCGTGACCGAGACCACTGCCATCGCCGATTTTTACCGCTCCAGCTTTGAGCGGTTCGAGCGTGAAGGCTTTCACGGCCAGCCTGAAGCGGTGCGCCAGCTGCGGCAAGCGGCTATGGACCGGTTTGAGCAGCTGGGCTTCCCCACAACCCGCATGGAGGCGTGGCGCAATACCAGTGTGGAACCGATTGCAAAGGTCGAGTTCCGCCTTCCCGCTGCCGCCGTCGCCGTTGAGCCTTGGGCAGTTAAACCGTTTCGCCTCCAGGAAAGCTTCCAAGTGGTGGTGGCCGGCGGCCGGTTTGTGCCGGACCTGTCGCTTCTGGACGGGCTGCCCGAGGAGGTAGAGGTCCGGAGCCTGGCGGAGGTTCTGGCAAATGTTCCTGAACGGGTGCTCCCCCACCTGGGCCGCTATGCCGATTTCCAACAGCGGGCTTTCGTGGCCCTGAATACCGCCTTTATTTCCGACGGCGTCTTCATCAGCGTGCCCGAAGGAACGCTGCTGGAGCGACCCATCCACGTGATATATTTTTCTCCTACTGCCACCCGGCTACATCCACCACAGGCGGATTACGCCGGGCAAGCTGCTACTGTTTCCCATACCCGCACGTTAGTGGTGACCGGTGAAAACAGCCGGCTGACGGTAATGGAGCACTATATAGGCCTGCCCGGCGTCCAGACGGGCGGCGCCAGGGCTCCCCGAGGCGGGTACGCCCAGGGCCAGACGGGGGCAGCCGGTGGTCCCACATTCACCAACGCCGTCACTGAAATTGTGGCGGGAGCCGGGTCAATTGTCGACTATATCCGCGTACAGCAGGAACCAGACGATGCCTATCATGTTGCCACCGTGCAAACCCATCAGGAGGCTGACAGCCGGGTGGCTCTGCACACCGTCACGGTGGGGGGGGGGCTGGTTCGCAACGACGTGAATACCGTCCTTGCTGGGGACGGGGCGGAAGTGGTCATGAACGGGCTGTACCTGGTGAAGGGCCGCCAGCACGTGGACAACCACACCCGAATCGATCACGCAGCGCCCCACTGCACCAGCATGGAAAACTACAAGGGGATCGTGGATGACCAGGGCCACGGCATCTTCAACGGCCGGATCGTTGTGCGTCCGAAGGCGCAGAAGACCAACGCGACCCAGTCCAACCATAACCTGATACTTTCAGATAAGGCGTTGGTGAACACCGATCCCCAGCTGGAAATATATGCCGATGACGTGAAATGCACACATGGGTCTACCGTGGGGCAAATCGATGAAGACGTGGTTTTCTACTTCCTCTCGCGCGGCATTGACCGGGGAACGGCCCGGAGGCTGTTGATCCATGGCTTTACACAAGAGATCATCAGCCGGGTTGAGAATAATACTGTCAGGAAGTTTGTGAATGAGATTGTCTCCCGCTGGCTTCCTAACGGGAAAGTTCCCATAAGGACGGCGGAAAATCGCTGTATGGTATGAAGGTAACATCGGATGGATGATCTCCGGGAGCTTTATCAACAGCTGATTCTGGACCATAATCAGAATCCCCGCAATTTCCACCAGCCGGAAGGGGCTAACCGGGAAGCTCACGGGCATAATCCCCTGTGCGGCGATGAGATCGATCTCTACCTCACCCTGGAGGACGGCGTGATCCAGGACATCGGTTTCCTGGGTTCGGGGTGCGCCATCTCCAAGGCATCCGCATCGATCATGACCACGGTCCTGAAGGGGAAAACAAAGGCAGAGGCGTTGGAACTGCTGGAGCATTTCCACCTTATGGCCACCACCGGTGAAGTAGATGAGGCGAAAATGGGCAAGCTGGCGGCCCTGGCCGATGTCTATAAATTCCCCATCCGCGTGAAATGCGCCATGCTGGCCTGGCGCACCCTGGAGGCCGGCCTTGAACAACAGCCGGAGACCGTAACAACGGAGTAGGGCAGCGGCCACAAGTTGGCAAGAAAAAAGCCACGAACTGGCTAAAAAGCAAGATTCTAAGGGAATGTGATGCAGCAGCGTGAAACGGTGACCCTCAGGCGCGATTGTGAGGGCATCCTGATCCCGTCGGGCAACAGGATCACTCTGAAAAGGGGCCAGGAGGTGATCGTCACCCAGGCCCTGGGGGGCAGCTATACCGTCATGGTCATGGGGAACCTGGCCCGTATCGACGGCAAGGATGCCGATGCCCTGGGTAAGGAAATTGAGCCGACAGCAAAGAGGAAGCCGGCCGGGCGGGCGGCAGATGAAGTGGACGAGCAGATGATCTGGGACCGGCTGAAGATGTGTTATGACCCCGAAATCCCCGTGAATATCGTGGACCTTGGCCTTATATACGATCTGAAGATCACCCCGCAGAAGGACGGCTCCGGCCAGCGGGTGGACATCAAGCTGACCCTCACCGCCCCCGGCTGCGGCATGGGTCCCTTCATTGCCGAGGACGTGCGGCAGAAAGTCCTGTCGGTCCCAAGTGTGGTGGAGGCCGACGTGCAGCTGGTGTGGGAGCCTTTGTGGAACCAGAACATGATGTCGGAAGCGGCGCGGCTCAAGCTCGGCATGTTATAGCGCGCCGTGAGGATTTGATCGTGTCAAAAAGCACTACTGCTCGATCCACGGGGTCAATCCCCTCTGGGGGGAAGGTCACCCCCGCAACAGAGACGGGCCTGTCCGGTCCTTCGACTCGGCTCAGGACGAGCGGCCAGACGGGCCCACCGGTTCCGCCCTGGGACCTGGAGCAGGTCCGCCGCGATTTCCCCGCCCTCAATCAACAGATGCACGGCAAGCCCCTGGTTTACCTGGACAGCGCCGCTACTTCCCAGAAGCCCCGCCAGGTCATCGCCGCCGTAACCCGGCACTACGAGAAAGATAACGCCAACGTCCACCGCGCCATTTACGAGCTGGGGGAGCGGGCTACCGAAGCTTACGAGTCGGCCCGGCGGAAAGTGGCCGATTTCATCAACGCCGGGGACTGGCGGTCCATTGTCTTTACCCGGGGGGCGACGGAAAGCATCAATCTGGTAGCCTATGCCTGGGGACGCCATAATCTCGGGCCGGGGGACGAGGTCCTTATCACAGAGATGGAGCACCACAGCAACATCATCCCCTGGCAGCTGCTGGCCAGGGACACCGGCGCCACCCTGCGCTATATCCCCATTGCCGATGATTATACCCTCGATCTGGAGAACCTGCCGAAGTACATCACCGGGCGCACCAGGATCGTAGCGGTGGTGCACCAGTCCAACGTTTTCGGCACGGTGAACCCGGTCAGGGATATCGTCCAGCGAGCCCGGGAGGTCGGCTCGCTGGTCCTGGTTGACGGTGCCCAGAGCGTGCCCCATTTCCCGGTGGACGTGCAGCATCTGGACTGCGATTTCCTAGCCTTCTCCGGGCACAAGATGCTGGGGCCCACCGGCGTGGGGGTGCTCTACGCAAAAACGGACCTGCTGGAGTCCATGGAACCCTTCCTCGGGGGCGGCGAGATGATCAGCATGGTGAACATGCAGGCGGCCACCTGGAACCAGATCCCCTGGAAGTTCGAGGCGGGGACACCCAACATCGCCCAGGTCGTCGGGCTGGGGGCGGCCATCGATTACCTCAATAACCTGGGCATGGACCGGATCGCGCGCTACGGCGACCAGCTAACCCACTACGCCCGCCAGGTTCTCTCCCGGATTCCGGGCCTCACCATATACGGCCACGCGCCCACCAGCAGCTCGGCCTTGCCATTCAACCTTGATGGCATCCATCCCCACGACCTGGCCCAGCTCCTGGACCAGGAGGGTATCGCCGTGCGGGCGGGACACCACTGCGCCCAGCCCCTCATGCGCCGGCTGGGCGTGGCCGCCACTACCAGGGCCAGCTTCTACTTCTACAACACGCCCGCCGAGATCGACTGCCTGGCGGAGGGGATCGAGCAGGCGGTGGTGTTCATGGGTGGGAAGCGGGTCTGAGGCTTGCAGCCGTTAGCCTTAACCGGGATATAATTGTAACTAAATTGACATATTAGGTATATTCGCAGCATGATCAACGAACAGGAAATAAAGCGAGTTGCTACCAGCCTGGGAAAAGCGGCTGATGCGCTGCAGGTGATTTTGTTCGGGTCTCATGCTCGTGGCGAAGCGAGCGAGAATAGTGATGTTGATCTGATGATTATCGCGGAGAGCGATTTGCCGCGATTCAAGCGCAGCCGGGAGCTGTACAAGCAATTGCGACCATATCCCTTTGGGATGGACCTGGTAGTATATACTCCGCAGGAGATTGAAAGAGGCAAGAAATCATCAGTCTCTTTCGTCTCGGCGGTATTGCGGGAGGGTAAAACCCTATATGTCCGATGAGACGGAAATAGCGCGGGACGCGGCCGACCAGGTCCTGAAATGGCTTGAGAGCGCCCTGCCCGAAATATTCCAGGATCCCAGGAACGGCTGACTTTTGGTGGACCTGACTGGTATTATACTACGCTTCATTAGCTGCTGATGAAAATAGCCAGGGCCCAGGTCAATCAGGAAGCACCGGTCTGACACGCGATTCCAGTCGCATGCTGGACCGGGCCGACCAGAAGCCCGGTCGATGGACTTTTAACCGGGTTTATGCAGTCTGTATAAACCGGAACGCCCCGGAAGGAATAAGGGTCTAAAATGTTTGATATGACAAGGATTAAGCGAATGAACAAGAAGACACGGCAACTTCTTATACAGAAGGACATAGGCTGTGTTTGCCTTATTATACAGACTGTATAATCATTGTTATGCCCAAGAACAACCATCAGCAGGAGCTATGAAATATGGAAGCCTCTACAACGATTAGACAAATGATGGCGGGAAACAAGATTGTGGTTCCTGCCTATCAGCGTGCTTATTCATGGGATACCCCAATAGAAAAATCAGACCGAAACACCCAAACAGATGTGTTCTTGTTGGATTTGGAGGAGTACAGCAGGAGCAATGCAAGTAGCCCCTATTACTTTGGTCATTTTCTTTTTGAAGAGAAAACCCAAGAGTTCAATGTAATAGACGGCCAACAACGCTTGACAACCATTGTCATTTTTTTGTCTTCTCTGTTCGCCAAGCTGAAAGCTATAAGGTCTTTAACAGAGGAAGAAGTATTTCTCTATGAAGATATGGTGAAGAGAGGGAAAACTTCAAGACGCTTTTCGACCGTTGGCTATGATAATCAACTATTTATCGACTATGTAATAGATCAAACCAAGTCTGACCACAATGGTCTTGATACGGAATCTTCGCGACGAATCGTTGGAGCATTCGATTATTTCAAAGAACAATTATCTGAAAAATCGGAAGAATATCTAACAAAAATACTTTTGATTATTGCTGAGGCGACCTGCACAACGCACCCAGTTCAGAGCGCATCGGAAGCGATTCAGATGTTTATATTTCAAAACAACCGGGGGAAACGACCATCGAATCTCGAAATCGTAAAAGCACAATTCATGTATCATGTGCATTTGCACGGCAATGATGAAATAGATGCATTAGTAGAAGAAATTAAGAACCGTTTTGAAAAAATTTACAAATCAATTTCTTCGATAGAATACCGAATTAATGAAGATGACGTTTTATTGTATACTCTTCGGGTTTATTTTAATTCGCTATGGGAAACAAACTCTTTAAATAAGATCAATAAGATTTTGGCGGATGGCAATCCAATTGATTTTATCAGGTCATTCACAGACTCGCTTTCGAAAAGTTTTGAGCACCTTTCTTTGTTTTTTGGCATTGATGAGCAGGAAAACTTTGAAACTCATTCTTTGATAACGCTCGGCGGAATAGCCGTTGTAATTCCGTTTATCATTAAATCGTATAGATATGGATTGCTCGCTAATGAGATTAGCTTACTTTGTTTATCTCTGGAATCCTTAGTGCTTCGGCATCGCCTAATCGGAACGCGCGCAGACATTACATCGCGAATTAATGATGTGTTTGAAAATTTCACCGAAAGCAATAAAAAGGTTTCCCCGATAATTGAGCGCATTGAATGGATGAAAACGACAACTGACTGGTGGTGGGCCTATTGGAATAATGAAAAATTAATTGATTCCATTCAAGGAGAAATCAATCATTCGGTCGCAAAATACCTTCTCTGGAAATATGAGGCTCATTTAGAACAGCAAGGGAAAGCCGGTTATTCGCCGACTCGGTTTGATAAAATCATCAGTCCAGAGCTGGAACATATCGCCCCCACAACCGAACCTGAAAGCAAGCCCCATGGCTACGATAATTATGATGAAGAGTTCAGGAACCAATACTTGAACTGTCTGGGAAATTATCTTTTACTATCAAAGTCGCATAATTGCGCTGTTGGTAACATTCCCCTGGCTGAGAAACTGGCCACATATGTTTATAATGAACAGCAACGGGAGGTAAAGGGACTTGTTCCGGACAATGGAATATGGAGCAAAGAAATAATTAAAAAACGGAAAGACAAGATCATCAGTGTGATCATGAGCAAGTGTTAATAGGGCATAACAAGGCGCTGCACCGGACGGCAATTCCGCTGCGCTCCATTGCCGCCGGTGAGCTTGGTCGTTAGGTCACTAGCAGGTTGGAGCTGGAGGCGGGGCTGTCCGAGAGTCAATCTGAACTAAAACAGATTCTGAAGAATGGTGAGGCAAGATGAAAAAAAGTAGGTTTTAAGTCCCAGCAATATATCCATGGCGAAGAAGCCGATCGGGCCGCTGCCGTTCGTACGCTAGCGCAAAGGGTAATCGATGCGCCCTCCTCAGCCACCGTATTGATCGCTGATATAGCCGCCACCAGGCGCAGCCTGGGTGTACCCGCCACTACCAGGGCCAGTTTCTATTTCTACAATACCCCCGGCGAGATCGACCGCCTGGCGGAGGGGATCGAGCAGGCGGTGGCGTTCATGGGCGGGCAGCGAGCCTGAGGCGCATGTCGTATTTCATCACGGGAGGCAGAGGCCAATCAGACTATGTCAACATCCCCGCCAGCCAGATCCCGATGATAATCACCGCCGTAGATTTGAGGGTTTTACTCGCCACATTGCCGAGAACTGTGCCCAGGGCGGCCCTGGCTGCGTCGGCGTTAGTCTTGCCGGATAGCTTCTCACCCAGATAGGCCCCAAGGTAAGAACCGGCGAAAAGCCCAATCAACGCCCCTATAGGTACCAATATACTCACACCGATTATCGTCCCGGCGAGGCCACCCAGAATGGCAAATACCGCCGAACGCCTGCCGGCGCCATAGTACCTGGCAGCCAGACCGCCCATGAAAAACTCCACCATTTCAAGGAAAATTGAAATCGCAAAAATTGTTAAAATATGGATTCCGGTGATGGCCGCAAAACCGGTTATCCAGCCGCAGACGAGCACGAGAACCGACATGATAAACGTTCCTGGAATACCGATCCAGGTAATGATAGCTATTACTATGGTAAAGAGAATAACTCCAATGATTATCAGGACGTCCATCGGCTCAGCATTCAGGTCTGGTCGATACGGGATAAACCGTATCCGTCAAAAGCGAATTACCACCCGCCCGGCAGCAGGCGGCAGCACACCCGCGAGGCATAGTCGGGGTAGCCATTGATGGACTTCTCTGCTGTATTAGATTTGAAGAATATGGTGCCGCTTACCTGGCCTCATAACAATTACTCCATTCGTCCTTCGAGAGCCAGAGGTCAACGCGTCCGGGGCAGTCAGGTCGCTGCTCTCTTTCACTTTGAGACGGCCGGTAGACCTTTGCGATGAAAGGGTGCGGTTGCCGGTTAATAAATCTCTCAATGCGAGGGGGTGTGTTGATGAAGTTATGTGCCAGATCTCCGATAGGTACTTTGCCAATAATAATGAATAAACCGACACCAGCGCGCATGACTGCATCACGTTCGTTGGTTTTATATCTTATCCGCCAGTTATGGGAGAGGGCTATCCAACCTCTTCTTCCAACTTCAACTAGCCATTCCTCGTCTTTCGCATCAACCGCAAAATGGTCGGCATGTTATTCAACTTCTATACTTGCATTACGAAGTAGTCGAGGAAAGGATTTGCCGAGGTCACGATCAGTGAAAAAGATCAGCTCAATGCGGTCACCGTAGCGAATGACCTGGACCTTCTGGCCGGGCCGGATGCCTAGCGAACGGCGGATCGTGAGGGGAATCACC
>CAZULW010000088.1:0-8862 GCA_964621455.1 uncultured bacterium
GAGTGCTCGGTTTTGTAATTTCTTTTCTTGCCGTTTTACTCATCTATTTATCTTTAGCCCTATATCCTGAAAATTTGTATTACCTTCCCACCTGTCAGAACTGGACTTGATTAATGGCAAAGAGGACCACCGAACGGGGCCGGATTTTATGGGCCGATGACGAGATCGACCTGCTTAAACCCCACGTTCTTTTCCTGGAGGAGCGGGGCTACGAGGTGACGCCCGTCCACTCCGGTGAGGATGCCATCCACGAGGTGAGAAACGGCGAATTCAACCTGGTGCTCCTGGATGAGATGATGGACGGGATGGACGGCCTTCACACCCTCCAGGAGATCAAGGCCGTGAACCCGGCCCTTCCCATCATAATGATTACCAAGAATGAAGAAGAATGGCTCATGGATGAGGCCATTGCCGCCAACATCGCCGGGTACCTGACCAAGCCGGTAAATCCCAGCCAGATCTTCATGGCGTGCAAGTCCATGCTGGAGCAGACCCGCATTCGCAGCGACAAGGCCGCCAGCCGCTACCTGGCGGTTTTCCAGGAGCTGAGCCAGCGGGTGGAAACGGCCGGGACGCTGGAAGAGTGGATAGCACTCTTCCAGGAGCTCACCGATTGGGACATCGAGTTCGACAAGCACCGAGACCTGGGACTGGATCAACTGCTATCCGAGCAGCACATTACCGCCAATCAGCGTTTCGGGCAATTCGTGGTGGATCACTACCGTCAGTGGCTCGCTGCTGAAGACGGACCGGTGATGTCGCACCAGGTGCTGGACAACTTCGTTTTCCCCCACCTGGCTGCGGGCCAGCGGGTGGTATTCCTGGTGCTTGACTGTCTCCGCCTGGATCAATGGAAAGCCATGCGGCCCCTTATCGGAAAACGCTATGCGGTAGAGGAAGCGGTGCATCTTTCCATCCTGCCCACCGCCACACCTTTCTCGCGGAATGCTATTTTCAGCGGAATGCTGCCGGATGAGCTGCCCCGTCATTATCCCGACAAATGGCGGGAGATGCGGCGGGATGAGTCCAGTATGAACAAATTCGAGTCGGAGTTTTTGGAAGATTACCTCCAGCGGCGCAAGCTGGAAGAGATTCAGGCGAAATACTTCAAACTCGTCACCGCCGACGAAGGGCAGCGTCTGCTGGGGCATCTACCGGAGTATCGCAGCACCAGGCTGCTGACGCTGGTAGTGAACTTTGTGGACCTGCTGGCCCACCACCGCTCCGAGAGCGACGTCATCAAGGAAATCCTGCCTGATGAGTCCGGGTACCGGGCCACTATCTGCTCCTGGCTGGAGAAATCGTGGATGTACGAGCTCCTGGACACCATCGGAGAGTGGGAGGATACCATCGTGGTCCTCACCAGTGACCACGGCAGTATCCGGGTGGAAAAACCGACGCGGATTCTGGCTGATCGCCAGACTTCGACGGGGGTGCGGTACAAGTACGGCCGGAACCTGAACAGCCCTGAAAAGGAAGGCCTCACCATCAAGCGGCCCGCCGATTACCACCTGCCGGCGGAAGACGTGACCACCAACTATGTCATCGCCCGGGATCGCAACTTTTTCGTCTACCGCACCGATTATCACCGGTTCGTGAAGCGCTTTGAGGGGAGTTTCCAGCACGGTGGTATTTCGCTGGAAGAAATGGTGGTTCCCGTGGCGAGCATGCGCTCCAGGAGCGTCTAGTGGGAATATGTCACCGAGGACAGCCATGGGATGGACAGGTGCCTGCACCCGCAGCCCGGAGGAGACCCGGCGGGCCGGGGCGGAGTTCGCCGGTAATCTGAAGCCGGGAGATGTGGTGGCTTTGCACGGGGAGCTGGGCAGCGGGAAAACTATCTTCGTCCAGGGGATGGCTGAGGGTCTGGGACTCCGCGATCAGGTGACCTCCCCCACCTTTGCGCTGATCCATGAGCACGGTCAACCGCCGGGGCTCTACCACCTGGATTGTTACCGGGAAACTTCCCTTGAGCGGTGGCGGCAGTTGGGACTGGCCGAATACTTTCATGGCGAAGCTATCTCGGTGATTGAATGGGCGGAAAACATCGTTCCCCTGCTGCCGGGAAAAACAATTCACCTGACCTTTTCCCACGGCCCCGGAAGGAACGAGCGCACTATTGAGGTGCGGTCATGAGGCTTCTGGCCCTGGAGACGGCTTATGACGTGTGCGGAGCGGCTCTGGTGGGTGATACCGGGGTGGAAGCCCTGGAGGAGCAGCGCGCACCCCGCCGCCACAACGAGGTCCTGGCCCCCGCCGTGGGGCGGCTTCTGTCCGGGGCAGGACGCCGGTTCGATGACCTGGACGGCATCGCCTTGTCGGCCGGGCCGGGCTCCTATACCGGCCTCCGGGTGGGAATGAGCTACGCCAAGGGGTTGGCCTATGGCACCGGCCTCCCTGTCATCCCCGTGCCGAGTCTGCCCAGCCTGCTGGAAGGGGAGGAAATTGATAGTCCCGATTGGGTGGCGGCCTGGTCCCACGGCAGGAACGTTTATGCCGTGCAGCCGGAAGGGAATGACCGGTGGGGCGAGGTGTACTTCATGGGCTGGGACGACTTCGCCCGGCGCGCTGCAGGGGGAACCGTGGCCGGATACCTGCTGGACCGTTTTCAACCTGGCTCGAATATCTCCGTTGTGGAAACCTGTCCATCAGCGGCGAAAGTAGGTAAATTTGCTCTGTCGAGGCGGCTCCCGCCGGCCTCCGACCTGGCAGCCCTGGTCCCCGATTATCATCATGAATATCAGGTAAGATTGTCAAGCCATGCTCATTCGGGAAGCCCATAATCAGGATATTGACCAGCTCATAGCCATTGAAGAGCTCTGCTACGACCATCCCTGGTCCCGTGAGGCCTTTGAAGAGGAGATTGAGCGGGATGATGTGGGCATTAGCCTGGTAGCCGAGGATGAAGGTCTGATTGTCGGTTTTCTGTCCGGGATGGCGGTAGTCGATGAGTTCCGTATGCATAACATCGCGGTTCATCCCGATTTTCGCGGGCGGGGCGTCGGACGGGGACTGATCGAGGCAGTGGAGTCATTATGCCGGCAGAGGAACTTTCGACGCATCCTTCTGGATGTAAGGAAAGACAACGAAGTCGCCAGGCGCCTCTATCTAGGCCTGGGATTTGAGGCAGCGGGCACCCGGAAGGATTACTATGGTCCCGGGCAGGATGCCAATCTATACATCAAATATCTTGGATCGGAGTAGCGGGTGGCCTGGTTTCGCCGCAGCGCAAAAAAGATCCTCTCAACCGAGAGAAAGAGCCTGGCCGGTGACCTGTGGACCAAGTGCCCGGGCTGCGGTGAGTATATTTACCGGGATGAGCTGGAGCGTTCCCGGTTCGTCTGTTCCACCTGCTCCCATCACTTCAGCATAAGTTGCCGGAAGTACCTGGAGCACCTCATGGACAGTCCGAACGGATATACGGAGCTGAACGCCAGCCTGTCGTCGGTGGATCCCCTGGAATTCAAGGCCCTGAAGAAGTATGCGGATCAGTTGGCGGCGGCCAGGAAAAAGACCGGTTTGAACGAGGCGGTGTTGACCGTGGTGGGAACGATCGAGGGCTACCAGGCCGTTCTGGGCATAATGGACTTCAGTTTTATCGGGGGGAGCATGGGATCGGCGGTGGGAGAGAAGGTATCCCGGGCTATCGATTATGCCCGTGAGCACAACCTGCCGTTGATCATCGTCTCTGCTTCGGGTGGGGCCCGCATGCAGGAAGCGGCCTTGAGCCTGATGCAGATGGCAAAAACCAGCGCCAAGCTCAGCCTGTTCTCCCAGTCCGGCGGCCTATACATCTCCGTTCTCACCGATCCCACTACGGGCGGCGTGACGGCCAGCTTCGCTATGCTGGGGGATATCATTCTGGCCGAGCCCGGGGCCCTCATCGGGTTCGCCGGCGCCCGGGTGATCAAGCAGACCATCGGCCAGGAGCTGCCCGAGGGCTTCCAGCGGGCGGAGTTCCTCCTGGAGAAGGGCTTTGTGGACCACATTGTCCATCGCAATGACCTGAAGAAAACCCTGGGCCACCTGATTGGATTTTTCGGGTATCCGAAGGAACCTCCCGGAAAGGGATCCCTTTCCCGCCCCGAAGGGACCCCTTTTCGGGGCAGGAAACCCCGTCGGAGTCGGGACCTGGGGGATGAGCGCGCTGCTGATTCTGATCAGTAATGACGACGGCATCCAGGCGGCTGGTCTGCGAGCACTCTGTGAGGCCATGCTTCCCCTGGGGGAAGTGGTGGTTATGGCCCCCGAGGTGGAGCGGAGTGCGGTAGGACACGCCATCACCCTTTCGGACCCGCTGAGGGTGAACGAGGTGGACCTGAAGCTGGATGACGTGGTGGCCTACTCCTGCTCCGGGACCCCCGCTGACTGCGTCAAGCTGGCGGTCCTGGCGGTTCTGCCCAGGCGGCCAAGTCTGGTGGTCTCCGGTATCAACCACGGCAGCAATACAGGCATAAACGTCATCTATTCCGGCACTATATCGGCTGCCACCGAGGGAACAATTCTGGGGATACCCAGCGCGGCCTTCTCCGTTGACGGCTGGGAGTGCCTCGATTTCGGTCCGGCCAAAGCCATCGCCTACCAGGTCGCCGGGAAAATCCTGGAGCAGGGTCTCCCCCCAGGCACCTTCCTGAACGTAAATATACCCAACCTGCCGGCTGAGCAACTCCCCCCCGGCAGCCTTGACGGGCAGGGATATGCTCTTACCGTGCATGGCAAGGCCTACTGGCAGGATCAATTCGACCGCCGGGTCGATCCACATAACCGGGTATTCTACCGGCTGGCAGGGCGCAAGCGGGAGCGCGAGGAACCAGCCAACACCGACGAGGAAATCTTGAAAGCCGGCAAGGTGAGCATCACACCCCTGCACTACGACCTCACCGACCACAGCTACCTCGAAGATCTTGCCAGGTGGGAGCTGTTCCAATCGAAGTAACCAACCGACAGACGGTGGCAATCCTGGACTTTGGGTCCCAGTATACCAAGGTGATTGCCCGGCGGGTCCGCGATCATCACGTCTACTCGGAAATCCTGCCCTCCAGCACTACCGCGGAAACGCTGGCAGACAGCCGTATCGCCGCCATTATCCTCTCCGGCGGCCCGGCCAGCGTGTTCGGCGAGAAAGCCCCCCAGCTGGACGCCAGGGTCCTGGAGCTTGACAAACCCATTCTGGGCATCTGCTACGGCCTCCAGATCCTGCTGCATCTTACCGGGGGCCGGGTCAGCTCCAGTGACCGGGGTGAATACGGTCCCGCGACACTGACTATCCAGGATGCGGGAGACCTGTTTCAGGGATTGCCCGATCGTATTCCGGTGTGGATGAGTCACGGGGACCGGGTGGAGGAGCTGTCGCCCGAGTGGGAAGTGCAGGGCCGGTCTGAGAACGGGGTAATCGCGGCGGTGCGGCACCGGAAAAGCCCGTTCTTTGGCACCCAGTTTCACCCGGAGGTGCAGCACACGCCCGACGGGGGCGCTATACTGGCCAATTTCCTGTTATCCATCGCCGGCTGCAAACCCGACTGGACACCCACCCACCACCTGGAGGAGCTGACGGAGCGCATTCGCCGGGAGGTAGGCTCCGGACGGGTGCTGTGCGCTCTTTCCGGCGGCGTGGACAGTTCGGTTGTGAGTACCCTCCTCACGCGGGTCCTGGGAGATAGGGTGGTGTGCGTATTCATCGATCACGGCCTCCTGCGAAAAAACGAGGCTGAGCAGGTGGAGAGCTCGCTGGGGTCTGCTCTGGGGCTTCGCATCCGCCGGGCCGATTATTCCGAGCGGTTCCTGGCTGCCCTGAAAGGGGTTGATGACCCGGAGGAGAAGCGCAAGATCATCGGCAGGGAGTTCATCCAGGCCTTCGAGGAAGTGGGCCGGCAGGAGGGGCCTTTTGAAGTCCTGGCCCAGGGGACCCTGTATCCCGACGTCATTGAATCGGGCGGCGTGACCGGCGCGGCCTGGACCATCAAGTCCCATCACAACGTGGGTGGGCTGCCTGAGAAGATGAACTTCAAGCTGCTGGAACCGCTACGGGAGCTGTTCAAGGATGAGGTCCGCAACCTGGGCCGGGATCTGGGCATGCCGGAGGATATCCTACAGCGTCATCCTTTCCCGGGACCGGGCCTGGCCGTGCGCATCGTGGGGGAGGTGACCCCGGAGCGGCTGCACCTGCTGCGGGAGGCCGACTGGATCTACCAGGAAATCCTGCGCGAGACGGGCGAGTACCAGCGCATCTGGCAGGCCTTCGCCGTGCTGGTGCCGGTCAAGACCGTAGGGGTCATGGGGGACCAGCGGACCTACGAGCATCTGCTGGCCCTGCGGGCGGTCACCAGCACCGACGGCATGACCGCCGACTGGTACCGGATGCCGTCGGAGATACTAAGCCTGTGCGCCAATCGCATCATCAACGAGGTGCGGGGCATCAACCGGGTGGTGTACGATGTCAGCTCCAAGCCGCCCAGTACCATTGAATGGGAATAATGTTCGCGAGTACCCTAAGGGGATTGACGATTGAAAATTGAAAAATGCAAAATGAAAAATGCAAAATGAAAATATTAAAGCAACTCAACAACTAAACAATTAAACAACTAAACAATTAAACAACCATTTTTATGTTGATGGTTGGAACCAGGCAACATCATCGGAGGACATATGGAGTTGATTGAAGAAATCAAAGATAGATACAAGGACGAATGGGTGCTGGTGGAGGTCCTGGAGACCGACGAGCTGAACACTCCCATCAAGGGCCGGGTGATTGCCCACAGCCGGAACCGGGATGATACCTATGATGCCATGCTCAAGTTCAAAGTCAAGCATTGGTATCACTTTTACGCGGGAGAGATACCCAAGGAGGGCTACGCCGTAGCCTTCAGTGGGAGATCATGAGACTTAAGTTCGACAGAGCTCTCCCTGTCATTGTGCTCGATGCGGAGCTTGAGGTTGAGGACTTGATCGGGCACATAAGAATGGCTCTGGATACCGGAGCCACGTATACCATGATTCCGTGGCAGGCTGCCATAGCACTGGGCCTGAATCCCGAGATCGCTGAAGAGCGCATTGAAATCCTGACTGCCTCAGGCACCGTTCGAGTTCCTCTTGTCAGGCTGACATCGCTCTCAGTTTCAGGCAAGAGGTTCAAAGATGTCCAGGCCGTTGTACACGATCTACCAGCAAGAGGCTTAGTGGATGGCTTGCTGGGGCTGAATGTCTTGAAGGACTCGCGTCTCATCCTGGATTTCAGGCAGGGGGTATTGGAAATTGAATGAGCTCCAAGCCGCCCAGCACCATCGAGTGGGAGTAGCAGGATATGTGCGGCATCATCGGATATAATGGATTTCGTACCTCCGCCGAGGTGCTCCTTAAAGGACTCCACCGCCTGGAGTACCGGGGCTACGACTCGGCCGGTATCACCGTGATGCGGGACGGCATCCTCCATACGATCAAGAAGTGCGGCAAGGTGAAGGACCTGGAGAAGGCCCTGCCCCCCGATCTGAGCGGAAGCATGGGCATGGGTCATACCCGCTGGGCCACCCACGGCCCACCCAACGACATCAACGCCCATCCTCATCTGGACAGTACCGGCAAAGTTGCCCTGGTCCATAACGGCATCATCGAGAACCACGCCGCCCTCAGGCAGTTCCTGCAGAGCCAGGGCGTCACCGTTAAGAGCGAAACCGATACGGAAGTCCTGGTGGCGTACATCGGCCATTTGTATCAGGAGGACGGTATTTCATTCCCCGACGCCGTCCGTCAGGCACTGACCAAGGTGGTGGGTGCCTACGGGATCGTGGTCATGTGCGCGGACGATCCCGATATGCTGGTGGCGGCAAGGCTGGGCAGCCCGCTGGTGTTGGGAGTGGGCGAGGATGAAATGCTCATCGCCTCCGACGCCACCCCCATCGTAGAGTACACCCGCAACGTGGTCTATCTAAGCGACGGGGAAATGGCGCTGGTCAACCGCTCCGGTTATAAGGTGCTGAGTATTACCGAGAATGTCCCGGTTCCAAAATCGGAGCAGCAGGTGGACCTGACGCTGGAGCAGATCGAGAAGGGCGGCTATCCCCACTTCATGCTCAAGGAGATTATGGAGCAGGTGGATACCATCCCCGATGCCATGCGCGGGCGGGTGGATTTTTCCTCGGGCAAGGTCAATCTGGGCGGCATCCGGGATTGGGAGAACCACCTCCTCGACTCCGACTGGATCTACCTCACCGCCTGCGGGACCAGCTGGCACGCGGCCCTCATCGGTGGCTACCTTATCGAGGCGCTGGTTGGCATTCCCACCAAGGTAGAGTACGCCAGCGAGTTCCGCTATCGGCAGTCTATCATTGACCCCAAGACTACAGTGGTGGCTATCAGCCAGTCGGGTGAGACCGCTGATACGCTGGCGGCCGTTCGCAAGGCCAACGAGGCGGGTGCCCTGACGATGGGGATCGTCAATACCGTGGGCAGCAGTATCGCCCGGGAGACTGAGTGCGGGGTGTTCATCCACGCCGGGCCGGAGATCGGAGTGGCCTCCACTAAAGCCTTCACGTCCCAGCTCACCGTTCTCATGCTGGTGAGCCTTCTGCTGGCCCAGCGGGCCGGGAGGTCTTCCCGGCAGGTGGCGGCGATTCTGGAGGAGCTGGCCGGGATAAAGGATAAGGTGAAGCAGGTGCTGGCCCGCTCGGACTCCATCCTCGACCTGGCGAGGGAATACCAGGACAGCAACAACTTTCTCTACCTGGGACGTGGCTTTCAGTTTTCCGTTGCCCTGGAAGGGGCCCTCAAGCTCAAGGAAATCTCGTACATCCATGCCGAGGGTTATCCTGCCGCGGAGATGAAACACGGCCCCATCGCCCTCATCGACGAGAACATGCCGGTGGTGGT
>CAZULW010000089.1:0-8672 GCA_964621455.1 uncultured bacterium
CTCCGCCTCCCTCACCTGCACCTCCCCGGTGTTTACTTCGTCCAAGGACCGGGATAACTCATCCAGCACATCTGGCGTCAGTGTGTTGAGGGCCTCCTGCCGGTCAATCGTAAGCGTGGCCCCAGGATCGAAAATGTCAGTCCTGAAAAATCCATGGAAATATCCTTTTCGCTTGCTGAAAGATTACTTCCAGAAAGTACGGCTGAAGAGCACCATCACGGTAAAGATCTCCAGGCGGCCCAGGAGCATTGCAAAGCTGAGCAGCCACTTGGCGCCGTCGGCCAGGTGGGCATAATTATCGTAAGGGCCCACTGCTCCGAAGGCCGGGCCGATGTTCCCCATGGCTGAGGCCGAGGCCCCCATAGCCGTAACCATGTCCATGTTGAAAAAGCTGAGGACCAAGGACACGATCAGGAAGAGACCCAGATAGAACACAAGGAACCCGAGGGTATTGCGAATTACATCATCGGGTATGGTACTATCCCCTACCTTGACGGGAATAATGGCGTGGGGGTGTATGAGCTTGCGCACCTCGGCTATGGCGTATTTGAGGACCACCATAATGCGAATGACCTTGATGCCGCCCCCGGTGGAGCCGGCCATCCCACCCACGAAAAAGAGGGCGAACACCAGCATATGGGCGAAGGGCGACCAGGTCTCGTAGTCCACCGTGCCGTAGCCGGTGGTGGTGGTAATGGAGGTGGCAATGAACAGCGAATGCCGCAGGCTGTATTCACCCCAGCCATAGTTGTTGACGGAGGTATTGATAAAGAGCAGCAGGGTGAACAGTCCGATGACGCTCAGGAAGAACAGCAGCTCCCGGTTACCCTTGTACTGGTTCTCCCGGCCCAGTATCAGCTTGCCGTGGAGGGTGAAGTTTATCCCCGCCATCAGCATGAAGAAGATTACCACATATTGAATATAGGGTGTCTGGCTGTTGAAACTGTCGTTGAAAATGGAGAACCCGCCCGTGGCCATGGTGGTGCAGGTATGGGTCAGGCTTGCGAACCAGGACAGGCCCCCGATACGGAGGAGGACGGCTTCGGCGGCGCTGATGATGAGATAGGTCAGCCAGAGGGTCTTGGCCGTCTGCTGGATTCGGGGTTGGATTCGGTCGACGGTTGGCCCCGGCACCTCCGCCCTTAGTAGCGCGGTCCCTCCCATTCCCAGGAAGGGCAGGATGGCGACGGAGAACATGATGATCCCCATACCGCCGATCCACTGGATGAAGGCCCGCCAGAAAAGGATCCCCCGGGGCATGCTTTCGATGCCCTGGGGCAGGTGGGGATGGCGACCGACGTCACCAAGGATAGTGGCGCCGGTCGTGGTGAGCCCGGACATGGCCTCGAAGAAGGCGTCCGTGAAGCTGGGAATCTGCCGGGAGATGAAGAACGGCAGGGAGGCAAACAGGGCCAGGGAGAGCCAGCCCAGCGTGACAATGGCAAACCCATCCCGGATAGCGAGGGTGTAACGACCCCTGGTAAGCAGGTAGCCGGGGCCCCCTATCCCGAGACAGATGGCCACAGACAGGAGCAGGGCCGGCAAGTCCCCGTCGCCATAATGCCACGCCCAGGCGGCGCTGAAAAGCATGAAGATCCCCAGGAAGACAGTGAGTAAACAGAGGGTATTGAAGACGGCCTTCTTGTTCACAGCAGTCTCAGGTAAAGAATTTCTGAACCTTTTCCACTTCGGTGTTCTGCAAGAAAACCAACACGCGATCCCCCGGGAGGATTTTACTATCACCCGTGGGAATCTCGATGCCCTCGCCTCGGATGACGGCACCCAGTATCGCCCCCGGCGGCAAAGTGACCTCCCTGACCGGCTTCCTGGTCATTTTGCTTCCCTTTTCCGTCACAACCTCTACCGCTTCTATCCCCACGTCCTCGAAGGGACTCACGGCCCTGTCATGGCTGGACTTGATGACTCGCAGAATGGCTTCAACCGTGGCCATGTTCTTGCTGATGGTAGCGTCGATGCCGATGCGCCGGGCGGTGGGCAGGTAGATGGTGGTGGCCAGGTGCACGACCACATGCTTGGCCCCCAACTGCTTGGCCAGCAGGCCGGTGAGGAGATTGGTTTGCTCGTCTTCGGTGACGGCGATAAAGCTGTCCATCTCGCTGATGTTCTCTGAAACCAGGAAGTCGATGTCGGTTCCATCCCCGTGGAGTACGAGGGTATTCACCAGAGTAGGGGCGATTTCCCAGGCTTTGGTCTTATTGGACTCCACCAGCTTCACATCGAGGTCATCTTGAAGCCGTTGAGCCAACCGCCGACCGATTTTACTCGCCCCCAGGATCATGATCTTGTGGACCTCACGATGGGGCTTGCCCAGCATAGTCATAATGACCGGAATGTGGCGCGTCTCACTCATCACGTAAACGATATCCCCGGCTTGATAGATGGTATCGGCCCGGGGAATAAAGTTTTCTCCCTCGTGATTGAGGGCAATAACCTTGTGCGGCACTTCCCGGTTGGAATTGGATACATCTTCGACGGTGCGATAAAGAAGCGGTGAGGAAGCCTCCAGGCGCACACCCACCAGCTGAAGCCGACCACCCTCGAACTCCTTTACGTCCATGGCCGAACTCTGGCGCAGGAGCCGCTCGACCTCCTCCACGGCCGCCAGCTCGGGATGGATCACCTCATCGATACCGAACCTGGAAGGCTGTAGGATGGCCGTGTTCGAAGTGTATTCCGTATTCCTCAAACGGGCGATCACTGTCCTGGCCCCCAGCTCCCGGGCCATCTCACTGGCAACCAGGTTGACCTCATCAATACGTGTCAGGGCCAGGAAGATGTCGGCGCTGCCCACCTGGGCCTGGCACAGCACAGAAGGAGTGGCGCCGTTCCCCTCCAGTGTGCTCACATCGAGGGTTTCACTGGCACGCTTCACCCTCACCGGATTGATGTCTACGAGGGTAATGTCGTGATCTTCCTGACTGAGCTCTTTGGCCAGGTTGAACCCAACCTCACCAGCGCCTATAATGACAATCTTGAGTGACATGTCAACCTAGTACCTTTTGTAATGTATGGATTGCGTTGTGGATGTCATCATCGGATAAGTCGTGATGGGTAACGAGCCTGATCTTCTGCCCGGCAAGGGCCAGACACAGTACCCCTTCACCCTGCAATCGCTCTTCGATTTCCACCCCCGTCCCCTTCTGTTCGTCCACACTGAACATCACGATGTTGGTGTGTACCTCGTCGGGTTTGATGCTTACACCCGGCAATTGGCTGAGAGCCTCAGCCAGCCGCCGGGCCCGCTGGTGGTCACGGACGAGGTCATCCACGTGGTTCCAGATGGCAAAAAGCCCACCTGAGGCAATGATCCCAACCTGGCGCATACCGCCGCCGAACAATTTCCGATAGCGGTGGGCGCGCTGGATGAAGGTTCGACTGCCGCACAGCACCGACCCCACCGGCGCCCCCAGCCCCTTGGACAGGCAGAGAGAGACTGAGTCAAAGGGCACGGACCACTCACTGGCGGGAATACCGGTAGCCACTACCGCGTTCATGAGCCGGGCCCCGTCCAGATGCATCAGCAGGTCGTGGGACCGGGCCACGTCGGCGATACGATGGGTCTCTTCCAGGGGAAAGATGGTCCCACCGGCCTGGTTATGGGTATTTTCAATGGCAATAAGCCTGGTGGGCGGCACGTGGACGTTCCGGGGCCTGATCACCTCTTCCACCTGCCGGGCGGTGAAAACCCCCAGCCGGCCCTGGATCGGATTGAGCTGTACCTGGCTGTGAAAGGCCGGCCCCCCCGCTTCGTAGTTCATGATGTGAGCCCCGGCCTCGCAGATCACCTCATCGCCCGGCTGGGTGTGGACCTTGATGGCGATCTGGTTGCTCATGGTACCTGAAGGGACGAACAGTCCCGCCTCCTTGCCCAGCAGCCGGGCTACCTCCTCCTGCAGCTCGATGACCGTGGGGTCCTCCCCGAAAACGTCATCCCCCACGCTGGCTTGCGCCATGGCCTGCCGCATAGCCTTCGAAGGGGTGGTTACCGTGTCGCTGCGGAGATCAATCATGGGTGCGGCGAAGAGAAAAAGGCCCGGGAAAAGGCCCCTGATGGTCCTTCCAGCGCCGCTGTTCCGTGACAACGCAGCGGGCCGTTATGATAATTCCTGGCGCGGTTAGACAAGGGTCGCCTGCAGGCGTTCGAGGCGTCAGTCTCCCATCCGGGCCTGTCCGGCGGCTTGTCCGGCATCCTGACGGATCAGACGGGCAGGGCACCGGCGCCCCCGGTTATCGGCCAGCGACTCGGGATGTGAAGCCAACGTCCGGCCAAGTCTGACGAGGGTCATCATTTTCCAATTATTCAAGATACGACCTCCCGGTACCGGAATCAACCCTTCTGAACCTGTTGGTCTCCGGCCACCCGCTCTATACGCGCTCCCAACCCGGCAAACTTTTTCTCAATGGTTTCATAGCCGCGGTCGAGGTGGTACACCCGTGATATTTCGGATGTGCCCCGGGCCACCAGCGCCGCCAGGACCAGTGAGGCGCTGGCGCGAATGTCGGTGGACATGACCGGTGCTCCGATCAGCTCCGTCGGCCCCTCAACGGTGGCCGTATTCCCTTCCAGCCTGATTCGGGCTCCCAGCCGGGCCAGCTCCGGCACGTGGGCGAAGCGATCCAGGTAGATCGCGTCCCGGACCACGCTGCTCCCTTCGGCCTGGGTCATGAAGGCGATCCATTGGGCCTGAAGGTCGGTAGGATAGCCGGGGTAGGGGGCGGTGGTTATGTCCACCGGCTGGATGGTGGACGGGCGGGAGACTTCGATAACCTCGTCAGACCGCTTCAGGACAACCCCGGCGGCCTCCAGCTTGCCCAGAAGCGCTGTCAGGTGATCCTCACGGGCGCCCTTGATCCTCACCTTGTCACCGGCCATGGCGCCGGCGATGAGAAAGGTGGCCGCTTCAACCCGGTCGGGGATGATTTCCTCTTCCGCGCCGTGCAGCTCTTTCTGACCGGTGACGTGCAGGGTCGTCGTGCCGATGCCATCGATCCGGGCCCCCATCTTTTGCAGGAAGCGAGCCAGGCCAGTGATTTCCGGCTCCCGGGCGGCGTTGGTCAGGACGGTCTCTCCTTCGGCCCGGACGGCGGCCATAAGGGCATTCCCGGTAGCGCCGACGCTGCTCGTGTCAAAATTGATGGCGCCGCCCTTAAGCCGCCCTTTGGCGATGATGTACCCCCCGTCAAGGGTGACCTCGGCTCCCAGCGTCTCCATCGCCATCAGGTGCAGGTCCACGGGCCTTGGCCCCCAGTTGCATCCGCCGGGCAGGGACACGCGGCACCTGCCAAACCGGGCCGCCAGAGGACCCAGCACATAGAACGAGGCCCGCATGGTCTTCACCAGCTCATAGGGCGCCTCCGGGTTGTTGCAGGCGGTGGTATCGATCTCCATACGGTTGTGCTCAAAGACGACCCTGGCACCGATAATCTCCATCAGACGGGCCATGGTCAAGGTATCGTGGAGGCAGGGGACATTGTGCAGGACATAGCGATCCGGCCAGAGCAGGCTGGCCGCCATAATGGGCAGGACGGCGTTTTTCGCACCGGAGATGGAAACCTCGCCCGATAACGCATAACGCCCTTCGATGATGAACTTATCCATCGACGCCCACTTTCCGGCTGCCCGAGGACGGAGCCAGGAGTTCCGCCGCCTGGTCAAGGCTGGCCCGGGTTATCTCGGCGCCGCTGAGGAGCCGGGCGATCTCGCGCCGGCGCTCCTCGCCCGTCACCACCCTCACCCGGCTCAGGGTGCGTCCCCGCTTCACGATCTTATTCGTGGAAAGATGATGATCTCCCCGGGCGGCGATCTGGGGCAGGTGGGTGATACAGACAATCTGCCGCGACCGGGCCAGTTCCTTCAGTGCGACGCCCACCGTATCAGCCGTGGAGCCGGATATGCCGTTATCGATCTCATCAAAAATCAGGCAGCCCACCGGGTCATAGGCCGCCAGAACGGTCTTGATACCCAGCATAATCCGTGAAATCTCGCCACCGGAAGCAATTCTCGCCAGGGGACGGAGTTCCTCTCCCGGGTTGGGGCTGATGAAAAATTCCACCTGATCATAGCCCCGGTCATCACTCCTGTAGGCCTGGCCATCGATGATGCAGGCCCCGCCTTCAGCCGGGATGTTCTCGATACGCACCTCAAACCTCGTACCGGGCATATCCAGCCGGGCCAGGGTCTCCTGGATTTCTTTTTCCAACTTTTCCCTGGCAGCCCGTCGCTGATGGGACAGCTCCTGGCACTGGGCGGCATAGGCCTCCCGCTGCCGTGTCTGCTCCTCGTGCAGCTGGGCCAGGCGCTCATCGGAGGCGGCGTAGCGACCAACGACCTCCCTGAGCCAGGCCAACTTGTCCAGCGCCGTGTCGATTGTCCCACCGAACTTGCGCTTGATGGCCTCCAGCTGGCCCAGGCGGTCCTCGATTTCCATCAGGCGCTTTGGATCGGGATTCACCGTGGCCCCATAGCGCCCCGCCTCGTAGGCCAGGTCCTGCAGCTCCACCTTCAGGGAAGACAACCGCTCGCCCAGCTGCTCCAATTCCGGCGACAGGTGAGCGAATCGGTCCAGCTGTTTGAGCAAGCCGCCCACTTCACCAGCCAACGACGCCTCGTCCGTTTGCAGGCGATGCTCCATGCGGGTAAGCAGGCGATGGAGCTCGTCGGCCTGGGAGAGGAGCTGGTGTTCCTTCGCAATTTCATCCTCTTCGTGGGGCAAGAGTCCCGCCTCTTCAAGCTCCTTGATCTGAAACTGGTGAAGCTCGTGGAGCTCCCTTTCCTTTTCCACCTGGGCTGCAAGCCGCTCCCGCTCCGCATTCAGCTGAACAAGGCGGCGGTAGGTATGGGCCAGCACCTCACGATCCGGCAGAAGGCCCGCGTAGGCATCCAGGAAATCGATGTGCGTGCCGACACGTAAAAGAGATTGGTGGTCATGTTGTCCATGAAGGTCTACCAGTGAATCGGTGAGTGCTTCAAGGTCGCTGAGCTTGGCGGGCTCTTCGTTCACGAAGATGCGCGAGGCACCACCGGCACGCACGACCCGGCGGATTATCCAAGTGTCCCCACCACTGACCAATTCACCTTCCACCACCGCTGTATCCTCACCGGTACGGATGATATCACCAGCCGTGCGGCCACCCGCCAGGAGGCCGATAGCGTCAATAAGGATGGATTTGCCCGAGCCGGTCTCGCCGGTGATCATATTGAGACCGGGGCTGAAGGATACCTCCAGCTCCTGGATGATGGCCAGGTTCTTAACCAGCAGGCGCTTGATCACGGTAAAACTTCCACAGAAGGTACAGCGAGCTGCCTAAAGCCACACCCACTATATTGGCAACCCAATCACCGTAGCTGCTGTCACGGCCGGGGATCAGGGTCTGATAGAACTCATCCAGGGCACCGAAAGCGCCGGCTATGAGAAAGGTAAATAAAAATACCTGACCACGGGCCGGTACGCGAAAAACCATAGCCCGACTGACCAGGATGCCGATGATCGTGTATTCACCAATGTGGATGAGCTTGTCCTGGGAAAACAACCCCAAATCGGGCAAACTCTTTCCGGGAATGGAGGACAGTCCGATAATCAATATGGCGTAAAGGATTGCCCACAGGTCGGACAGTCTCATGATACCGCGTCGAACTCCGCCAACGCCGGGGCCAGGTATTCCAGGATATGGGTGCTCGCCATGCCAGGGGCACCGCAGCGCCGGTAGGCCAGGTCGCCCGCCAATCCGTGCAGCCAGACCCCCATGACGGCTGCCTCATCGGCGCTGTAGCCCTGACTGAGCAACGTACCGATCACCCCGGACAGGACATCCCCGCTGCCGGCGGTGGCCATGCCAGGGTTGCCGGTACTGTTGATCACGATTTCGCCGGTAGAGAGGAGTGTCAGGGTGGGAGCCCCCTTCAGCACCACGGTATGGTGAAAGTACGCCTGCACCTCTGACAGGGCACGCACGGGATCAGCCGTCACCTCCTGCAAGTCGTGATCAAACAGCAGGGCGAACTCCCGGGCGTGGGGGGTGACCACCAGGGGCACCTCCGCCGCGGTCAGCAGGTCCACATCCCCATTGAAGGGAGTAAGACCGTCGGCGTCGAGAAGTGTCGGCGTTTCCAGATGTTCAAAAATGGCCTGGACAAACTCCTTCACCTGGGGGCTGCGGGAGAGTCCCGGTCCCAGGACCACCGCCGAACACCAGGCCAGGGACTCGCATATGGCCGAGACATGCTCCGGTAAAAACAGGCCCTGCTCGTGATCTTCCAGGCTGAGGGTAATCACTTCGGGCATGGCGGGGACATACAGCTGCTGGATGCTGGCGGGACAGGCCGCCACCACCAGGCCCGACCCGGACAGGATAGCGGCCTTGGCCGCCAGCACGGCCGCACCGGTCATCCCCCGCGAGCCGGCGATCACCAGGGTCTTGCCCTGCCGGTGCTTGAAGGTGCGCCGGGGCGGTGGGTGGTACGCCCGGGCAAAATCCTCCCTGGTAAACTGGGCAATGCCTGGCTCCTCCTCGTTAAAGTAACCCGCGTCAAAACCAATGTCGACCACCACCAACCGGCCGCAAACGTCGGGGCCCATGTTGATCAGCAGCCCCAGCTTAGGGTATCCCATGGTAACCGTCACCTCAGCCCGGACCACTCCTTCCCAGGCCTG
>CAZULW010000090.1:0-8527 GCA_964621455.1 uncultured bacterium
CCGGCGGTAGGACTCGAACCTACAACCTAGTGGTTAACAGCCACCCGCTCTACCATTGAGCTACGCCGGATGTGAAGCAACGGCACTAAGTTACCAGACACTGGAAAAGGTGTCAAGGTTGGGTAGTGATTTCCAGCACCTTCCTCACCGAACCCCGCAGCATGCGGGGGAATCCCGCCAATCCCGCCAGCGGCGGGGCCAACGGCGGGGCACGCCCGGCTAGTCTTCTACTGCTTGGACATCTCCGCCTTTGTCCAATCGCCCTTTTCCATTCGCTATTGTAAGGCGAGGGGAATACCCACCTTCGGAAGTCCCCATCATCCTGCCTTATGCGAGGCGCATCGGTAGGTTATGAGTTCACACTATACGTTATTCCCATATACTATTTCTATTGCTTTTGAGACTGCGTCTCATTTAAACTAATAGGGGCGCGCAGAAGGTCACTCAACATAATTCCTGGTTACTTGACAAACGTGGAGGAAATCGCTATGAATGCAAAACTGCTCGTTGGCTTGTTGGTTGTTTCAGCGTTCAACATCTTGTCCGCTGATAAACGCCACTATGTCTGGACATACGAATACAAAACTGTCGCACCCGGCGAGGGCGAAATAGAAACCTACTATACCTCATCGGTCCCGGATTGGCAGAACAGGGAAGGGAAGGTAACTATCGACATGCAGCTTGAACTCGAAGTCGGTATGACAGAAAAATTCGACTTTGCCATTTATAGCTCCTTTATCCAGGAGCCTGATTCCAGTTTGAAGTTCAAAGGATATAAACTGCGGGGTCGTTATAAGTTCGGCAGGAAAAACCAGTTTCTGATGGACCCCCTGCTTTATCTGGAGTATAAGGGCAAACCTGGTTTCTCTGAGCATGGAATCGAAACCAAGCTCGTGCTCTCAAAGGATCTTGGGAAACTGAATATTTCTCTGAACCCCGTCCTGGAATTTGAAAAAGAACATAGGGATTGGGAAGCTGAATTCGAGTATGCCATGGGAGTCAGTTACAAGATAATAGATATTCTCAGTATCGGACTTGAGGCAAAAGGTAGTGAGCACGGGCACTATATTGGTCCGGTGATTGCCCACGGCTCCGAGCATTTGTGGGTTGCCTTGGGCTCCGCGCTGGCCGTATCCCCAACGCCGGCCTCAAAACCCCGGTTCCAGATTCGACTGTTGTTAGGCATCGGACTTTGATTCATTAGTCAACCATGCTTTAGGGTCAGCGGCAAGGTTCTTTTATTTCTCTCAGCACCTTCCTCACCGAACCCCGCAGCATGCGGGGGAATCCCGCCAATCCCGCCAGCCCCGCTTCCTGCGGGACCAGTCCCGCCTTCCGGCGGGGCGGCGGGGCCAACGGCGGGGCACGCCTGGCTGAGGGCTAACTGCCCTTAATAACTCACCCCTTTCACTTCGTGAAGTCCCCTCTCTTACAAAGAGAGGGGATTTAGGGATGAGTTCGGGAAGATGCTGCGGGGCCAGAGTGCCGATAGAAAGAATTCAAGCTCAGGATGAGCCCTCTTCAAGGAATTCCTTGAGGGCTGACCGGATAGCGTCCCTCGTTTTCGCCGCCAGCTTTAACGCCTCCCGGGCGTCCTCCCGTGTCATTTCAGGGAAATCAGCGGGGTAGCGGATATCCACACCATAGGGATTTAGGACGGTGATATCCCGAAGGCTTAAAGCCAGCGATGGATCAACTTGGGAGAACAGGTCAAGCAATTCGCCGAGGTTGTGTGTTTTGGGGAATTCGATCTGATGGAGAACCAGAAATGCCTTCAAGTGCTTTTCAGCGGCCTGCTGGGCGTGGAAGGCGATAGCACTCAGGTATGCCGTATCCTCAGAGAGGAGATACTCCCCAACGCGGAAGTCCTCCTCCGCCTTTGCCAGCCACTGCTGGATGAGTTCTCGTTTGACCTGCTCAGGAGGCCTCATAGACGACTTTCCCGTACTTGTTGGCCGGATAGGCAAGCCCGCCGATGATGTTCTTGCTTTCCTCAAAACGCTCAGTAGCCATGACCATAACATCGAAGGCATAACCCTGCCCGCGTAATGCGTTCCCGAGGCGCACTCGTTCCTCTCTGGTATTCTGGGGCGCAGCTTCGAGGACGAGCAGGTCTATGTCGCTGTCGCGGGTCATCCGGCCGAAGGCGGCCGAGCCGAAAAGGATGATCCGGTCTGGTCGAGCTACGCTCAGGATGCGGCGAATGGTCTCCTCAATGACCTTCTCGTCAATGTCCATGTGGATATCTTTTATATTTTCCCTTGGAGTGTTGCTTTCAGGCATCTGCTCAGCGCCTATTTGTCCTTGAGGAATCCCGCCGCCAGCAGGTCGCGGGTCTCCCGGAGGCTCTGCACCTGGACCTTGGCACCGCCCACTACCGGCATGAAATTGGTGTCGCCGCTCCAGCGGGGCACAAGGTGGAGGTGGATATGGGGCTCGATGCCCGCTCCGGCGGCGGCCCCGATGTTGGCCCCGAAGTTGAATCCCCCCGCCTGCATCTCCTGGCGCATGATGCTCATGGCCCGGCTGACCAGATTGAGCATTTCCAGCTGCACTTCCGGTTCCAGGTCGTCGAACTCGGGTACGTGCCTATAAGGGGCGATCAGGACGTGCCCGTTATTGTAAGGGTACAGGTTCATCATCACGAAGGCCTGTTTTCCGCGGCAAACGATGAGGTTCTCCCGGTCGTCACCGGCGGCGGGCTTGTCGCAGAAGATGCATTCGTCGGCCGGTTTGGGGGCCAGGATGTACTCCATACGCCAGGGGGCCCAGAGCCGTTCAAGGGTCAACTCTAGGCCTCTTCCTTTTTTTTCTTGGCCGCCGCGATTACCCGCTGCTCTTCGTCATGGGGAATGTTCTCGTAGTGATCCAAGCGCTGGGAGTGGATGCCCCTGCCCCCCGTCATGGACCGCAGGGCGGTGGCGTACTGATCCAGGTTGGCCAGGGGTATCTGGGCCTTCACCTGCTGGAGGCGGCCCACGGTCTCCATGCCCAGGACCTTGCCGCGACGAGCCGAGATATCCCCCATAACGTCGCCCATGAATCCCTCGGGCACCAGGACGTCCACCTCGTAGATCGGCTCCAGTAGCTTGGGATTAGCCGCCATGAAGGATTCCTTGAAGGCCTCCCGCCCGGCGATCTGGAAGGCGATATCCTTGGAGTCAACCGGGTGCTGCTTGCCGTCATAGACCACCACCTTCAGGTCCACACAGCGGTAGCCGGCCAGGACCCCATCCCCTGCGGCGGTCCGCGCGCCCTTTTCGATGGAGGGGATGAACGCCCGGTCGATGGCCATGCCCACCACCTTGCTTTCGAACTCTACGCCCGAGCCAGGCGGTAGGGGCTCGATGTACATCCACACTTCGGCGAACTGGCCGGCACCGCCGGTCTGCTTCTTGTGCCGGTACTTGGATTCACCCCTGGCGCCGACGGTCTCCCGGTAAGGCACTCTGGGCGGCACCAGGTCCACCTCTACATTGAAGCGCTGCTTGAGCCGCCGGATGACCGTCTCCAGGTGGAGCTCCCCCTGGCCCGAGATGATGGTCTGTTTCAGCTCCGGGTCGTACCCGAAGACGAAGGTGGGGTCCTCCTCGTGGAGGGTAGCCAGGCCGTTGCTGATCTTGTCCTCGTCGCCCTTGGCCCGGGGCGTGATGGCGGCCCTGACCTTCTGTTCGGGCAGGTGGATGCCGGGCAGCACGATGGGTTGGGCCCCATCGCTGAGGGTGTCGCCGGTGTGGGTGTGTTTGAGCTTCACCACGGCGGCAATGTCCCCGGCCACAACCTCGCCCAGGTCCTTGCGGTCCTTCCCGTTTATGCTGTAGACGGTCCCCATCCGCTCCTGCCTGCCCCGACTGGCGTTGGTCAGGTCGGCACCCACCTTCACCTTGCCAGAGTAGGTCCGGAAGAAGGAGAGCTCCCCCAGGTGAGGCTCGCTGACGGTCTTGAAGACGAAGGCTGAGGCGGGACTGTCTTCGGCGGCGGGCCGGGTGATCTCCTCCTCGCTGTCCACGCTGGCCTTCCCCTTCACCTCCTTGAAGTCAGCGGCGCAGGGGGCGTACTTCGCCAGTACGTCCATCATGCGGCGCACACCGACGTTGGTGAGGGCGGAGACAGCGAAGACCGGGATCAGGGAACCGTTCATCAGCGCCCCGTGGAGGCCACTGCGGAGCTCCTCTTCGGTGAGCTGGTCATTCTCAAAGAATTTTTCCAGGAGGGTATCGTCGGACTCGGCCACCAGCTCGATGATTCCCTCGTGAAGCGCGGCGATCCGTTCAGCCCATTCCCCCGACAGGGGCTTGTGGGTATATTGGCCGGAGCCGTCGGTCTTGTAGGTGAACAGCTCCTTACGGAGCACGTCGGCCAACTGGTTAAAACCCGGCCCCTGGTTGACGGGTACGGTAACAGGGAAGACCTTGGAGCCGAACCGTTCCCGGGCCACGCTGAGCACGGCGTCGAAATCAGCGTGCTCCTTGTCTAGCATGTTGACCACAATGAGATGGGGCAAGCCGTAGTCAGTGGCGGAATTCCATACCTGCTCGGTGCCCACCTCCACGTTGGAAACGGCGTGGATGGCTACCACGGCGAAGTCGGCCACCCGCAGGGCGCCCTGCATCTCGCCGTAAAAGTCGGCATATCCGGGCGTGTCCAGGATGTTGAACTTCTTGCCCGCCCAGGGTAGGCCTAAAACGGAAGCGTTGATGGATATCTGGCGCTCGATTTCGTCCTCGTGGTAATCAGACGTGGTGTTGCCGGCCTCGATGGAACCCATACGGCTGATGACACCGCTATTGTACAGCATGGCCTCGGACAGTATGGTCTTGCCCACCGAGCCATGCCCGACTACCGCGAAGTTGAGGATGTCTTCCGTCTTATATAAGGACATACGGGTTCTCCTTCAATATTTTGACCGCGAAATAGTTACGAGTTACGAGTTTCGAGTTTCGAGTTACGAGTTACCCGTAATCCGTAACCCCAAATCTATCGCGATCCTTCCCAGGACGAGTCCATTTCCTGGTAGTCTTCAATGATCGCCCGGACGGCGGGCTTGAGGTAAATACCCGAGAGGTCTTTGCGGGACAGGGCCTCCGCCAGCAGGCGCGTCCGCTGCTCCAGGGGCGTGGACTTGTTGAGGACGATGAGCTCCTCCCCCTCCAGGATGCAGGCGCCCCCGGTGAAGGGCCCCCTGTCAAGGACCACCTGCAGGCCCAGGCGGGCGGCCAACTCTTCCAGCTCATTGTACAGACCCTCAAGTCTCCCGTTTGGTTTCCTGGGAGACAAGGCTAGAGCAGCTCCTCGCGCCGGCGTGATTGCAGCCATTGGACAATCTCCTGCACCCGTTCACTTTCCGAGTAGGGAAGCACGAGAACGGCGTCGGGGGTGGCCACGACGATGAGATCCTCTACTCCGACGGCGGCGACGTAGGGGCCCTCGCTCACTACCAGCGTGTTGCGGGTGTCCAGAATCGTCACATCGCCCTGGATGACGTTGCCGGCCTTGTCTTTGGGCAGCTCGTCGTAGAGGGTCCGCCAGCTGCCCAGGTCATTCCATTCGAACCGGGTTTCAACGGTATAAATCGAATCGGCGTTTTCCAGGACACCGTAATCGATGCTGATGCGATCCACATCGGGCCAGACCTTGGCGAGGGCCGGCTGAAAGTCGGGGGTATCGATAAGGTGCTCAATGCTGGCCAATTTCTTATATGTGGTGGGGAGGTGTTGGTTCAGGTTCTCCAGAATAGTGCTCACCTGCCAGACAAACATGCCACCGTTCCAGAGGTGTTCGCCGCCCTCGAGGAACTGCTTGGCCGTCTCCAGGTCCGGCTTCTCGGTGAAGCGGACTACAGGATGGACATCGCTGTCATTGTCCCGGTCAAACTGGACGTAGCCGTAGCCGGTAGCGGGCCGGGTGGGCTGGATGCCCAGGGTGATGAGGTTGTGTCCTTCGAGGGCCTTTTTCCGTGCCTGGTTGAGGGCGCGGTAGAACTGTTTCTCCTTACGGATCAGGTGGTCCGCCGGAAAGACCCCCATGACGCCGTCGCCAAAGCGCTTGTGGAGGATAAAGGCGGCCAGGGCGATAGCCGGCGCGGTGTTGCGGCCGTTGGGTTCGACAAAAAAGTTCTCTTCGGGTACGTGAGGAATCTCGGCCCTGATCTGCGGGGTGAGATCGCTGGAAGCCACCACGTAAAGGCCCTCGCAGCTGGCGTCCTTTTCCAGCCGGCGGGTGGTCTGGATAATGAGAGATTTACTGTTGATGAGATCAAGAACTTGCTTGGGGCGTTGGCGCCGGCTTTTGGGCCAGAAACGGGTTCCAGCTCCACCGGCCAATATAACACAGTGCATTTATTCCCTTTTCAAAGCATTTTTATCCAGGGGCAGAATTGGAATCGCAATCCTAAAGTTAATATCAATACCGTCAACTTCCCAGCGGGGCCGCACCTCCACTACCTCAGGGTAGTAGCTGAAGCGGGCGGCCCGGTGATAGGGCTCCCATCGGCCGCTGTAGTAGGGAATGGGAAGGACACCCACCTGTTCGTGCGCGAAGAGGATGTAAAAGCCGGGGGAGACGTTATTGAGCAGATAGCCAGTGGAATCGGTTACAGTGTAGGCGACGCGCTGGCCCGTGGCGGCGTCCCGGGCCTCCACCACAACCCGGCCGGAGAAGCCGACAACAGCGCCCCTGATGCTGCCCGTGGCCCCCGGGGGGCTGTAGACCAGGGTGAAGCTGACAATGGAATCGGTCAGGGCGTTGCCAGCTTCATCGGTGATCACCCGCCCGGGAAATGTGACCTTGTCGTAGCGCTCCGGTTCAGGCACGACCATGACCGCAGCCAGTGGGGATTCCTGGCGGAGGGGCAGGTCCACGGCCTGCCCGGACAGGGTATCCTTGCCCGTCCCGGAGGAACCCTTTTGGATGAGACGGGCCATGAGCGTAGAGGGCAGGCGCACCGGTTCAGAAAAGGTGATGCGGCCCCGTACCTCCCCATACCGGCCGCCCTCCCCGCCGGTTGTGGGTTCAAGCGTAACCTGGCCGCCCGTGACGACGGGAACCGGGGGCACCGTGTCCACCAGCTCGGGTGTGAGAACGGCCAGCGGCTCCAGCCGGTAGGGTTCACCCAGCTGGGTATATCCCAGACCCGGATCGATGACGGTTGTATCCTGTCCCGATGTCTCGGGAGACACAACGTAGCCGTAGATGGTGGGGTCATCGGTTGGATAAAGGTTCGGGGGAAGCGGGGCGTCGCCGAAGGGCGTGTCAAAGGTGATAGCCAGGTAGGTGGGCGTCAGCCACTCAGCCGACCGCATTTGGGGCCGGGCTAGGGGAGGCGACCGGCGCATCGCCACCGTAATTGTGTCACCCCTGATTAATAGGGAGTCGGCGGTAGGCAGGGCGTAGGGCCGGCGGTGGAGGGCGGCAGGGAAATCGCCCAGCCCCCCCTCTACGGCGGCCAGGCGGTAGGTCCCGTCCGGCAGGTAATCAAAGGAGAAGCCGCCGTCGGCTGCCAGGTCCACGCTCTGGAGATGGACAAACCCACTGTCCGCCCGTTGAAAAAGGCCTACCTCCACCGGGCGCTGGGGGTCGGATTCCGCAATACGCCCCTGGACACGCCCAGCTGGTATCTCCCCTCCGGTGCTGAAGACCAGCTGGTAGGACCGGGCCAGGCTGTTCTTCTGGTAGTCACGGATGCCCCGCTGGAGGGTAAGCACGTAGGCATGGTCCGGCTGATATGGCTCATCGGGGTGGATGAGGACGCGTCGACCCCTGACCCGGGTAGTGAAGCTGACCTCCGGCGTGAAGACTACCGAGCCGGGCACTGACACCGGGTCCACCTGCTCGTTGAAGAAAATCTCGATATCCTGATCCGGGTCCAGGTCCAGGGAACCGCTGGGTGGCTCCACCCGGACGACGCGGGGTCCTCCGGTATCAGGCGGCCCGCCGGTGGGGGGATTCTCGGCGGCGCATTTCCAGTAGGCAGTGACAGTGGCAGTCAGCAGTAAGACCAGGCGCAGGGGCAGACGAGACATATCGGGCGGAAGTTGGGGTGGCGATCATAGGGACGCCAAGAAATAACAGAACCGCAAAGCCCGCTCGTTCGGCTGAGTCCCGCCCTGAGCGGGACGAGGGCGCTCACGACGAAGCCTGAGGCCGTTGGCGGGCCTAAGGGACGCGAAGACTCAAACGGTCATTGCTAAGGAGTCCCGACACTTCGGTCGGGACGATTGTGGCAATTTGCAAAGCCTCGTGAGTGGAGCGAAACGATCCTTTTTGTCCTAGGGCTGTCGAGATCGCCACGTCCCGATAGGTCGGGACTCGCGACGACAGAACGAGGATATGCCGGAACTCGCGATGACGGGTCGTGCTATGAGGTGAGAAAAGGGGGGCGCGGGGTGAGAGGGCAAGGGATTCGGGGGGTCGAAAAAGTCCCCAGGGCATTACTGGGGATATAGAATAGTATCACGAAAACGGTATAGATTAAGGTAATTACTCAAGGTTTGGCACAAAGTCGCAGAGATATTGAACGATTTTCGTA
>CAZULW010000091.1:0-8465 GCA_964621455.1 uncultured bacterium
GCTGGACTTCGAGGCCCCATACCCGTAGATTCTCCGCTGCCAACGCATTATAAAAAACCGACAGGTCCCGCAAGGATAAATATGCAAAAATCGAGGAAGGACAGATGAAAAGAATCACATGCTTCCATTCCCTTACGTTTTCAGCGCTGCTCGTGGGAGGCGCATTATGGGGTCAAGTGGTGCCACCACCACCCGCTGCCCTGGTCACCATCCCCACCGCCGGAACCCTGCAGCGGGGGCAGTTTGAGCTGGAGCTGTTGATGCAGACCGGCGGCAGTATCCTGGGCCGGGTGGGGATTGGTCTTGGCGACCGGTTTACTCTGGGCATGAGCTACGGTGTCCAGAAGTTTATCGGTGACCAAAAGCCGTCCTTAAACAAGTCGATGCCCGAAGTCCAGCTGAAATATCGGGTGTACGATGAAGGCTATCAGATGCCTGCGCTCGTCCTGGGCCTCGATACCCAGGGCAGGGGTCTCTTCCATAAGGATATGGAGATTATATCGGAGGAGGACACCCTCATCGTGGCGCGGTACGATATCAAAGCGGTTGGGGTGTACCTGGTAGCAAGTAAGAACTGGAACATGTTGGGCAACCTGGGCACCCATTTCGGGATCTGCAAGAATTTCCTTGAAGAGGATGAGACGGACCAGGACATCAATTTTTTCTTTGGTATTGACAAAGATATCAATCCCAATATTTCAGCGTTTATGGAGTACAACGCCGCCCTGGATGATAACGAATACAGCTTTGAAGAAATCTCATTCGGACAGGAACGCGGCTATCTAAACGCCGGTATCCGGTTTAATGTGGCAGGCAATCTTTATATGGAGATCGATCTGAATGATATTTTGCTCAACAAAGGGCAGGTGAAGTACTTCAGCCGCGAGCTGAAGGTGGTCTACAACGAATACTTCTAGACCAGTGACAGGGGGAGCGAATCATGAGGGTGAGACATCATCTTACTGTTCTGCCCGGGCTGATACTGATAGGCGTCTTCGTCGGCATAACGGCGCTGTGGGGCCAGCCGGTTAGTGGCCCGGTCCCTGCCGGGGAAGAGACCTCCCTCTGGCAGCGAATCGACGATCTAGACGAGGCCAAGGACTTCGAGGGGGCCTATGCCCTGCTGGCGCCGCTGGAGACCGAGTACGGCAGCGACGTGCGCTACCTGTGGCGCATGGCCCGCCACCACTTCAACAACTCCGACAATACCACCGACGAGGCGGTGATCGAGCGGGAGGTCTACACTGGGTTCGACTACGCCAAGGCTGCCCTGGCGACCGATTCCACCAACGCCAACGTTTTGGGTTGGTACGGCATTCTCTTCGGCCGGGTGGGGCAGGTTGAAGGGACGAAGCAGGAGATCCTCAACTCCTATGATGTCCGGAAGTACACCCTGAAGGCCATCGAGCTGGACCCGGAGGACGACACCTGGCTGCACGTGATGGGGCGCTGGCACTATACCCTGGCGGACCTGAGCTGGTTCAAGCGCCAGATCGCCGCCCTCATTTACGCCACGCCGCCCGCGGCCTCCTTCGAGGAAGCGGAGCGGTATTTCGCCCGCGCCGCGAAGCTGGACCCGGAGGACATCCGCCATTTCCTCTGGCTGGGCAAGACCCAGCTGGAGCTGGGCAAGGAGGCGGCGGCCCGGGCCAGCCTGGAGAAGGCCGTGAGCCTGCCGCAGAAGTCGGACAGCGATACCATCCTGCAGGATGAGGCCAGGGAGCTGCTGGAAGAATTGTAGTCTAACCGCCAAGGCACCAAGGAGGTTATGAGCAAGCAAAAGAGTGAAAGAACTGGAGAAACCGCCAAGGAGACTCAAAGTTTGAAAGAACCTGATAAGGCCGTCGATGAGTTGGCTCATCAAGTGATAGGTGCGGCCATTGAGGTTCATAGAACCCTGGGACCGGGTTTCTTGGAATCGGTTTATGAGGAAGCCTTGTGCGCAGAGCTGGAGCTACAGGGAATCCCATATCAGCGTTAACAACCCGTTGCAATTGACTACAAGGGGTGTCCAGTAGGTGAAGGACGTCTGGATTTGTTGGTAGGCGATAATTTGATCATGGAATTAAAAGCTGTTGATACTCTTGCGCCCATTCATACCGCCCAGGTTCTGTCCTACTTGAAAATGACTGGCTATCCGCTAGCCCTTTTGATCAATTTCAATGTTCCGGCTCTAAAAGAGGGTATCAAACGGGTTATCTTATCTTGACTCGTTTTTATTCTTGGCGTCTTGGCGGTTGGTATTGAATACCCTACTCATTTAACTCCTAAGGCCCCATGAAGTCTGAACACCTAAAGGAGAAGACCCTTTCCAGCGAGCCGATTTTCCGGGGGCGGCTGCTGGATGTGCGGCGGGACGAGGTCCAGCTGCCTGATGGCACCACCACTGTCCGCGAGTATATCCGCCATCCCGGGGCGGCGGTTATGGTACCCTTGCTGGAAAATGGAGATCTGATATTCCTCCGCCAGTTCCGGTATGCGGTAGGAGCGGTGATGGTGGAGCTGCCCGCCGGCAAGCTGGACCCTGGTGAAGACCCCTTGGAGACGGCCCGACGGGAACTGGCCGAGGAGACCGGTTATGCCTGCGAGCGCCTCATCCGCCTGGGGCTGATCCACCCCTGCATCGGCTACAGCGATGAGCGGATCGTGGTCTACCTGGCTAAGGGCTTGCAATCCCTGGAGGCGGAGGGTGAGTCGGACGAATTCGTGGAGCCCTTCGAGCTGTCCCTGGAGGAGGCCCTGGGCTGGATCGAGCAGGGCAGGATCACCGACGTGAAGACCATCATTGCCCTCTACTGGACCGAGCGCTACCTTGACGGGAGGTGGATGCGATAGTTTCGTGTTTCAAGTTTCCAGTTTTGAATTTGACCGGATAGACGCTTGGATGTAGGGGCACTGTGCCCTTACCTGTATTTCCGCATGGACCACCCGGAGCACGACGTAAAAACGTTCATCCGCGAGGCCGCTGGTCGCCACGGCTTCCAGAAAGTTGGCTTTGCGGAGCCGGCGCCCCTGGAGCAAGAAGTGCAGGATCTGAAGACGTGGCTGGCGGAGGAGCGTCACGGCACCATGACCTGGATGACCCGCCGGGCGAACGAACGCACTGACCCTAGCGCCTACTATCCACCCGTAAAAACAATTGTCGTCCTCGCAATGAATTATTACACCGGGCCGCCTGTTGAGACTGCCACTGCTACTGCCACTGCCACTACTCCCGAACAGCCCCGGTGGTCCAGCTACGCCTGGGGCGACGACTACCACCGCCTGCTGAAGAAGCGCCTGAAAGCCCTGCTGGCCGAGATCGCAGCCACTTTTCCCCGGGTTAACGGCATCGCCTGCGTGGACACTTCCCCGGTGATGGAGAAGGTGTGGGCGAAAAGGGCGGGGCTGGGCTGGCAGGGCAAACATACTGTCCTTATCACCCGGGATTACGGCTCCTGGCTGTTCCTCGGGGAGCTCCTGCTGAACGTGGCTTTGGAACCCGACTCACCATTCGAAGAGGACCTGTGCGGCAGCTGCACCGCCTGCCTGGAGGCCTGCCCTACCGGCGCCCTCACCGACCCCTACCGGATAGATGCCAGCCGGTGCATATCATACCTGACCATCGAGCACCGGGGGGACTTCAGTCGTGAGCAGGCGGACCTGCTGAACGGCTGGATCTACGGCTGCGACGTCTGCCAGGAGGTCTGCCCCTGGAACCTGCGCTCTGCCAAGCCCAGCGCGGAGAGGGCCTTTGCGCCGCGGGAGTTCATTACCGCCTACGGGTGGGAGGACTGGGCGGAGCTGAGCCGGGAGCGATGGAGTGAGCTCTTCAAGGGCAGCGCCGCGCGACGGGCCGGGTACGAGAGGCTGAGACTGAATGTCGCGGTACGAGTAAAGGGGAAAAGAGATTCTTCGCAGAGTTTTTTCTGAACGCTGTGAAGGGCCCGGAATGACATCGATCGGGGCAAAGCGGTTGACAAGGAAATGGGGGGCATCTAACTTATCATAATCCCTCCTGGAGTGAGGGGAACAAAGCGGAGGATAGAACCATGCCTAAAGTTGGTGTATGCCTCTCGGGATGTGGCTTCCTGGATGGGGCGGAGGTCTTTGAATCGGTAGCCACGCTGTATCACCTGGAGCAGGCCGGGGCGCAAGTTCTGGTTATGGCTCCCAATATCGACCAGGCCCACGTGGTCAACCACCTAACCGGTGAGACGGTGGAGGGTGCGACCCGCAACGTGCTGGAGGAGGCCGCGCGCATTGTCCGGGGAGAGATCAGGGACATCGCCGAGATAACGGCGGAAGATATGGACGCCCTGATCTTTCCCGGCGGGTTCGGGGTGGCCAAGAACCTCTCTACCTTCGCCTTCGACGGCCCCGGCTGCCAGGTTAACGATGAGGTCCACCGCCTGGTGCGGGAAGTCATCGCCGCCAATAAACCGCTGGGGGCCATCTGCATCGCGCCCGCCATGCTTGCCAAAGTCCTGGAAGGCACGGGCGTGAACACCAGGCTGACCATCGGCAACGACTCCCAGACGGCCCAGGCTATCGAGGAGATGGGCACCACCCACGTGGCCTGCAGCGTGACCAAGCATATCACGGACAGAGAAAACAAGATCGTCTCCACCCCGGCTTACATGCTGGCCACGAAGATCGGGGAGACCTGGACAGGTATCGAAGGCCTGGTGAACGAGGTACTGGCGCTGATCGATGCTTAACGATGGGGCCATCCAGGTGAAAATTTTGCCGGGATTCTGGAAGACGGACTTGCGAGGAGATCCGGTTGGAGACCACACTTAAAGAACTGCTGGCATCTTTTTCCGGCACAACGCCCCTGTTTCCCCTGCCGGATTTCGTGTTCTTCCCGCAGACGGTCCAGCCCTTTCACATCTTCGAGCCCCGGTACGTGGAAATGGTGAAAGACTGCGCGGCGGGGGAGCGCATGTTGACTATCCCCCTGCTCAAAGCGACAGAGAACGCCGGTCAGGAGATGTCGCCCCCCCCCCTCAGCCGCATCGCCACCATGGGGTATATCAATGACGTGCAGCCATCAGAGGGGGAGACGCTTGACATCCTGGTGACGGGCCTGGTGAAGATGCGGGTGGAAGAGGTCGACTCGGACAAGCCCTACCGCCGGGGGGTGGTGACGCCCCTGACGGAATTCAGCCAGGTAACCGACGCGGAGCATAAGCGGCAGAATATCCTGCACCTCTTTCAATCGATGCTGGAGACGGCCCAGGTGGTCGGCAACCTGGAGATACTTCACGAGGCGAACATCCCCCTGCAAATGCTGGCCCACGTTATTATCAGCGCCCTGCCGATAGCGGCGGAGGAGAAGCAGAAGATGCTGGAATTGCAATCCCTGGAGCTGCGCATCGACATCCTGCTGAACTTCCTCGAAAGCGGCCTGCTCAGCATGGGCGCCATGGGGCCGTTCGAGCCCCTCCTACCGACGCACCCGTGGTGGAATTGAATGGTTACGAGTTACGAGTTGCGAGTTTCGGGCTTGCCCGGCGTAGGCGCAAGCCGTAGACGGGTTACGAGTTTCGGGGACAGGATGCTTGCAGCGATGGATTCAATGAAAAAGCTGCTGCTTTTTTACTGTTTATTCCTCATGTCTTGATAAAGCGGCCCTGCGGAAAGTGGCCAAGGCACCAGTGGGCAGTAAAAAGAGGTTTTTTATAAGGAGACGATGGAGTGTGTGCGTTTTGAGGAGGGGCCGGACGACGGGCAGCTGAAGCCTTCCAGCGATCAGCCCTCAGCAGTCCGTCTACACTTCGCTACGCCGGACAAGTCAGCGATTAGCAACGGACAACGGACCACCGACAATCATCAATCAACATTCATCATTCATCATTTCTTCAATCCGTCCACTTGATGTCGATGCTGCCCAGCCCCACCGAGGCGGTGATGCGCAGGGTGGGTTTGTCGGGATCGTAGTTCTCGCTGCGATACCGGCCGCGGCCCTTTACCACCATGTCCCGCACGTCGATGGATGAAAGGAAGCTCTCATTGGCCTCCATCTCCACGTTGAAGCCGCGGGGTATATGCATGGTTACGCTGCCCAGGCCGACGTTCACGTCCACCGACATATCCCGCAGGGTCTCGCCGCCAAAATCGAGCTCGGCGGAGCCCAGGCCGCAGTCGAACTTGAGCCGCTCGGTCCGGGCGTTGGATAGGTTACGGGCCACCAACGCGCCCAGGCCGTTGTCTACCGAGATCCGGCGCAGCTTGACACCGTTGGGAGTAGAGAAATCCAGTGTGGTCTCACCCAGGCCGTTGTTCAGATTCAGGTCCATCACCTTAAGTTCCCCCAGGTCCAGATGGGCTTCCCCCAGGCCGCAGGAGAAGTCCACTTCGAGCGGGACGCGGGTGGTGAAGTAGAGTTCGCTCTCGGGCGACTCCATATCGCGCATCTTGAAGCCCCCCCAGCCTTCGCGCCGGCTCTTGGTGGTCAGACGAAAGCGGGCCACGCCCCCAATTACCTCATACTCCACCCTGGGGCGAAGGTATTCTTCGTCATACTGGATGTAGCCGGTGACCGCCTTGGACGGATTACCCCGCTCCATACGGATCTCCCCGAGGCTGAATTCCACCTCGATCTCCATCCGATTCACCTCGTCGGCCAGGACCTCGTCGATGGTCAGGATGGAACGGTTATCCCCGATCCATCGAGCCAGCCCCTTGGCTCGGCCCTCGGCGTGAGCCTTCGGCCGGGCACCCAGTGCGAGCTCGGGACCGGGCCAGGCGAGGGCTATTGACAGGCCCAATAGACATGGTGCGAACCGGACGATGCGTTTCATTATTGCTCCTTAGAAATCGAGAATTCTGAAGTAAAAGACCCAATCTCCGTTTTCCAGTGATCTGAAGAGTTCGAACCGGGCATCATCGTCGCCGTAGCTGATCCCCACTGCGTGATAGCCCTTCTCTTCCAGCAGGTCGCTGAAATAGTTGCCGGTGAGGAGGCGGTCCTGGCTGTCCCAGGCGAGACCGAAGTGCCATACCAGGCTGAATAGATCGTTGCGCTTCCTAAGGGAGAAAGTGGTGTTGACCACGGCGTAATGATTGTTGGGACCGATGGACTTGTAGTTGTAGCCCTGGACCGAGCCGATGCCCCCCAGGGGTACCTGGTGTTGCAGGCCGTAGAGGTCCCCACTGATGGCGCCGGTGCGGGCGTTGAGCCTGATGCCCAGCCGGCGGTGCAGGGGGACGAACGCCTCCAGGGTCACATCATCCCGCTTGTAGTCGAAGTCGCTGCCGCCCATGGTCTGGGTGTAGGCGTATGACAGGTTGCCGCTGATACGCCGCGGGAAGTAGCCGATGGGACGGCCAAAAGTGACCAGGTACCTCAGGTTGGCGTCCCGGCCCGGGGCGATATAATAGGTGCCGCGAAATGCGTCCTTGCCGAACATGCTCCAATTTGTGACAGAGTCCATAATTGCGTGGGTCTCGTTCCGGTAGCGGACCTTAAGTTCCACGAGGGGAGGCAGGCCCAGTACAAAGGAACCTCCGTAGCCTTCGGCCTCATACCAGTCGTACCAGTCCCGGTGAATTAAAAAGGCGCCCAGTGAATTCTCCGTGGTGGTAATCCGCCAGCCGTCGTCATGGCGGGGCTCCTTGTGGCCCTCTACCAGTAGACCGATCCGCCCCCGCCAGAGGTATTCACCGATACCCAGGCAGCCATACCATTCGCCGGGGCCAAAAGCACGACCCGCGAAACCATACACGTTGAACCCGGGGATATCGTCGGTGTCGGGGTGAAATGGGATATAGAGGGCCAGCCCTTCGGAGCGGTTGTACCTGAGGACGGGGTCCCCGGCGACCTCGAAGTCGGGCCGGATGCTCCTCCGGGCATAGGGCCGCCAGAGGGGCCTTTCGCCCTCGACCTCTCTTACCTCCCACTCGTCTTCCTCTTCCTCGTCGTCACGCCGGTCCAGGCGCTCATCGCGGTCCTCATCGTAGCCAAAGATCTCCCGGGCCTCTTCCCTGGTGAGGCTGATCTTCCCCCGGTTGACCTCCAGGACCTGGCCGGTTACCTGGGCCTCATCGCTGCGAATGATCTTGCCCCCAAGGGCCACAATAGTGCCTTCCACCTGGGCCGTGGGCAGAAGCTCCACGTCGCCGCCCAGGACGGTGATGCGGCCCGTAACCCGCCCGGCTACGGTGAGGTTGCCGCCGATGACCCGAATGGCGCCGGAGCGCACCTCCCCTTCCGGGATGAGCAGGTCGTCGAAAATCTTGATCTCGCCGGATGGACTCACTTTGGTCTCGTCCTGCTGGTCTCCTTCGGCCTGTTGCTGAGCCGTAATCGGCAGCCAGGTTAACAAGAGGAGGACCAGTATTCCGGTGGGTGAGAATAGTGCTCGCATGGCTTACTGCTCTCCTTTCATAATCTTGATTTCACCGGTCGTTGTCTCGATGATGATGCGGTGGAACGGTTTGTCAGTGGAATAGATTGCCAGGGTATTGCCGTTGTCCTTCTT
>CAZULW010000092.1:0-8236 GCA_964621455.1 uncultured bacterium
AGCTGCTCCTTGAGTTTCTCGGCGTTCTCCTTTTCCATTTTTGCCCTGAGGATGGCCTTCTGAATCCTTCTGGATTTGGGATTCAGGCTCAGGGCCGTTTTGAGGTGCTCAATGGCTTCATCGAACTGGCCGGCGTAGGTCTCCGCCAGACCGAGGTTGTAGAAGGTCTTGGCCTGGACTTCGAGAGGCAGCCCGCTCTTGTTGATGGTCCCCCTCAGGATGGTCATGCCCTCTTCCCATTCGCCGATGCGGAAATAGCTGATGGCCTGGTCAACTTCCGGCAGCAGTTTATCGGTAAGGAAGGCGGCGCGCACCTGCACATCATACGGCGCAACCATACGTATGAACTTTTGCGATATGTCTTTCAGGCACCGGGCATAGAGGGCGTTGCGGTCGATATTATCGGGGTCTCTATTATCGGCGCTCTTCCGGGAGGTGCGCTCAGCCGACAAGCTTTTGACAGCGAGGATTCTGGCCGTTTGAATGTCAATGATCTGGAGGTTCGCGGAAACACGGTAAGACCCCGTACGGGTATTGATCTGGTGGGTGCGCCCCTTTTTGTCCTTGTATGGCTCACCCTCTTTCAGGTCCTCCTTATACTGGTCGGTTTGAATACGGCCGAAGACCAGGGCCGCCGTCCCGATGACCTTCCCGATCTCGGGCGCGGTATTCTCGTCGACGATCCCCGTTTCGCTCAGAGAATGCTCGGTCATGATCCGGGCCAGGTTCTGCCGATCCAGGACCTCGAACTGCCCGGAGGTAAACAGGACAGACGTGATTTCATCGGCCATATCTTTGGCGTGGCCGCCCTTCTTCCCAGACTGGTCTACGATGTCGCCGATGGCAATCTTGCGGTACTCTTTAAGGTTGATCTCCGCCGGTCGCTTGACGGTGATGTAGACGGAGGAAGTGCCACAGCTCGCTATCACGAGGGCCAGAAAAAGCGACCAAACCGCTTTGGGCGTGTTAAATTCCGCGCTTACTTTTACCCAGGGGATGCCTTTCATGGTATTCTCCTCGATTGCAGGTTCCAGGATCGTTTGCGTGGTCAGAATTTACCTGCAGCAGATCAGACCTGGTTCATGGAAAATAAAGCCGGGACAGACCTTTATCCAAGGTTGTGAAATGTAACCAGGAAAATAGGAGAACACCATAGGTGAGGTCGTTTCATTCCGGGGGATGAAGGGAAAATGGGCGTTTGGCTCTCGGGCCGGGCTGTGCCGGCGGTTTCGTTCGGCTGCAAAGGCCATTCCTGCGCTGTAAACACGGTCTATCGTCCATCAGGCACGGTAATTGCACTCAACCATGACAACGATTATGGAGTGTATCGAAGATATGTCCGATATCTGCAAGATGATCCGGCGTAATACCCTTCCGGGGCAGGAAGCGGAGCATCCTGTACCTGCCAGGCGTCTATCCCGCAGGGCTGGCATGCTTTCCCCGTGCCGTCCGGCCCATTCGAACCCGATGAACAGTTATCCGGCGTCCGCCGCGTTACCACTCTAATCCCCCCCCCACCGAAAAAGCCTTATGCGTTCCTTTTTAGTCCTCCTGTGTATACCTGTGATTCTGGGAAGCGGTATCCGTACCCCTACCCGCACTGGTTTCCACTACCCGGACACACGCCTTCTGGTAAGACTTGTTCTTAAGGGACAGGGTATGTGGTCCCCGGAGGCGGAGGAGTTGGTGCTCAGAACGGGGGCAGTGGAGAGCCACTACCAATTCCGTGAGGGGATTGACGATGGCCCGGAGCTGGGCTACTGGCAAATCCACCCGCGGACGGCCCAGGATATCCTCTTCCGTTATCTTCAACGCCCCGGCAGGCTGGAATGGAAGCACAAACTCGAGATGGTCCTGGGATACAGACTTTCCTGGCTGCTGGAGGAGCCGGGACGCTTCGAGAGGGAGCTGCGAAACAATGACATCCTCGGGATTGCCCTGTGCCGGCTCTGGTATATGATGGCACCCTACCCTATCCCCGAGGCGCGCAACCTGCCGGCCCAGGCCTGGCTGTGGAAAAAGTGGTTCAATACCCGCAAGGGTACCGGCACGACCCGGAAGTTTATCAGAACCGCCCGCCGGCTGAAGGTCTGAGGTAATCCCCCCAACAGGACTTCCCCCGAAAATTTGTCTCTCAAGACTAGCCCATGACTTAAGTCGTAGGCTAATATTATGTTACGATACAATAATAACCGCTTCGGCGGTTTTACAACTTCGGTCGTGAGTGGACGAGGGCTGGTTCGAGCAGCCAGATGTCTAGCTCAGCTCCAGACCGACATACAGGAATACATCCCCGCGGGCAATACGCAGCTTGATAAAATCCCCCTCATCATATCCTTTCAGGGCTTGGCGATAGTCGCGCAGGTTCCTGATCTTCTTGTCACTGATTTCCACCACCACGTCGCCGGGCCGGATGCCGCCCCTGGCCGCCTTGCTGCGGGGGTCAACCCTGGTCACCAGCACGCCGTCATCAACCCGCAGGTCAAACCGCTGCGCTTCCCGGCTGTCCAGGTTGGCCACTAAAAAGCCGGTACGGCTGCTAACCGTCGCTTCTTCATCCGGATCACTATCGCGGGACGCGAGCGTTTGCTCCGCAGGCAGTTCGCCCAATTTCACGGTAATGGTTTTTTCCTTGCCGTTACGGATAGCCGTAATCCTGCGCCGATCACCGGGCCGGGAGGATGAGATCACATTCCTGAGGTGCGAGTTGTCCCGGATTGCGATGTCGTCAACCCTGATGATCACATCACCTTCCTTGATGCCCGCTTTTTCCGCCGGCGTACCGCTATGCACTTCGTTGACCATGGCCCCCTCAGGGCTCTTCATACCTAGGGCCTTGGCAAGGGATGCATCTACATCTTGAATAAGCACACCGAGGTAGGCGCGGGTTACCTTCCCGTGTTCAATCAGGTCATTCACGACCCGCATAACCAGGTTGACAGGGATAGCAAAACCGACGCCCGCGCTGGAGCGGGAGAAGCCGTCAGTGGCGATGGCGGTATTAATGCCCACCAGCTCGCCATCCAGGTTCACCAGGGCACCGCCGCTGTTCCCGGGGTTGATGGCGGCGTCGGTCTGGATATAATCTTCATACCGATCACCACTGAAGACCTCACTACGGCCCTTGGCGCTGACAATTCCGGCGGTCACGGTGTGATCCAGGTTCGGACTGAAAGGGCTGCCGATGGCCAGCACCCATTCCCCGACGCGCAGCTCATCGGAATTACCTATTTGCGCCTGTTGCAGGTTATCGGCATCTACCTTGATGACCGCCACATCACTTCTCGGATCGGTGCCTATTACCTCCGCCGTTATTACTCGCTTGTCGAGGAGCATTACATCGATCTCTTCCGCGTTGTCAATCACATGATTATTGGTAACTATGTATCCCAGGGCGGCGTCGATGACCACACCTGATCCCAGTACACTGCTCCGGTACTCAGGGGCCGGTCCAAAGTTGCCGAAGTCATCACCCCGGAAGTTGAAGAAGGGATTGCGGAACCGCCGCTGGACCACCCGCTCTGAGGCGATCGTTACCACGCTGGGATTGGCCTTGGAGGAGGCGGCCACAAACATATTATTGATCTGCTGGGCGGTGGCATTGTCGGCCGCTGCCGTAGGATTGGCAGCAGCCAGAGTGCCGGCTTCCACCAGTAAAAGTATGAGGGCGGAGAAGATAAAAGTCCGTTGCTTATTCATGGCAATCCTTTTTACCTGGTTTGAAAATAAGATTTCCTTTCACCAAGACAGGCCCGGACCAAAACCGGGCTCGTTCACGCATTCTATGCAGTTTGAGGAGAAAAGTTTCAGGTAAACCGACAGCCCAGCCCTGGCCGGGCTATCAGGAAGTGTCAGCGTGGGCTGCGGGGCTCGCTTGTCCAGGTATCCCGCCGGGCACGGCCAGACGGGCCTTGATAGTCAGGATCTGCAAGAGCAGTCTCCGTTTGTGGTCCTGAAAGCCGTACTCGAATGAAAGAAGCGGCTGCAGGGTGTCGGAGCTGATATCTGCCAGGAATTGATTGAACTGTTCGGACAGACGATCAAGTTCTTGGGTGAGAGGGTTGAACCGGCTGCCCGTTCCCCTGAGTATCTCGCAGGTCGAGCTCACCGCCTGGATAAGCTCCTGGGTCTCGGGACCCGCGATGGAAGCGGTGAAGAGCGGCAGGGGGTTATCGGATTGCCGGTACCTGGCGACTTCCCACTCCCTGGCCAGGTGGATAATTGCCTCCTCCTGGCGATCAAGGACCGCCAGCGCGTATGGTATCAGTTCCCGGGTGGTGGAATCGGCCAGGTCCAGGCCGGCCGGTGACGGGGGTTCCCTGGTGGTATCCGCCCACAGCGGGGGTTGGCTGAAGTCGATGAGCCTGAAAATCTCAGCCGAATCCACATACACGGGGTGCATAAACCGCATAACTCCGATAATCTTTTTGGCCCCCCGGATATTACCCCGGAGCCACTGCTCCACGGCGATACCTTCCAATCGCTTGATCCGGCGGATCAGGAGGATGTGCTGCCGTGCCTCATCCGATTCGGGATTGAAGGGCTTGGCCCGCAGATAGGCCACCATGTCTCGCCGGGCCTCGTTGATGCGCCCTTCGCGATAGAGATACAGCGAGTGCTCCAGATCGGGGGGGACTGCGGGGCAGGCCATGAGGATGAACAGAGTCCCCATGCCCATCAGATAGAACGTACCGACCCTCAAGAGCCCCCCTCTTTTGCTGCTGACGCTGTTTGCGACTTACCAAGGGGAAACGAGATGCGCAGCGAAAGGCCCGTGAGCCGGGAATATTCACTCGGGAGGCCCACCGAATGGGGACGGTCTTTATACTCCTCATCCCAACGGGGGTGGTCTTTATTAAAGGGCGTAAAGGGCGAAGGAAGGAATAATGCCCAAATGGGTATAGAACTGAAATCGTGGAAGTAGCCGATTTCCCACTGGAACCGGTGGAACCGCGGCAGCTTCTCCGGGTCTTCACCCTTGACCGCCAACGCCCCGCCAATAAGGATCCCGAAACGGATGCTGCTCCGGTGGTCATCACTGATGCCGTTCAGGATAACCATGCCCCGTAACCCGTAATATCTGAGCCTCCGTACCGCACGGTTCTTCTCCTCGTTCACTTTGGTCCTGTGAGACACGCGGTAATAGGTGAAATCAAGATTATGGTTCGGATTGAAGCTGTAGGCCAGATTCAGAACATCGGAGCGTTCATTCTTTTCCACCAGCAGACGGCTGACATCAATGCCGCTTCCATAAATGGGCAGCCCAACCCGCAGGCCCAAATCCCAGCTGTCAGTCAATCCCCGGCGAAAGAAAATCATGGGCATAACGTTCTCGGCGCTGAGGGTAACGCCCTTGTAGGTCTCGCCCTGTTTCAAGGGTATCGGGCTGATGGTGGGGTGGGTGGCGCAAGTGGATAAGGCCAGCGCCGCCATGATCATATATTGAGGGCGGAACATGCGCGTGAGATTAGGGCAAGGGAAGGTCAAAAGTCAAGTGAGGCTCTCACTTCCGCTGTCAGTTTTTCTCCTGACCTAAAAAGGGCGGAGGTACACTTGCTGGTAGCAGTGGCAGCTTGCCCCCGACGCAAAGTCGGGGGTAGCAGTAAGCAGAATTGCAAATTGAAAAATGCAAAAGGCAGGGGTAGGAGCAATCACATCGCAGAGGCATGCCCGTTCGGCTGAGCGTTCGACTGAGCTCACGCCGAAGTCTCACGTCGAAGCCTCAGGCGAACGCTCAGGGCAAGTATCCAGTCCTTCGGCAAGCTCAGGACAGGCATCCAGCATCCAGCCGCTGCTGGCGATTTTACAGGACCTGGCAGGCAGGGCATAAGTATGTGCCGCGCTGGGCCACCCGGAGTTTCTTCAGCGGTATGCCGCAGACGGGACAGGGCTCCCCTTCCCGCCGGAACACCTGCAGCATCTCACGAAACCGCCCCCTGCCGCTTTCGCCGTACTGGAAATTGATAATGGTCGTCCCGTCATGCATAATGCTCTCTGAGAGTACGTCCCGGATGGCCCGGTGCAGGGCTTTGGCCCTGGCAAAGGTCAGCCGGGAAGCTGGCGTCTCCGGGTGGATGCGGGCCAGGAAGAGGGCCTCATCCACGTAGATATTGCCCAGGCCGGCAATAAAGGACTGGTCCAGCAGCAGGGGTTTGATGCGGCGCTGGCGGCCCTGCAGCAGGCGGTGAAAGAGCCGGGGCGTGAACTGGGGGGACAGGGGTTCCGGCCCCAGGCGGGCCTCCAGCGGCGACAGGTCATCCAGGTAGCCTACCCGGCCGAACTTGCGCAGGTCCCGGAAGACTAAGCGGCGGCTGTCAGAAAGGTCGAACTCGGCCGTTACGTGGGGCTGGCTTGAAGCTTCGGGATCGCCAGCAGGCAGCACCAGCAGACGGCCGGTCATACGCAGGTGCAAGTGGACGTGGCCCCGGTCCAGGTCAAGCAGAACGTACTTCCCCCGCCGCCGGACAGCGCGGATGGTGCGGCCCGTCACCTGCCGGGTGAAGTCCTCCGGTGAGATCGGGGCCGTTACCCTGGGCCAGTGGGCGGTGAAACCGATGATAGTCCGCTCCTCAAGCTGGGGGCGCAGGTACCGGACGACCGTCTCGACCTCGGGGAGCTCGGGCATGGGGGGAAGTTAAGCAGGGAAGACGTGAGGAGAAGGTGTGATACCGGCTTCTCAGAACATCAGTATTGGTACAGCACACTATCCGGGGAGTCCTTCACATGGATGACGACTGCACCACCGCTGCCCTGCCACATTTGGATAGGGGACAGGTCAAAGCGGAGGGTTTTATGAAGCCACGCCTCGCAAGTGTCCCAGTGGCCGTCGTGAATGATCACCGCCGGCATCACTGGTGGAACGCTCTCCGCCCAGGCCGTGGAACCGAAGAGGAAAAAGTCATGCTCTTTGCAGCCACCACCATAGGCCACATACACCAGCAGGGTCTCGGCTGCCACAGCCGTGCTGTCAATATCAAACCCGTTAACAGGATTATTGAGGAATTCCTCATAGACGTCATGCGCGAACAGGTTGAGCCGGTCGGTCTCCAACGGTACCGGGTTCACTGAGACCGAGAGCAGGGCGGTGTATTCTTCCGGATCGGGCTGCGCGATTTCAGAGGATGGGTACGGATCAAGCTGTAACAGAGTTACCGTGTATTCTTCGGAAAAGACGCTCTTGTGGGCTGCGGAGTCCTCTTTTAAGACATACCCGTAGATAAACGGTTCGAGGTAGAATGTATCCTGCCCCGCGCCGAACAGCCACAGCTGAATCCCCGCTCGGCCTTGCCAAAAACAATCCATCTCCAGCGGGCAGCGGGACTCATTCAGCACGGCCTGGAAGCCGATCTCGATTTCTTCGCCCCCCACCTCCACCAGCTGGCTCTCGCCAAAGGCCAGTTCAAAAAGTTCTCCGTAGAGTACCTGCGGCGGCTCTTCCTCGCAGGCGGACCACAGTATGAGAAGAATAACCAGCAGCCTTTTCATATGATACTCCAGAGTTTTTGCCGTATTCAAAATTAATGTACAGGTAATCATGGCCATTTTCAAGTTATTCCGGCCCCTTTCACTGCCTAGATTTATCCCCCGAAAAGATGTGCCCGCTCACCCATTTCGTGCCGGTCCCCTAACGATGAAACAGATCACCCCCTTTGCCCAGGCCACCGGACTGGTCCTGTTGGGGTCGCTCATGGCCTCGTCGGCGGCTATCTGGATCCGCTTCCTGCCGGAGGTCTCCCCCATCTCCATCGGGTTCATCCGGACGGGCGGGGCCGCCATCATCTTCTTCCCCCTGTTCTGGCGGGAGCGAAGCAAGCGGCGCACCTCCTGGCGCGATTTCCGCTACTCGGTCCTGGCCGGGGTTGCCCTGGCCCTGCACTTCGCCACCTGGATCGCCTCCCTGTGGTACACCACTGTGGCCCACTCGGTCCTCTTCGTGGCCACCCATCCCATTTTCGTCATCGCCATCTCTCTGGGCATCCTGCGGGTCCCCGTCGCCCGGAACCAGATCGTGGGCGCCCTGGTCGCCCTGGCGGGGGTGGTCTTCATCCAGTGGCGGGACCTCGGCTTTACTTCACCGGGGGGCGGATGGTCGGAATCCACATTTGGTAACGCCCTGGCCCTGGCCGGAGGGCTGTTTGCGGCCGTGTATCTTCTCCTCAGCCGGGAGGCCCGCCGGTCACTGAGCACCGTGCTTCACGTGGAGGTCACCTACGCCACGGCCGCCGTGGTGCTGCTC
>CAZULW010000093.1:0-8088 GCA_964621455.1 uncultured bacterium
CCCGCAGTTTATATCCTTTGAACTTCAAACTGGAATCAGGCTCCTGGATAAAGGATCTATAAATGGCAAAGCTGAATTTGCCTGTAAAACAGCGGATGGGACTGTCGATGGAAAAGGCAAGGCGATCGGTGACGTCAATGCGGATTACCGCAATGAGGATGGCTACATCTTGGACGGGCCGGAATTTCTCACCATATTTGACGGGGAGACCGGTGCTGAACTGGCCACGACCGATTATATACCACCCAGAGGCAACGTTTCTGACTGGGGGGATGACTATGGCAACCGGGTAGACCGTTTCCTCGCGTGTATTGCGTATATTGATGGTGAAAGACCGAGCCTTGTAATGTGTCGCGGTTACTATACCCGGGCAGTACTGGTGGCATGGAATTGGAGGGATGGTCAGCTGACCCACGTATGGACCTTTGATAGTGACGATGGTACTCCTGGTAACAGCGACTATGCAGGACAGGGGAATCACAATCTCAGCGTCGGTGACATTGATAGCGATGGTAAGGATGAAATTGTGTATGGGGCATGTGCGATTGACCATAATGGGAAAGGACTCTACACGACAGGTTTAGGGCATGGAGATGCCATGCATCTATCCGATATCGATCCGGATAGGCCGGGTCTGGAAGTGTTTGCCATCCACGAAAATCCGCGTCACCCCAATGGCGCAAACCTCCGAGAAGCCGGAACCGGAAAGGTTATATGGGGAGCGCAATCCAACGACGTGGGGAGGGGGGCTGCAATGGATATTGATCCCCGTCATCTAGGATATGAGTGCTGGGCTTCGGGTCCCGGTCTGAGTGCCCTATACAACTGCAAGGGCGAAAAGATTTCTGATTCTAAACCTCCGTCGGGTAATATGGGGATATGGTGGGATGGCGATGTGCTGCGTGAAATACTTGATGGTACCACCATTGATAAATGGGATTATAACAACGATAGCGTATACAGATTGCTTACAGCTCAAGATTGTGCCAGAAACAACGGAACAAAATCTAATCCCTGCATACATGCCGATATTTTAGGTGACTGGAGGGAAGAAGTAATTTGGAGAACAAGAGACAACAATGAGCTGCGCATCTATACAACTACAATACTTACAGACCGCCGTTTTTATACCTTTATGCATGATCCTATTTACAGGCTGAGCGTGGCCTGGCAGAATGTTGCCTACAATCAGCCTACTCAACCTGGTTTTTATATGGGGGACGGTATGGCAGCACCGCCCAGACCCTCGATAAGTATACCAGTTCATGAAAGCAATGGCAGATAGAGAGGTCTCTGATATACAGAACACTTTAAGGCTAGATTTATAACATAGGAAGTCTCATAAAAGAAAGGAGATCTTATGAAAACTGTTGACCGAAGGATCGTTGACTTGTCGCCGTTAAAATCATGGCGCTTCCCAATGTTACAAGTCCTGATTTCGTCAGTATTGTTTTTTTCTACAGCATGTTTTACCGATGAGGAAATCCTGCGGGTGGTTTTCGAAGGCACCATATCCGAACACAAGTGGGCATTGAAAGATCTGGACCCGGAACTGCCGTCAGACTGGTCTCCCTACGAGTACCTCGTTATGGAATTGAGAGCGTCTTCGCCTCAGCGATTCTTCCTGAGGACCTACACCGCCGATGGGATACGGAGACTGGTGATCATGCCGGTTGGACAGGGCGTATGGTTCCGCGCGTCTGTGCCGCTGCAATATTTCAAGGGGAAAGACCAGGAAGGTCACGACCTTGCCTCGACAAACAACAGACCCCGGAATTCGTTCTGGATGTCTGTCTGGGGACCATTTGGCGGCTTGGATGCGGTCGAGGCTTTAGGGGTGACTATGGAGTACCCGCTCGGCAAGCCCACGCTTGAGATCCGGTCAATCCGGCTCGCCAAGGAAGATCCCGGGTCCGATATCCTGGAAAAATTACCTGTAGTAGGCGAGTTCGGGCAGTGGATTCCCACGGAATGGCCCGGCAAGATCAGGAACCTGGAGCAGCTGGAACAGGAATGGGCTGAGGAAGCAGAGAAGCTGGGCGATGGCGATTTCAATCATTGTCGCTACGGCGGCTACCTGGGGACCCAGGCTGAAGCGACAGGCTTTTTCCGGGTTGAGCAGATTGAGGGAAAATGGTGGTTCGTCGATCCTGACGGACACTTGTTCTTATCCACAGGCGTGAATTGTATGGGCAATTCGATCAATACGCGAACCGAAGGCCGCGAGAGTTATTACGCCGCCCTGCCGCCCCCTGATCCGATGCGGTCAACACAGAGTAGAGGACGGGGCTCGAGCGTATCCTTCTACACCTGGAACCTGCAGCGGCGCTTCGGAGAGGGATGGAATACAAAATGGATCGACCAGTTAATCAAGCGTATGGAAAGCTGGGGCCTGAATACAGTCGCAAACTGGTCCAGCTCGGTTCTGCGGGACACGCCACGGAAACCCTATGTGGCTGGGCTAAGCGGCTGGCAAAGGGGAGGAACGAGTTTCCTGGGATTGCCCGACGTTTTCTCAGATGAGTTCGCCCTAAGTGTTGATGAGGCTGTCGCGAGACAGTGCGAACCGCGAAAAAACGATCCCTGGCTGTCGGGATACTTCATCGGCAACGAACCGCCTTGGCCGGGACGGGAAAGTGAGCTGGTAGGCATGATCCTGGCCGGGCCAGAGACCACAACCCAGCGCGAACTGAAAGCCTTTCTTGCTCAAGGGGACACTCCGGAGCGCCACAAGGAATTTATCCTCAGCGCATTCGAGAGGTACCTCAATCTAATCAGCACGGCGATCCGTAAGCACGATCCCAATCATCTGAATCTGGGTATTCGGTTCGGGGGACATCCTGCGGATGAAGTCATCCGGATGGGGCGCTTTTTTGAAGTCAACACCCTCAATGTGTATGACGACGATCCGGTTGCACAAATGGAAAGGGCTTACAAGCTCACTGGACGCCCGACCCTCATCGGAGAGTTTCATATCGGGTCACCGGGCAATGGGTTGGCAGCGGGTCTCGTTCAGGCGCGTGATCAAGAAGAGCGCGGTGTAGCATACCGCTACTACGTCGAGCAAGCGGCGGCCTTGCCCTCCTTTCTAGGAGTACACTGGTTCCAGTGGCTCGACCAGCCGGTCACCGGACGCGGGGACGGCGAGAACTACAACATCGGGTTCGTGGATGTCACCGACCGTCCCCACTGGGATTTTGTAGAAGGTGTAAAAGCAACCAACCAGCGGCTGTTCGACGTACACTCGGGGAAGGAGCCGCCGGTGAACCGGAAAGCGAAAGTTCAGTAATTCCCTGGGGGAAATAAGTCATGAATCATAAACGAGTACGTTTGCCGTTACTGCTGTTTTTTGGCTCACTGCTTCTAGCTTCACTTCTCTGTACCACCGACGCCTCGTCGGTCAGGGTTTGGGAGGAGGATATCGTAATTCCCACCTACCTGGTCGGTCCGCCCGAGCCCAATCCGATGTTCTATTTTGGACGGGCATCCCAGGGGGCTGAGGGAAGGATCTACCCCTACCCGCTCTATGACAATCTCACTGGCAAGAAAGTGGATAAGACCTACAAGATGGTCTACCTGGAGAATGAGTACGTCAAGATCGGTATTCTGCCGGAGATCGGCGGCCGCCTTTTCGAAGCCGTTGACAAAACCAACGACTACGACTTCTTTTACCGCCAGCACGTCATCAAGCCTGCGCTGATCGGCTTGATCGGCGCCTGGATATCCGGTGGGATAGAGTGGAACATCCCGCACCACCACCGCGCCAGCACTTTTATCCCCGTGCAGTACCGCCTGGAAGAGAACGCGGACGGCAGCAAGACCGTGTGGGTGGGTGAGCTTGAGGTGCGCCATCGCATGAGGTGGGCCGTCGGCTACACCCTGAGGCCGGGGAAGTCGTACCTGGAGACGTCCGTCCGGATTCTGAATCGCACGCCCGTGGTGAATACCATCCTCTGTTTCGCCAACCCGGCGGTTCACGTGAACGAGGACTACCAGGTTATCTTTCCTCCCAGCACCCAGTACGTTACCCACCACTCCAAGCGCCAGTTTACCACCTGGCCGATCGCAACCACGAGGTACGGCGGGGGCGACTTCCGGCAGGGAGTGGATGTGAGCTGGTACAAGAACCATATCTCTTCGAACTCGATGTTCGCCTGGAACTATGAAGACGACTTCTTTGCCGGCTACGACCACGGCAAGCAGGCGGGCACGATGAGCGTCGCTGATCACGACATTGTTCCAGGCAAGAAGCTCTGGACCTGGGGAAACGGCCCGAACGGCCGGATGTGGGATAATATCCTTACTGACGAGGATGGTCCCTACATCGAGCTCATGGTGGGAGCCTATTCCGACAACCAACCCGACTATAGCTGGATGCAGCCCTACGAGGTAAAGTCTTTCAAACAATACTGGTATCCGTTCCGCGACATCGGCGGAGTGAAGAACGCCAACCTCGACGCCGCTGTTAATCTCGATGTGGCTGAGGACGGAACTGCTAAGGTGGGTTTCTACACCACCTCGGCCCATCCGGAGGCAACGATCATCCTTAAATCTGGAGACAGAGTCCTCCTTCATGAGGAGGTGGCCATCGATCCCGGCATGCCGTACTTGAAGCAGGTTTCGATCCCGGCCAGCGTGGATGAGCACGATCTGCACGCGTCGATCTCCGTGGGCGGGAAGGAGCTCGTGGCCTACTCGCCCGTTCGCCTGAAGCCTGAGCCGATGCCGCAACCTGTCGAGGCCCCGCCGCCACCGCAGGAGATCAAGACCGTTGAAGAACTCTACCTTACCGGTCTCAGGATCGAGCAGTTCCACAACCCGGCCCTGGAGCCCACGCTATACTGGGAGGAGGCACTTCGCCGTGATCCGGGCGACGTACGGGTAAACACCGCTCTCGGCATCAACTACCTCAAGCGGGCACGGTTCAAGGATGCGGAGCAGCGTTTCCGCAAAGCTCTTATGCGACTCACATACGACTACACGACGCCAAGGGACGGTGAGCCGTACTACTACCTTGGCTTGGCCCTGAAGGCCCTGGGCAGGAACGATGAGGCATTCGATGCCTTCTATAAATCCATCTGGAGCGCGGCCTGGCGGGCCGCTGGCTATTACTCGCTGGCTGAGATTGCCTGTATGCGGGGCGACATGGTCGGCGCTCTCGACTTTGTGGACCGCTCGCTCGAAGCCAACGGGCTGAACATCAGGGCGCTGAACCTGAAAGCGGCCGTGTTGCGTCACATGGGGCGCGCGGAGGAGTCCCTGCAAGTGCTGGCATCAGCCTTCCGCAAAGCCGACCCGCTCGATGTGCGCGCGCTGGCTGAACGTTGGCTGGCAGCAAAGAACTCCAAGGCCGAAAAAGCTCTGCTCACCACACTGAGAGACCATCCCGCAACGGGCCTGGAAACAGCCGTCGAGTACGCAAATGCCGGTCTCTGGCGAGACGGTACGGCGGTGCTTTCACAAATGGTCGAAGCGGCCCCGGACAAATCCGGAATCTCGCCGATGGTCTACTACTACCTGGGTTATTTCGCGGAGAAACTGGGACAGGAGCAGGAGGCTTCCGAATACTACCGCCTGGCCGCGAAGATACCGCCGGACTACGTCTTCCCTTTCCAGTACGAAGCCATCAACGTGCTCCGGCAGGCCATGAAAGCGAATCCACGCGATGCGCGAGCGCCTTACTACCTCGGTAACCTGCTGTTCGACTGGCAGCCAGAGGAGGCGGTGAGGTTGTGGGAGAAGTCCGTTTCGCTCGACGACACCTTCCCCATCGCGCACCGCAACCTGGCAGTCGCCTACTCCCGCCAGGAGAGTGGAAACGCCCTCGACAAGGCCATCACGAGCCTGGAGAAAGCCGTTTCGCTCGGCGGCAAGTATCCGATCCATTTCTTTGAGCTTGATCAGCTCTACGAAGCGGCCGCAACTCCCCCCGAGAAGCGGCTGGCGATGCTCGAAAAGTATCACGATACCGTCTTGGAGCGGGATGACGCGTTTTCGCGGGAGATCGCGCTCAAGGTAAACGTGGGCAAGTACGACGAGGCCATCGAACTCATGAAGGGACGACGGTTCAACATCTGGGAGGGCGGAGCCCGGTTCAGTGTGTATGATAACTGGACGGACGCTCACTTGCTCATCGGCCACCAGCATCTTGCCGCCAAGCGAAACGGCGAGGCGCTTGCCGAATATCAGGTAGCCCTGGAGTTTCCGGCGAACCTGGGGAGGGAGAGCAGCAGAGGGAGCGGCCGCCATCCGGAAGTCACTTACTGGATAGGGACCGCCTATCAGGCACTGGGCGACCAGGAAAAGGCCAGGCAGTTATGGAAAGAATCGTCGTCGGCCGAACTTCAGCGAACCCGCCGCGGCGGTAGAGACCTTATATCCAACAGCAGTGCCCAGCTCTACTACCAGGCACTTTCGCTCCGCGAACTCGGACAGAACAGCAAAGCCGAGGACATTTTCAAGAATCTCGTTAGTTCCGGAAACCAGGCACTCGAACAGAGCCCGGAGATTGACTTTTTCGCCAAGTTCGGGGAGCAGCAGTCCCAGCGGGCCCAACTGGCCAGGGCGCACTACATCGCCGGACTCGGCTACCTTGGGCTCATTGACAAGGAGCAAGCCAGGCAGGAATTGACCGAGGCTATCAAGGTCAGTCCCGATCACCTGGGCGCGAGAACCGTCCTGGCCGAACTTGACTAATGCTTTCATGATAGCCTGGTGCTGGACCTGGACAGTTCGCTCACAGATGCGAACGATGCCGATTCTACTCTGACGATAGCCGTCACTACTGTTGGGAATGTTACTGTCACAGTTGATTCGAGTACCCATGTTGTACGATTTAAGGCTGGGATTAACTACAATGGGACCGATTCAGTTAGCTTCACAGCCACGGATCCCTGGGGGCATACAGCAACGGATACAGTAGTAGTCCAGATTACACCAGTGAACGACCCACCGGTGATCACTTCGGCTGACCTGGTGGCGGCCACCGAGGATATCTACTTCCATTATACTGCCTTGGCCACAGATGTCGATGGACCAACGCCGACGTGGACCTTCGATCAACGCCCGACCTGGCTACTGGCCGATGCGGACAGCGCTTATGGAACACCGCTGGAAGGTGCCTCAGCGCCAACCCAAGAGAAGATGGCTATGGCTGAATGATGGTTCCTGTCTTCGTCTCAGGCCGCAGTATCCCGATCATGTCTGGTCCTATGACTTTATGCTGCATCATACCCATGATGGCAGGAAGTTCCGCATCCTGACAATTCTGGATGAGTATACCCGGCAATGCCTGGCTATCGATATCGGCAGGCGCATGAATCATGAATCGGTGCTTTTCCGACTTACGGACCTGTTTACCAGACGTGGGATACCGGAGCATATCCGCAGTGACAATGGTTCGGAATTCACCGCTGAGAATGTGCGGGAGTGGCTACAGGCACTGGGCGTGAAGACGCTCTACATTGCTCCTGGTAGTCCCTGGGAGAATGGCTATATCGAGTCCTTCAACGGGAAACTGCGGGATGAAGTGTTGAATGTGGAGATCTTCGACACTCTGCTGGAAGCCAAAGTACTGATCGAGAGATGGAAACGAGAATACAACCACGTCCGACCTCACAGCAGTCTTGGATACCGGCCACCGGCACCTGAGACAGTGATCCCGCTAAATCAAGGAATCCTAACTTTAAAAGTGGTCCAAAGAATGGGGGCTGGTCCGGGCGGGGCTGAATGACTTTGAGTATGTTATTGTAGAGAAACTGGACCGGCTGCATGGCCGCCTGGGTGATATGCTGTTGCCATACTTGCGGGAACTGAAAGAGCGTGGCGTATGGGTGATTTCCACCGACACTGGGACAATCCGCAATACCTTTGATAGTTTCGCCAGCAACGTACATACATACCTGGAAATTGAGGTCAGCCGTGAAGAGTCCCGCAAGCTGGCCGGGCGTTGGTGCTGGCGCTGGTGATAGCCCTGGCGACGGTGAGCTACCAGGCTATCAAGGCTGCCACGGCTAATCCGGTGGAGGCGCTGAGGTATGAATAGATGTCTGAATCTGGATTTTCAGGATTGAAGGATAACCAGGATTG
>CAZULW010000094.1:0-7944 GCA_964621455.1 uncultured bacterium
GGTGGAACGGTTTGTCAGTGGAATAGATTGCCAGGGTATTGCCGTTGTCCTTCTTGTAGGTGAAGTCCACATTTCCGCGAATGCGATCCGCGGCGTAGCGGGGCGAATACCCGAAAATTGTGATGGCAATATCGACCGGCTTTTGGGAAAAGTAGTTTATATACACGTCCCCGTTGGTAGTGGTGAGGGTGGATTCTTCTTGGCCGGGTTCCTCCAGGGTCATCTCGTGGACCTCGATGTCCCCGCTGCCGGTCTTGGCCTTCACCGCCCCCGTAATCCGGCGGATATCGATGTCCCCGTGGGCGCTGAACAGGGCCACGTCACCGTGAATGCGCTCCAGGGAGAGATCTCCGCCGCTGCTGGCCGCTTCGAGGTCGCCGGTGAGGTTTTCGGCGCTGATGTCACCACCACCGGTCATGAGATTGACCCGGGCGGTGATATCCACAACCTCGATGTCTCCACCCCCGGTGCGGGCCTCAAGGTCGGTGCCTTCCAGGTTCCTGAGATCGATATCCCCGCCGCCAGTGTTAAAAATGAAGTTGCCCTTACCGGTCCAGAAATCGATGTCCCCGCCGCCGGTGGATGCGTTGATCTTCCCCTCCACAGTGCGACCCTCGATATCCCCACCACCGGTGAATAGATCCACTTGGCCTTCCACCTTGAACACGTCAATATCTCCACCCCCGGTCTGGGCCTTGATCCTGCCCGCCGAGTTGGACAGGGCGATGTCCCCGCCCCCGGTCCTGGCTTCCAGGTCACCCTGGAGGTCCGACAGCTCCACGTCCCCGCCGTAGGAGTGGATAATCACGTTGAAGGTCTGGGGAACGCGCGCCTTGTAGCTATACGAGACATTGCGGTCGCTCAACTCGCTCGCTTGGAAGACGTAGGCCTCGCCGCCCCGCCGGAAGGCGGGACTGGTCCCGCAGGAAGCGGGGCTGGCGGCAGGGGGGCTCAATTCGCCCTTCACGCGCTCAATAATTTCCTGGGCCCTGTCCTCACGTCTCGTTTTGACGGTGATCTTTTCTTCGATCACAATCCGTTGGACGTCGGTGCCCATGAGGACTATGTCTCCCCGGAGGCCCTTCATATGCAGGGTAGCCTTGGGCTCTACGTCCAGGCGGTGAACCACTACGCTCTGGAATCTACCTTGGTAGCTACGGACCTCTGGAACCTGGGGCGGTTCCGGCGGCTCGGGCAGGTCCTGCCCGGGACTCCCCGTGGGTCCGGCCAGGGCCAGGGGCAGGGGCATGCCAAGGATAAGAGCCGCTATAATCAGTCTCGGGATCATAGTTGCGAATCCAGACGTTCTTCTTCTTGAGATTCGGGCGCCTGTGACAGGACCTGATAGGCCTGGTAGCGCACACTTTCCAGCGGGTCCATGCGGGAGACCAGGAGCAGGGCCGACCGGACCGATAAATCGTCTAGGAAAAAGGCCAGGTTTTTTACGGCGGCCAGGCGCACCCCCTCGTTGTCATCCTCCATGACCGTTTTAATGAGGGCGTCCTTAACGAGCGGAGACTGCATCCCGTGCAGGCTCTTGAGGATGGACAGGCGGACGCCGGGATTTTCGTCCGTCAGCAGGGCTGAGACCAGAGCCATCATGGTGGATTCCTTTTCCGGCAGACCGGGAGTGCCACCCAGAATGCGTGCTGACTGCAGGCGTTGTCCCGGATTGGGGTCCTTCACCAGTACATATTCCAGGGCGGCCAGGATGTCCTCGCGTTCGGCGGAGCCGGTGAGTTTCATCTCGTGGCCCATGGTGAGGTTAAGCTCCACCGGATTTTCCGGGTCGTCCCGGAGGTTCACGTCGATATCTTTGAGTTGTCCGGAGCGAATGAGCTCCGCCAGGTCGGTCTGGGAAATGCGGCTTACCGACTGGGTAGCTGCGGGAAGGCCTGGGGCGGCGGGGCTGGTGAAAACAAAGCGGCCGACAAGGATGCCCAGGACCAGAGCGGTGCTCCAGGCCAGGACCGGCCGGGCTGGCAGCCACAGGTAGGGGAGCTCCTCCCACCACAACTCGAGCCGCTCCCAGAGGCGCCACAGCAGGCCGGCCTCTTCGGTCACGGCGATAGCTCCTTTGAGCCTTACCCGCTGGTCCCCCAGCCACTCCTCGTTGACCTGGTACACGGGCTTGATATCGGTGAGAATCTCCCTGATCCGCTCGTCCGTCAGGCTGGGGGTGCGTAGAACTTTTCTAGGCATAAGCTGCCAGCTCCTTCCTCAGTTTGAGGGTTGCCCGGTGCAGGTAGCGCTTGACCGTACCGGTGGTGCAACCCAGGAGTATGGCGATGTCCTTGATTTTATGCCCCTGGTAGTGGCGCATGACGAAGACGGTCCGCTGCTTCCGGGGCAGGGTCTCGATGGCCTCAATAATGTTCTGCTGCTGCTCGGTGCGCTCCTCGTTGTCCTCGGTGTAGGCGTCGTGGTAGCCTTCCTCCAGGGAAACGTTTTCCAGGTGGTGCCGCTGCCGGCCGCTGTGGTAGCTAAAGCAGGTATTGGCCGCAATGCGATAAAGCCAGGTGTAAAAATCGCTCTTGAACTCGAAGGAGGAGAGATTCTTCCAGGCCTTGATGAAAACTTCCTGGTAAATGTCTTCAGCATCTTCCCTGTTCTCCAGTAGTTGCAAAGCCACGGCCATGATTCTCGCGTCATACATGGCCACCAGTTCGTGGAACGCTCGCTGATCGCCTCCCTGGGCCGATCTGATCATTGCGACGGTTTTTTCGTCCACGTTCCGCCTTTCACACCTGCTTAGACCCCTTCGACGGGGATTTGGTTGTCATCTAAATGGTCCCCTTTGGGATGGGTTCTGCTGAAAAACAGAATCACTTCCCGGAAGATAGTAAACTGAGAAGGGGTCTGGGGGGAAAATGTTACCGGTGTGGGCTTTTAACCTGAGATCGTGGCGAGTTATGGGTTACGAGCCCAGCCACAGCACGTTAAAAGGTTTTCAGTGCCGTAGAGAATGTTATCCAGGATGAACGTTAATATCTATCGCTGCTTTCTCATCATGGGATGATCTCCCTTCTGTCTTTTACTCAACATCCAAGCCCGGGCTGCGGGCATGTCAACTATCATGGCTATACTCTCTTCGCCGACAAAATCCATCATCCCGGGCATGTTGCGCATCATACCCATTCTTCCTCAAGAGTCATCAGGATAAGACCTGTCTTAAAAAGTGAGAACTCGATCACTCTCCTGGGTCCAAGTAGCCAGAAGGTCCATGCCACCACGCTGCACGCCTGATAACAGGAGACCATTCGACACCCCCCGGGCATCGGCACAGGTGCCTCAGAAAAACACCTCGTGCCCCCGCTGGGAAAGGCTTTTCAGCATCAGTCCAATGTTGTAGTAGCCGTCAGGCGTTTGCTGATTGTTAAGCGCACAGAGGACGCCGTCATCAAGAAGAAATACCCGGACTTCTTCGTCCTTCTTTGCCAGGGCTAGCGCCAACCTGAGGCCGTTGTACGCTAATTCCGTGCCGTAGGGCGCATAGTTCAAGATGATCGTGGTCATATCAGGTTATCTCCGGGTTAATAACTACTGTTATTCCGCTATGATTGACCTCTCCACTTGGGCCATGAGATAAGGTTTGCGCAAGGCCTCGTCAGCAATTTCCAGTTTGTCGAGTAAGGGGGGTGGAGCGAGTCGATAGAACAGTTTTGCCGTAACCTTTGCTACACCATCACCGGGGAACTTGTATATCAGCCGCCTGGTTTCATTGGGCTTCAGCCGGGTGTCTTTCACAATCCTTGATGCCAACCACGGCATTGAAGGGACTTTGCCATTTTGATCGGCAAAAACGATATGAAAAATTCCAAAAGGGTCCTCAACGGCCTGATTGTTGGCGAAATTGTTCCAGACTTCCTGGCCGTTCCGGTCCAGTGCGCTTACCTTTAGAAAAACCATGCGCGCCGGAGGACCTGTAGGCAGTAGATGCGCGGTGCCATCATTGATAACTTCCACCGCGGCAATAATCTCACCCCCGAACTCCTTGACTTCCAGGACCAGCCTGGCCGCCTCCTTTAACCTCGCAGGAGTGTAGGCTCCGGGAAAATCGTGTTGGTAGATTTTTTCCTTTGCCTCGGTAACAGACCCCGGAGTCCGGGTCATATGACAGGCCACACAGGATTTTCCTTCCCTGGCGAATGTGGTTCCCTTCCACTCAAAATCGGTGTCACAGATGGTGAGGTTTCCACAACTTCTCGTGCCCGGAATATCCAGCATATCCCCGTGGCAGCCAGAACACATGCGACCATTTTCAAACAGCTTTGAATATACAGTCTTATGCGCTTCTAGCTTTGAGTCTTCGGATAGGCCCCGTTTTATCTCCCCTGGCTCATATACGTTAGGCCAATATGCTGGATGATCGGTGAGTTGCGTTATTGAGTGGCAAACGTCGCAGGTGATCCCTTCGTTGGTTATCTCTTGTCGTAGTTCCACATCTCCATTTATCTGGGTCACCGGGGCGTGACATCGAATGCAGTACAGTTTCGTTTCACCATCGGTATCTTTCTGAGATAATTCGTAAATCTTCGCAAAGAGAATATTCTTAGTAGGGGTTGAACGGGCATGCCGCGAACTTGACCATTGATCATAAATCTCCTCGTGACAATCTTTACAATCGAGTGCACTTTCTATCTGACCGGACTGCTGGCCATACCCAACGGTCCAAGAACAGATCACGATGATAACTAGCTCGAAAATGGGTAACTTGCTCATTACGAATACCCCTTTTAGTTTGTGACGATTCGGTCTCAGGATCATCGGAATAAATCACAACGCCCAGTTTCAATGTTTACCCTTGAACCCGTTTGCAATTAATCCCAGGGCCAAAGCTAGCCCCCTTCATACTTCCCCTTTACCTGTAAGGCATCAGGATGCGAAGCCAATAAATGCACTGAAGATGAGAACGGCAACAGCGAACTTCAGGCAGGTATCACACAGTGCCTTGCGCCGTGCCCGTAATGTAAAAAACTCCTCCTCGCTGTCTGACTGTGGGGGAACACCTGGATTAAATTGGACAAAAATTTCCCTAAGCCGTGGATTAATCTTGAAAAAGATGATTCCCATAATGCCCATCATGCCGAAAACGCCTGCCAGTTTCAGCACCACCCCTATCCAGGCGACAACGTGCAGCTGTTTGAAAGCACCTTCGAAGGCATAGTGATTCAATGGCATGCCTATGCCTGTCAGGAAAGAGTCACGAGGAATGCTATACAGTAGGGGGCATTCCCTTGCAGAGTGTCCTCCACGACTTTATCAAGCTCGTAGTGGAGCTTTGGGCCATACTATGCGCGCATCATGACGAGATTGCGGCTATAAAATGGGGCTGCCGCGCATCCCACCAGCGCTATGTTATGAAAGGCAAGTAGTATACTATGGAAGACGTGTTCGCTCATTTTATCCTCCTTAGGTTATAGGCAACAAAATCGATTTGAATGAAATCGACGTAAAGGGCCTTATTCGTTATGATTAATGCCATTTTTCGCAAGACCCGGCGTTGTAACAAAATGATACCGCTGCCGTTCTTTCACGGCACCGGTACCTGTGTTTAATTATTAACGGAAATTCAATCCCTGGCGAGATAAAATACGCCTGTAGCCTTCTCGATCAGGAGCTTATCCACCAGCGAGTTATCTCTGGTGATTATTCCCACTTCAAACACACGGTCTCGCTCCTTGACTTCACCCAACTTCAGCCTTGGATTGCCCAATCTGTCCAGATAAAACTGAGCAATTTCTCCAACCTTTTTCTTTGAAAGGGGCTCCAACAGCTCACCCCGACTGTTGTAGTTGAGATTAGCCCAGGGACTGTCATTCCACGGACCGCCCCAACATCCCATCATGCCAGGCCCCATCAATCCTCGACCCATCATACCAGGCCCCATCATTCCTCGTCCCATCATACTTGGTCCCATCATTCCTTGGGCCATCATACCGGATCCCATCATTCCCATACCTCCTTGCATCATGGGATAATTTCGGTCCCAGCCAGAATTGGCTGTACGACTGTCTTGTGGCACAGCGGCCACCGTTAGTGCAGCAATCAACACGGAAACACCTGCCAGTGCTATCGTTGGCTTTCTCTTCATCATTATTGTATTCTCCTTTTTAGTTTGACTTGATTGGATATCGGCTCTCACAGTGTCCTGGAACGAGGACAAAGTCTTAAAAGCCGAGCCCCAGTCGAAGATACCATGATGTTTAGACAGAGGGCGACCCCACTTCAATTGGCAGGCCGGCCTCTAGCCACCGGGGAACGCCTTCGGCTAGGCGAATCGCCCGCCGATTGTGACGGCTTAATATCTTGACTGCCCTCTGAGATAAGACACAGAAAGGCCCGCGGCAATAAGCCACGATTTCCTGGTCTTCAGGTAATGCAGGGAGGAGTTCTTCCAGCTTTTCCAGCGGCATAGACAATGCCCCGGGAAGGTGTCCTGCCTCGTATTCTTCCTGGGGGCGAACGTCGATAAGTGTTACTTCTCCACGCCTCATCTTTTCCCGCAAGGTTTCTCTATCCACCGGCTCGTAGGGTTCAGCCCCCTCCAGAAATTCCTTCGCGGCCTGGCGCAAGTCAGCCAGTTGCTGATGAGCGAGGTTCTGAAGTGAGATCCAGAACTCGCAGACATCCTTATTAGCCAGCCTGTAAGTGACGTATGACCCGTTCTTTTCAGTTGCCACAAGCCGGGAAGCTAGAAGTGTCCGCAAATGGTGGGATGTTGTTGCCACTGATTGCCCTGTCAGATTTGCCAGAGCCTCAACGGTACGGGGGGCCTGGCATAGGAGATCCAAGAGTTCCAACCGTGTGGCATAGGCGAGGGCTTTAGTAATGCGGGCGAATTCGGTGAATAAGGCTTGCTTCTTAGGGTTTCGACTCATGTTAAGCTCGGTTATTGCCGGATCAATAAAACATTCAAATGAATGTTTGAATTTAAATGCACTTCATCTTACCTTGCAATGATTTTCTCCTACTCAGCTTTATCTTCTTAGCGGGTAAGTAAAAGTGACAAAAGGCCTGAAGTCACTGGTAAGTGGCTATTCCTGTTAGGAACCATCAGCAGTTAGCCGTCAACGATCAGCAATCAGCAACGGACTACAGACTACGGACTACGGACAATCCGTCTACGCTGCGCTACCTGTCTGCCGTACATGCCGGTAGGATGGCACGCCAGGCAGGCGCCGGACAAGTCTACAATCCGTCAGCCCCGCCAGGGGCATCTCCAACCGGGCAGTGGCCTCCAGAACAATCAGCTCAGGCTTTATGGACCGGATCCGTTTCACCAGGGATTGGATGTCCTCATCCTGGTTAGCGGTGGACCAACTTTCCCTGGAGGGCAGCACAGCCACATCCAGACGGTCTTTGGATACATCAATGCCCACAAAGGGACTTGGGGACTGATCCATGAGTCTTTACCTCCCATCCTTGCAAATACGGGCTTGGCCAAAAGGTTCTGGTACCTTTTGGCCAGCCCACGCAACTGTTCGGGTTGATAAGGAACCGGGCGTAACGACCCACGCTCTCTCACGGGCTTCTAACTTCCCAAGGGGGCTTCGGTCTGTCACGCCCCTATGATTTAAATGAAAATTAAACCAAGAAAACATGCAACCAAACATACAAGGGGGCCTCACGAAGTGAGGGGGGTGAGTGCTTCTCTGCGTTCTCCGCGCTCTCTGCGGTGAAGCTCTTCAGACTGCCTACTGCCAACTGCTAACTGCCAACTGCTACTTTCCCTAGTCCCCCAGACCCAAGGCCCAAGACCCCAGCCTCAAGCCTCAAGCCCCAAGTCCTTCGACAACCCTTCGACAAGCTCAGGGCAGGCTTTGCGGTTCAGTTTCTTTTTATTCGTGAATATTCGTGTTAATTCGTGGCTAAGATTTCTTGGCGCTCTTGGCGCCCCAGAGGCCCGTCCGAAGGCGGGCTTGGCGGTTCATCTTCTCTTTT
>CAZULW010000095.1:0-7570 GCA_964621455.1 uncultured bacterium
AGTATTACAGTATGTTATAAACATGTTTAGTGCAACTTTGCTAACCCATTACCTATAAGAAAAAAAGACGGCACTCCTATGCAAGTGTCGATTAGTGCTTCCTTGATCGAATATGGAGGGCGCAAGATCTTCCAGGATATAGTAAGGGATGAAACCGAACGTATTAAGGCAGAAGGAGCTCTGAAAAGTCTCAGCGAAGAATTAGCCCAGACTAACATCGAGCTCCAGCAGGAAATCGCCGAGCGTAAGCAGGTGGAGGAGGAATTACAAAAGGCCAAGGAAACCGCCGAAGTTGCCACCCAGGCTAAGAGTGAATTCCTGGCCGGCATGAGCCACGAGCTGCGTACACCCCTCAATGCAATTATCGGCTTTTCGGAAGTCCTTTCCGACCAGACCTTTGGGGAGCTAAACCAGAAGCAGTTAAAATACACCAGCAATGTCCTTGCCAGTGGCAATCACCTGCTCGCACTGATCAACGACATTCTGGACCTGTCGAAGGTGGAAGCAGGCAAGATGGAGCTGGAACGCTCCACGGTAGCTATCAATAGTCTGCTGGAAGACAGCCTCGTCATGATCCGGGAAAAGGCCCTGAAACATGGGATCAGTCTCGACCTTCGCATTCCGGATGAGCTGTCAGACCTTAAGTTCCAGGCGGATGAGCGCAAGCTCAAACAGATAATGTTCAATCTTCTCTCCAATGCGGTGAAATTTACTCCTGAAGGGGGCACAATCACCGTAGAGGGCAGACGGAAAAAAGACGATCTGATCGTCGCCGTTACCGATACCGGCATCGGCATCAAACATGAAGACCTGGAGCGCGTGTTTGGCGAGTTCGAACAGGTGGACTCATCGTTAGCTCGTCAGCAGCAGGGGACCGGCCTGGGGCTGGCGTTGACCCGCAGACTGGTCGAGCTGCACGGTGGCCGCATCCGGGCTGAAAGTGAGGGTGAGGGAAAAGGCAGCACCTTCACTTTTTCGATCCCGATTAAGACTGGGAAAAAGTAAGTCGAGAAACTGAGGGGGTTATTAAGTGATGGAAGAGAAAATATTGGTCATCGAGGACACACCGATGAACATGGAACTGATAGCAGATTTATTGGAAGTGGCAGGGTACAAGGTCATCCAGGCCGAGGCCGCCGAGACGGGGATTGAAATGGCGCGAGCCGAAGCCCCCGACCTCATTCTCATGGATGTCGGACTGCCGGGCATGGACGGGCTCACCGCCACCGGGATTCTGAAACAGGATCAACTGACGAAAGACATACCGGTAATCGCCCTCACCTCCCACGCCATGAAGGATGACAGGGAAAAAACTATGGCTGCCGGTTGTGATGGCTACATCACCAAACCGATTGACACGCGGGAATTTCCGAAGACGGTGGCTAGCTTCATTAGCTCTTTCAGGAATGCCAGAAAGTGAAAAAACCTAAGCGCATTCTCATTGTGGATGATGTCGAGCATAACCGGGAGTTACTGGAGGGCATCTTAACATCTTTGGGCCACGGGTCGGAAACGGCCAGGGACGGCATTGAAGCCCTGGCCAAGTTGAAGCTGGACATCGACCTGGTGCTGCTGGACGTGCAAATGCCGGGAATGGATGGGTTCGAGGTGGCGCGGCGGATTCGGCAGGACCAGAATGTCAGCGACATACCGATCATTATGGTGACAGCTCTTACGGAGAGGGAGGACCGCCTTCGCGCTGTTGAAGCCGGGGCGAATGATTTCATCACCAAACCGATTGATAAGACGGAAGTACGGGTGCGCACGGCCAGCTTGCTGAAGATGAAGGAGGCTCAGGACGCCATAAAGCAATATCAGGCCGAGCTGGAGAAAAAGGTCGCGCAAAGGACTGCGGACCTACGTAAGGCTCTACAGGACATGGTCGAGGCTCAGCGGAGAACCAAGGAAGCGCACCTGGATACGATCCACCGGCTGGCCGTGGCGGCAGAACTCAAGGACCCAACTACAGCAGCCCACATCCGCCGCATAAGCCATTACTGCGGCCTGCTGGCAAAGGCTATCAATTTAACCCCCGGTGAAATGGAGTTCATTATCTATGCCAGTCCCATGCACGATGTGGGTAAAATTGGCACTCCTGACGCGATTCTGCTAAAGCCCGCTAAACTTGACGAACGAGAATGGGAGGTTATAAAGCTGCACACGACCCTCGGCGGTAATATCCTAAGTGACTCCTCGTCGGAGCTGCTCAAGGCAGGTGGGATCATCGCCTTGTCCCATCATGAGAAATGGGACGGAAGCGGGTACCCGCGGGGCCTGTCCGGAGAAGACATCCCTCTCTCTGGCCGCATCTGTGCCATAGCGGATGTATTCGATGCCCTCACGACCGAACGACCGTATAAGACAATAATTTCCAATGAAGAGTCCAAAGAAATCATGAAGGAAGAGCGAGGCAAGCACTTTGACCCAGAGCTACTTGATCTGTTTTTCGATAGCTTTGCGGAGGTAATTTCTATTCAGGAGAAATATCGCCAGGATATCCAAGTGGAAGCCGAATTAGACGTGGAAAAACAGCGGTGATGTCATTCTGCGTCAGAAAAAGGACCACGAAGGATTAATAAACCTTGAGGTAAAAGATGAGCGAAGCGTTTCCCACGGTATTAAAAGACCAGACCGGTCACGTGTTGGTAGTGGAGGACGAGGAGATAAACCGGAAGCTGCTGCGCGACCTGCTGGAAGGGCAGGGTCACCAGGTGACAGAGGCTGAGAACGGGGAGCAGGGACTGCAGAAGGTGAAGGAGAACCCGCCGGACGTCATCCTTCTGGATGTAATGATGCCTGGGATGGATGGTTTTGAGGTTTGTCGTCGGTTGAAAGCCGACCCGGAAACCGCTCCGATCCCGGTTCTGCTGGTGACCGCTCTCACGGAACGTAGTGACCGTCTAACGGGTATCGAAGCCGGAGCGAACGATGTCATCTCCAAGCCCGTTGATATTGAGGATGTGATCCTGCGCGTGCGGAACGCCGTCTATACTATGCGCCTTTTCCGGGAAGTGCAGGAGAACTACAAGCGGGTCCGGAAATTGGAGATGGAGAAAGGGGAGCTGCTGGAGAAGACCCTCCATGGTGCCGTAAAGGTCCTGACGGAAATACTCAGTATGGTTAATCCATCTGCCTTCAGTCGTGGCTCAAGAATCAGGCGCTACGTCCGGCATATGGCGACCCAGCTGGAGTTACCTGATGTCTGGGAATTTGAACTTGCTGTCATGCTTTCCCAGATAGGATGTGTTACGCTCCCCCCAAAGATCTTGGAAAAGGTATATGCAGGGGTAGCCCTTACTCCCGATGAGCAGAAAATGTTTTCCGAGCATCCCGAGATTAGTAGCAACCTGGTTAGAAGTATCCCCCGTCTTGAAAGAATCGCCGACATGATCAACGCCCAGCAAAAGCGGTTCCAACGCAGCACCGAGGGGGGTGATCTCCAGGCGGAAGACAGATCGGCCCTGGGAGGTCATATGCTGAAGGTGGCCCTGGAGTTTGATCAGTTATTGGCTCGTGATCCAGATGTAGAAGTCGCTTTGAGGCAACTGCGCCAACAGACTGATGTCTATCTTCCAGAAGTTCTGGATGCCCTTGAAAATCTCGAAGTCCAGCCGGACAGGCAGGCGGTGAAATCTGTCGCGGTAAGCGACCTGGATACCTGGATGATACTTAATGAGGACGTTTTCGCTGTAGGTGGGATGCTCCTTGCTTCAAGGGGTGAAGAGGTGACCCCGACGGTGTTGGAACGTTTGCGCAACTTTGCAAAAAACATTGGTGTGGAGGAACCGATCCGGGTCATCATACAGCCCCCTGCTTCGGAGAGTCCCAAGGCCTGAGTTAAGAGCAAGTCTACTCCATTTAGTCCCAGGCGCCCAGGATATCTGCAGCGCCGAACCCCGCCAAAGGCGGGGGAACCTGGTGAGGCCGGAGCACACAAAATCCATCAAGATGCTTTTGTCCCCGACGCTTTGGGTCGGGGGTTGCTGTTGAAGTAGGCCTCCGGGTTTCGAGCTTGCTCGGCGTAGGCGACAGCCGTAGATGAGTTCCGAGTTATACGATGAAGGCCCCCGCATCCATTGGGGCGTTGTCCGCACTCCTCTCACCTTGTGCATCAGGCGAACGACCCCCCGCCCTCGGCGGGGCGACCAAATCCCGCAGTATGCGGGGTCCGGCGCCAGTACGCAGTCCGATCTCTCTGGGTGTAGGGCTAGTGTTATTGCAGCATACCACGCAGAAGAATAGCGCCGATTGCCTATAAATAAGGTGCTGCAGGATTGCGGCATAAGCCTTGAGGTATCGTATAATTCCTTGCTTGACCAGTAATCCCACGCTGCATACCTTAACAGATAGCAAGAAAGGCATAATCTCCCGATGATACAGCTTCGACACTTTAATTTCGGCCCTTTTGTTTTTCTTTCCACCGGTACAACAGCCGGAGCCATCACCGCCCTGCTGACAGGCCGAAACGGATAGGAGCCTGACGTTGTCTGTGATGAAAATCCGAAGGGCTGTGGTGATCTGCATTCTGGGTAGTTGTCACTTTTCTGAGGTATTTGGCTGCGTGTATAATGTACGAGACGTCGGTTTCGTGGAAATCGTGCCTGCACCATATCACCTGTACTGCTTTATTCGAGATGATACACCGGAAGAACTTATCTCCACATTCAAACAAATATCAAACGCCACCTTAATGGATAGCAATGTCGAGGTGGAGATAGTCAATACGGATCGACAAAAGGAGCACCCGGCGATGGAGTATTTCCATTTCTGGGAAATACAATCATTCCCCTCCGCAATTTTGGTTTCACCAAGGGGGCGGTCGCTGGTTCTTCCTGTTTCCGTTCCAAACAAACCTTTCAAGGAGACGGCGTGGTCTTCCCTGGAGAGTATTGTATCCTCCCCAAAAGTGGAGGAGATTTTAGAGCACATTGTTAAAGCCTACTGCGTGGTCCTTTTGATTGAAGGGGAGGATGCAGCTGAAAATAAAAGGATTCACGAGGCGGTTACTGATCCAATACGGAAGATTGCCGGGATAATGAAGCAGTTACCAAAACGGATCGATGAACCCCCTTATACAATAGTAATACCGCGGGAGTCGGTCTCCCAGGAGAGGATATTGCTCTGGAGTCTTGGCGTGGGTGAAGATGAATTAATTGAGCCGTCTGTAGCGGTGCTCTACGGAAGAGGACGAAGGATTGGTCCTCTTCTTGAAGGGGGGCAAATCACAAGAAATGGAGTATTTAATATTCTTTCGGTAATAGGTTTGTCTTGCAATTGCGGACTTGATAAAAGGGGGATGATGGGCACCCAGATCCCTCTCAAGTGGGGAGCGAAAATTCAATCAGACGTAATTAAGTCCCTGGGTTTCGATGCTGAAAATCCGATGGTAAAGATGGAAATGAACAGTATCATGTCTTCAGGTCCCTTCACAATGACTGAGGATAAGGGAAATATAGGAAGTTCGGTAAGCGCGTTCGAAAGGTATAGCGAGGAGGTCCTGGCATTTGAGAGCATGTCGACTACCTCAAAGGTATCGCCTGCTCAACTTCGTGAACTTGCTTCGACGGAGTCAGCCACTTTCAAATCGGGTCTTAACTTGAAAACATTACCAGCTCTGATGGGCATTATCATTTTATTGATCCTATCAGGAGGGATAATAATCCTTATGCGGGCGCGCCGGGGGATATCGTGACAACTTTTCACCTTATCCGCCGGGAGATTATGCATAGAAAACTGAATTTCACGCTCAGTCTGGTGGCGATTGTGTCGGCCGTTGCCCTGTTCGTTTCTTTTTTTACAACCGGTCAAGCCTCTAAGCATGAGACCACCAGGATTATGCGAAACATCGGGCTTAATCTGCGCATCATCCCCAAAGAAACCAATATGGAGAAGTTCTGGACGACAGGTTTCTCAGAATACACGATGCCGGAGAGCTATGTTTACGAGTTTGCCTCTCATGAAGGTCTTTCCTATGCCCACCTGACTGCCACCCTTCAGGGGAAAGTGTTCTGGCAAGGCCGTGAAGTCATTTTGACCGGAATCGCACCAGAGGTATCCCCGCCCGGAAGGCAAAAACCTCCGATGGCTTTTCAAATTGAGCCAGGAACCGTTTATATAGGATTTGAACTGGCGCGACACCTGGGACTTAGAAATGGTGATGTGATTGATATCTTCGGCAAGCCCTTTACCATTGCACGATGTCTTTCCGAAAGCGGCAGCCAGGATGATATCCGCGTTTACGGGGAGCTCCACGATGTGCAGAGCCTGCTGAATTTGGAGAACAAGATTAATGAGATAAAGGCCCTGCAATGCTTATGTATAGTGAATGGCCGCAACATTGATGATCTCAGCGTGCTGCGGGAACAGCTGGCGCGGGTGCTCCCCGATACCAAGGTAGTTTTATTGCAGTCCATTGCGTCAGCTCGCGAAAGGCAGCGGGTGATGACCGAGGAGTATTTCGCCTTTATCATGCCTTTTGTGGTTATTGTGTGCCTGGCCTGGATTGGTGTACTGGCAATGATGAATGTGCGGGAAAGACGACTGGAGATAGGTATCATGCGGGCACTGGGTTATGGTTCCGGCAGAATAGCATTGCTTTTTCTGGGCAAGGCGGTCGCAACGGGACTGATCGGTGCCGTTGCCGGCTTTGCCATCGGGACCGGTCTGGCGCTGAAGTTCGGGCCAGATATATTCAAGGTCACCGCGAGTATGATTAAGCCGGCATTCGAACTGCTTTACTGGTCACTTATCGCCGCTCCGGCCTTTTGTGCGCTTTCAGTTTTCGTGCCGGCAATGGCCGCCGTTGCCCAGGATCCGGCCTTAATACTGAGAGAGGAGTAATCATGCTCCGCCTTGAAAAAGTGAGCCGAGTATACCGGACCCGGCGGGGTGATGTCAAAGCCCTTGACAAGGTCAGTCTCAATGTTAATGATGGCGAGTTTGTGGTCGTCCGGGGACCAAGTGGGAGCGGGAAAACAACCCTGCTGCTCTCCATCGGCGGAATGTTGCGCCCTACCGAAGGGCAGGTCATAGCCGATGGAAGCGATATCTATGCAATGAATGAGCGGGATAGGGCGAGGTTCAGGGCCAAGAACATCGGGTTTGTCTTTCAATTGTTTCATCTGGTGCCCTATCTGAATATCATCGAAAACGTATCCTTGCCTGCCGGTGTGGTGAAAAACAGGTCTGGGCCAACAGATGTGGGAGAATTACTAAAACGCCTGAACTTGTCGGAACGGGAGTGCCACAAGCCATTAGAGCTCAGTGCTGGAGAAAAGCAGCGTACAGCCATAGCGCGGGCGCTGCTCAACCAACCAAGAATTATCCTGGCGGATGAGCCCACAGGCAATCTGGATCCTGAAAACGCAGATCGGATTTTCGGGTACCTGGCGGAATTTAACCGCAGTGGTGGTATGGTAATTGTTGTAACCCATGGAATGGCAGCGGATCGGTTTGCCGACCGTATAATTCATCTGAGAAAAGGTTGTATCGAGGAATCACTTGAGAATGAATAACTCAAAGGAGTCCCACTAATGAAAGATCAGAGCATAGCGTCCAGGATAGTGCAGCA
>CAZULW010000096.1:0-3422 GCA_964621455.1 uncultured bacterium
TCCAACATTACCAAGCCAATTTAAGACTTGGTCCGGAAAATAACCAATTACCTAACTTAAATAAACAGGAGGTATTTCAAATGAAATCCAAATTGACTGGCTTGCTGGTGTTGCTGTTGGTGCTTTCAGTCGGCTGCGGCGAAAAGGCTGAGACTGCCAAAAAGCCCAGCGTTGTCGCACCTGGTGCAAAGGTGCAGAAACTTGCCGGTGATTTCGCCTTCACTGAAGGGCCCGTAGCCGATGCCGAGGGTAATATCTACTTCACGGATATCCCCAACAATCGCATTCACAAGTGGTCCCTGGATGGCAGGCTGTCCACATTTCGCGAAAACTCGGGAGCGGCCAACGGTCTGGCATTTGACAGGGATGGCAATCTCCTGGCTTGCGAGGGGGGCAACCGCCGGTTAGTGTCCATCAGTCCGCAGGGGGAGGTAACGGTCTTAGCCGATAAATATGACAACAAGAAGTTAAACAGTCCCAACGATCTCTGGATTGATCCGAAAGGTGGTATTTACTTCACCGACCCCCGGTACGGGAGCAGGGACGATATGGAGCAGGATGGCGAACACGTCTATTATCTCTCCCCTGATCGCAAACAACTGATCCGGGTGATTGATGATTTAATCAGACCTAATGGAATTATCGGCACCGCTGACGGCAAACTGCTTTATGTGGCTGATCGAGCAGCAGATACAAACTATGTGTATACAACTAATGACGATGGCACCTTATCGGACAGGAAGTTCTTTTCCGTTGAAGGTTCCGATGGGATGGCTCTGGACTCTGAAGGGAATATTTATATCACCTCACCCCGAAATGAGCCATCCTTTGTCATCTCGGTTTACGATTCCGACGGTAACAGGCTGGAAGAGATAGAGGTTCCTGAAAGGCCCGCCAATGTGTGCTTTGCCGGCAAGGATAAAAAGACGCTCTTTATTACGGCCCAGACATCAATTTATTCGATCCAGATGCGGGTTAAAGGGTTATTAGTAATATATATTAAACAGGAGATACCACTCATATTCCTGTAACCGTTTCGGCTGTTTACTAACATACATGACAAAGAGGAATATCATGAAAGCCACCCGTCGGGATTTTCTGAAATCAACCCTCGGTGCCGGCATCCTGGCTGCAACCCCGGGCTGCTTCCGGGGAACGGACCGCCCGAAGACAACCGTCTCCCAACTGGATAATGCCGCCGCCGCACCGGTATTGAAGACTGAATTCTTTACATCTCCTGTTAACATCGCCTCTGTTGAGCTATTGCGCAACGGGACAAATCTATTCGTTCGTGCAACTTCCAGCGATGGAGCCACGGGGATAGCCATGACGAACGATAGCAAAATGAGCTTTCTCTACCCGATCCTGGTTCAGCGGGTCGCTCCCTATTTTATCGGCAAGGACGCCCGCGATCTTGACGCCCTGATTGACGGCGTTTATGTCCATGGCAGCAATTACAAGCTCCAGGGCCTGCCTTTCTGGATTCCTGTCGCCTCAGTGGAGTTCGCTCTGCTGGACCTGCTGGGGAATATCGCCGGCAAGCCGGTCGGAGAGCTGCTGGGTGGGGTGGTCCGGCGGGACGTAGCCGTTTACCAGGCTAACAATCATCGCGGTAAAACGGCGGAAGAATCGGTCAAGCTCATCGCTGAATCGATTGAGGAAACGGGCGCCAGGGCCGTCAAATTCAAGATCGGCGGGCGCATGAGCAAAAACGCCGACTTTCCACCGGGCCGCACTGAAGCCTTGATCCCACTGGTTCGCAAGGTCCTCGGCGATGATATAACCCTGTACGCCGACTCCAACGGCTCATATGATGCCCCTAAAGCCATTGAGATCGGGCGGCTGCTGGAAGCGGCCAAGGTGGCCTTCTATGAGGAGCCGTGCCCGTTTGATTACCTGGAGGAAACGAAACAGGTTGCAGATGCTCTCACTATACCGATTGCCGGCGGTGAGCAGGAAAGCAGCCTGCGCCGCTTCCGGTGGATGATCCATAACGACTGTGTCCAGGTCGTCCAGCCCGACCTGCACTACTTCGGTGGTTTCATTCGTTCCATTCGCGTGGCGCGGATGGCAGTGGAGGCCGGCATACCCTGTACGCTGCACATGTCGGGCTCCGGCCTCGGTTACCTCTATATGCTGCACTTCGCTTCCTGCGTTCAAAATATCGGCCCCTACCAGGAGTACAAGGGAGAGAGCACGGACATCCCTGTCTCGTGTGATACATCCTCCCTTGAAAGCAGGAACGGCATCGTTCGGATTCCATCCGGGCCCGGTCTCGGGATCACCTTTGATCCGGACTACGTCAAAAAAGCGCAAGTTGTAACCAGTTAATCATACAAAAGAGAAGACAATGAAATCTAAAAAGATCAGTGTAGTAACAATATCGTTCGCTGCTTGCTGTTTGTTACTGTCCTGCTCTGGATCAACTCAGGACCCGATTCCCACATCCGGGGATGTTCTTTCTACGCTGGAAAAAAGCCATCCGCGGCTTATCCTGAAGGAGCATGACCTGGCCGAACTGAAAGAGAGTCTTAAATCGGATGAACTGCTTTAGAAATGCCGTGATGATGTACTGGATGAAGCGAATGGCTATTTAAATGAGCCTGTGCTTACTTACAGGAAAATAGGCCCGCGCCTGCTGCGGGTCAGCCGGGAGTGTTTATCGCGGATGTATGCCCTGGGACTTGCCTGGCGGCTGACCGGGAAGGAAGCGTATGCTGAAAAAGCCGTCGAAAACCTGCTAGCGGTCTGCCGCTTCAAAGACTGGAATCCGTCACATTTCCTTGACACTGCCGAGATGAGCCATGCCGTCGCGATTGGCTATGACTGGCTCTACTATTATCTCAACACGGATACGCGCAAAACCGTTCGCACGGCCCTTATCGAAAAAGGCCTGAAACTCGGCGTTTCCGCTTACCAGCAGGTGGCTCACAGCGGCGACTATAACTCCAGAGATCCTATTGAAGTGCCCTATTGGTGGGCAACCGTAGACCATAACTGGAACCAGGTATGTAACGGGGGGCTGGCCATAGGTGCCCTGGCCGTGGCCGAAACGGACCCGGGCTACGCCGAGCAGATCATCCCTGCTGCCGTGAAATACCTTCCCATTGCAATGTCAGAATACGGCCCGGACGGCGCCTGGCCCGAAGGCCCCGGTTACTGGGATTATGCGACCCGCTATACCGTCTATTGTCTGGCCGCTTTAGAAAGTGCCCTGGGAACGGACTTCGGTCTTTCCCGGATCGAAGGATTCTCGCAGGCCGCCCTTTTTCCGATTTTTATGGCTAGCCCAATGGGCTTTTATTTCAATTTCGCGGACGCCGGTGAACGCGCACGTATACGAAATATTCCTCCCCTGTTCTGGCTGGCAGACCGATTCGGCCAGCCCATAGCAGCTGCAACGGAACGCAGGATGATCGCAG
>CAZULW010000096.1:3522-7473 GCA_964621455.1 uncultured bacterium
GCAGACCGATTCGGCCAGCCCATAGCAGCTGCAACGGAACGCAGGATGATCGCAGCCAGCCCTGCCTCTCCCCTGGACCTGATCTGGTACGTGCCGGCCAGCGGCCGCGAGCCGGAAGCGCTTCCTTTGGATAAATTCTTCCGCGGGCCGGTTAATGTAGCCCTGTTTCGCAGTGACTGGACTGATACAAACGCCGTTTTTATCGGTATTAAAGCGGGCTACAACCTTGTCAACCATGCCCACCTCGATCTGGGCAGTTTTGTTATGGATGCGCTTGGTGTCCGCTGGGTACGCGACCTCGGCAGCGAAGACTACAACCTGCCGGGCTACTGGGAGGGAAGCACCCAGGATGGCCAGCGGTGGACCTACTATCGCCTGAACTCGTTCAGCCATAACGTGCCAATTTTGAACGGCAAGAACCAGAACGTCCTGGCTGAGACGAAAATCGTCAGGTTTGAGAGTAATGATTCCTCTGGATTTGCAATAGTGAACCTAACCAGCGCGTATGAACAATCTGCCGGGAAAGTCATGCGGGGAATCGCCCTGATCCAGGACCGCAGCGCCGTTCTGGTACAGGATGAATTCAAGTTGAAAGCAGGCAGCGACGTTGCCTGGGGCATGACGACCGACGCCGAAATATCCCTTAAGAAAAACCAGGCGATCCTTACTCAAGACGGCAGGACGCTGATCGCGAAAATCCTTTCGCCCACAGACGCTGTATTTGTCGTAGAATCCGCCGAGCAAAGACCGCCGGAAAAGCCAAACAAAGGGGTAAAGCGCCTGATGATACGGCTCAAAGAGAAGCAGGGCGACGTGCGGGTTGCCGTGCTGCTTTCTCCTGTCCGGGGTGTAGCCGAAACGTCGCGCCCGCCTGGGATAATCCCGCTTGCAGATTGGTAACCGGCGACAGTTGCAGGTGAAGCATGGAGGTCCCGACAAGTCCTATACGCGCTGTGACCAAGGGACTAACGCTTTAGTTAAAGCGAATGAAGGGCTTTGATATCACGAAATGTGTATCTTAGCTTATGAATATAATAATTCACCTAATTTGTTAAAGGTAAAAGAAGGAGAAGATCTATGCTACGGAGAGTTCAGAGCCTTTCAAAAACAGTCCAGGGAGCAGTTATACCTTTAAGTGTTGCCATTGCGGCAGCTGTCACCCTTACCACCTGCACAAGAGCTGTCAAGCATTATGAACCAACCTGGGAATCTCTGAGGCAGCACTCTACCCCGGAATGGTTCGAGGACGCCAAGTTCGGGATATACTTCCACTGGGGTGTCTATTCGGTGCCTGCGTTCGGCAACGAATGGTATCCGCGCCGGATGTACATCGATGAAGAGACGCGGGGGGGAGCCAACTATTTCACCTATCACCAAGAAAACTTCGGAGATCATAAGGAATTCGGCTATAAGGATTTTATCCCGATGTTCAAGGCAGAGAAATTTGATGCTGACGAATGGGCCGAACTGTTCAAGAAGGCCGGAGCCAGGTTTGCCGGCCCGGTTGCCGAACACCACGACGGCTTTGCCATGTGGGATAGCGACCTCACCGAGTGGGACGCCGCCGATATGGGGCCCAACAGAGATATTGTCGGGGAGATGGCCAAGGCTGTCAGAAAGCGAGGCCTGAAGCTGGTAACCTCATTCCACCACGCCTTCAACTGGAAGTACTATGAGCCTTCTTATGCGGGTGACTATGATACCAAAGATCCGAAATACGGTGGTTTGTATCCCCCCCCACACGAACCAGGGGCCCCTGAATCCGAAGAGTTCCTCAAGGACTGGGAAGCGAAGGTGAAGGAGGTTATTGACAAATACCAGCCGGACTACCTGTGGTTTGATTTTGGGTGGAGGGAACCCACTTTCGAGGAGTACAAAAAATCTCTTCTCGCCTACTACTATAACAAAGCCGAGGAGCGGGGCGAAGAAGTGGTAGTAACCTATAAAGATGAACACCTCCCTGCCGGGGTTGCTGTGCTTGATCTGGAGCGTGGCAGATTGGACACACTGAGCAAAGATAAATGGATAACCGATACATCGGTAGACAGAAGGTCCTGGTGTTACATCAAGAACCCGGATTATAAATCAGTTAACACCCTCGTTGATAATCTGGTGGATAGGGTCAGCAAGAATGGTAACCTTTTACTTAATATTGGACCCAGACCTGACGGGACGATCCCGGAAGAGCAGAAGGAACTTCTACTGGGCATCGGCAAGTGGCTGGATGTCAACGGCGAGGCGATCTATGGAACCAGACCCTGGGTGATTTACGGGGAAGGGCCCACAAAGATGAAAGGTGGTGGTTTTAGTGAACGAGAGGAAGTTCTTTATACGACAAGTGATATAAAGTTTACTGTAAAGGGCAACGCCCTCTATGCGATTTGTCTTGATTGGCCCGGAGAGCAGGTTACTATTGAATCTTTGAGCAGGTTAGAGGAAGCAAATATTAATTCGATAAAGCTGCTTGGTATTGATAAAGAACTGGAGTGGTCATTGGCTAAAGAGGGACTTACGATAAAAACTCCCGATGAGAAACCGTGTGAAAACGCCTATACTTTCAAGATTACCCTTGAAGGCTGAGGATATTGCGATAGATCTGCCTGGCGAAATATCATTCATCCAATTCTATTATCAGGCCGGATTTTGTTTCAAAGCATCCGGGTAATGTTCCTCAAGGAACCGGGTGAGTTCACTTAATAACTGTCTCCTTGGCTGTGCCAGTTGTGAGTCACCCGTTGAAGCCTTTTTCAGAAAAGAAACTTCCTTCAAAATGAAATCGACCAGGTAATCTTCGGCTTTATTGGCATACCTGCTATTCGGAAAACGATCAATATAATCCTGGAATAGTACAAATGCCATTGGCCAGACATCCTGATATTCTATCCATGAATCCCGTGTCGGTGAGGCAACAATTTCCATAATTGTCCTGTTTGGCAAGATTGAACGATTTGCAACCATTTCTTTTCCCAGAATCACGTAGTAATTGAATAGATAGCTTTGTGCAATACGACATTTTAGGAAATTTGCCGTGGAAGCGATGGTCTGATATTCCAGTGCCTTGCGCTGCCACTCCACAAGGTTCAAAGCGGCGGTAGACGCAGATAATAGCTCGAAGATCACGGGCCAGATCATCCACATATCTCGCGCTTTGCCTTGGACTTGTGCGGGCTTGAAACGAACCGTCCGCGCCATTGCCAGGGCAGCATCATCCAGGATATCATAGCCGGAAGATATAAATATTTCTGCCTTACCAACATATCCGTTTTTCTGGACGCGTATTTGTAATACTACTGTGCCTTCCAGCCGCTTTTCATAAGCTTCGGGAGGATAAAAGAAACCATAATTATCCGATATGATTTTTGGAGGTATATATTCGGGGGCAATTCTATTTGGCAGATGACAAGACAGCAGGAGAAAGACAAACATGCCGGCAAGGATGACGGGCCTTAAAACAGAAACGGATAAATATCGTGTTATGGCCTGTTGCTTCATAGCTTTTCTTCCACTAGTAATTTCCATAAACCTTTCGGGTATTTTCTTGTAATAATATTAGAAGGTAAAGTTCCTGAAGCCGCCACGGGATGCTTAGTATCCTGAGTTCATTATAAGCAGATGCATGGCTTTTTCCTTCTCAACGTATTTGTCATGCGGAGGGTGTGTAAATCTGTGTATGCAACGTGACCATAGGATATTACTATTGTCTAGCGGAGAGGGACCCGCCTCCGGCGGGTTCCAGGGATTTCCCGCCTACTGTCCCGCAGTATGCGGGGCCTCCGGCGGGCCTGATCCCCGACGCAAAAGGTCGGGGACGAACCCTCGATCAACACATTGATGACCTGGCAATCTTTCCAGAACTTTTGCGGAGAGGGAGGGATTCGAACCCTCGATACAGTTCATCACCGTATACCCGCTTAGCAGGCGGGCGCTTTCAGCCAGCTCAGCCACCTCTCC
>CAZULW010000097.1:0-7330 GCA_964621455.1 uncultured bacterium
CATCGCTGAATCAAACCCCCGACGCTTCTGTCGGGGGAAAGAAACCCCCGCCAACCCTGGGCGTACCCCTCTGGGCGTTGCCCAACGGGCAGAGCCGCCACGGGGAGCCCGGCGGGGCTGTAGACTTCATATAGGCCCCTTTAGGGGTCTTTTTTCTCCCGTAGGGATCCATTTCGGAGATTCAGCGAATTCATTTACCTGTCCGGCCATCGACGGATGGATTCGCTCTTTGCGTGCTGTCCCCTCAGTGGATCACCTGCTCTGCTACCAGCTGGACAGGTCCAGGGGCTCTTTCGGAGCAGCTCCCAAAGGACCACGGACACCCCCTGGGACCTTCAGGAAAAAATAGCCCTCTACACTTGTCAGTCTCCATATCTTTCGATACCTGTTTCACCGGCCCGACTTGCCCTAATAATCATCGCCAAGGGCAAAGACCGGCTTTCTGCTCTCCCACTTCCCCCGGGTAAAGTCGGGGAACTGCATGGGAGCGCTCCCCTGGGCGATGGACTGCTCTGACAGGGCGGTGATGGCGCTCCAGGCCGCGGCGTCATAGGCGTCCAGGGGCGGCGAGACCTTCCGCTTTATCGATTCGATGAAGGCATGGGTGACAAAGAAGTCCATACCGCCGTGCCCGGCACCCTCCGCCTGCTCGCCATATCTCTTCCACAGCGGATGATCAAACTCCTCCTGGTAGGGCGCGAAGGACTCCCACTCGTGCTCTTCGGGGCTGCGGCCTTCGATGTAGATGGAGTCGTTGTCTTTAAGCCAGAGGCCGCGGGTGCCCTGGACGCGGAACATGAGGGAATAGGGCCGCGGCAGGTTGGTGTCGTGGTTGACCACAATCGTTTCGTCCCTGGCCGTCTTGACGACCGTGGTGACAATGTCCCCCAGGGCAAACTTGATCCCGGCGTTGGGATGGTCCGCTCCCCCTTTTTCCACGATGTAGTTATGCAGCCCCCGCGATTTGGTGGCCGTGGAGGTCAGGTACACGAACCGGTTGCCTCGGTTGATATCCATCATGGTGGCTGCCGGACCCAGGCCGTGAGTGGGATAGACGTCGCCGTTCTGGTCGATGGAATGTTGGGTGCGCCACACGGCTTCCCCCCTGGCATCGGGGCCGAATTCAGCGCCGGGATTGAATTTCACCCCGCGCAGGTCGTGCTGGTAGCCGCAGTGAGCATGGATCAGTTCGCCAAAGAGCCCCTGCCGGACCATGTTCAGCGCGGCCATGACGTCCCGGCGATAGCAGACGTTTTCCAGGATCATGCAGGGCACGCCGGTGGCCTCATAGGTGTTGACCAGGTCCCAGCATTCATCAATGGTCAAAGCCGCCGAAACCTCCACTCCGGCGTACTTCCCCGCCTTCATGGTATCTACGGACATGGGAGTGTGCCAGACCCAGGGGGTGGAAATGATGACCCCGTCGATGTCGTCCCGCTGAACCATATCCTTGTAATGCAGCTCGTCGCGGGAGAAGCCCCGGGGCTTCCTGCCGCCGGTCTGAACCACCAGGTCCTGGGCGCGCTTGAGGGCCGCCTCATCGATGTCGCAGATGTTGGTGACCACAACGTCGCCCCGCCTCAAGACCCGCCGCAGGTGACTGGTCCCCCGGCCCCCCACACCGATAAAGCCCAGCCTGACTTTCCGGTCATCCTGGCCGAACACCATATTGGGCGCAAAAAAGGTCATGCCCAACCCCGCCGCCGTGCCTGCTTTGATAAACTCGCTGCGTTTCATGCTTGTCTCCTTACTTAAGACCAGTGCCTCGGCATCACTGCTGCCTGGCCACTGTATTATTTGTCACGTCCCAGCGGTCACCCACCGGGCAGGCCCTTCGGCCCCCCGCCCGAGAGGGGCATAATGCGCTGCACCACATCCTTAGTTAGGCGGGCGCCGCAGTTAACCGGAATTACTACCGCGGCGAGCAAACTAACGATTCGCATCGACTCCCCTGATGACGTTGATCGGTTGCAGAGACCTGTGCGTGGACTCAAGGTACGGAAGGAATATAGCTATTGCGGCAAAAGGAATGGCAAGATTTATTATTAAGGGAACACGGCGACATTCCGGCGGCTGCTCTTATGTAATTAACAACTCCTTTCTCCCAAAGTGGGAACTGGGTCACACCTCTTGCAGCCTTCACATTCTCCTCTTGGCTGTCTAAATTTGGAGGTCTCATGCTTTACTTTAACGCCCTTGGCATCTCAGCGTTCGTCAATGGCTGGATGCCCGTAACTCGGAACCCGTAACCCGTAACTCGAAACTCGGAACTCGAAACTCGAAACTAAAGAAAAGGTGATCCCATGCGCCGTTTAATCCTGCTACTGCTTATCCCCCTGGCATTCGTGCCGGGTCAATCGTTCGACACCTACTTCACCGATAAAACTATGCGTTTTGACTACTACCACAGCGGCACCGCCCGTACGGGTGTAGCCACCGAAGAGCACATCAGCCTTGACCAGCTGCGCCTGGAGGGCCCCTGGCCCGGCAGCCGCGCACACCTGCTGGATGAGACCAACCTGGGCAAGTACCTCTTCCAGGTCGTGGATACCGCTTCGGGCCAAATCACCTACTCCCGGGGCTTTGCCGGCATCTACGGTGAGTGGGAGACCACCCCGGAAGCGGGACAGGGCATCTGGCGCAGTTTCCACGAGTCCCAGCGCTTCCCTGAGCCTCGAAAGCCGGTGCGGCTGATCCTCAATAAGCGTGGCGACGATGGTGCCTTTCACCCCATCTATACCGGTCTGGTGGACCCGGCCAGCCGCTTCGTGAACCGGGTGCCCGTTACAGCCCGGGGCAGGGTGTGGGCCCTGTTGGAGAACGGCCCCCCGTCCGTCAAGGTGGACCTCCTGATCCTGGGTGACGGCTACACTAAAAGAGAGCGCCGGAAGTTTCACAAGGACGTGAAGCGGCTGGCAGGCGTGCTGTTCGAGACCGAACCCTTCCGGTCGCGGAAAGGGGATTTCAACGTCCGCGCGATTGACCTCGCCGCGCCCGAGTCCGGCATCTCCAACCCCCGGGCGGGGGTCTGGCACGACAGTCCCCTGGGGCTGAGCTTCAACGCCTTCGACTTAGACCGCTATGTTCTCACTTATGCCAACCGGACCGTGCGCGAGGTGGCCGCCCAGGCCCCCTATGACGCGCTTATCATCCTGTTCAACGACCGCAAGTACGGCGGCGGAGGCATCTTCAACCTTTATACCACGGCGTCGGCTTCGAGCAGCCAGGCGTCTTACCTGATCGTCCACGAGTTCGGCCACTCCTTCGCCGGCCTGGGCGACGAGTATTACACCTCGCCGGTGGCCTACGAGGATTTCTACCCCCCGGAAATGGAGCCGTGGGAACCCAACGTCACCGCCCTGCTGGATCCCAAGCAGCTCAAGTGGTGGCACCTGCTGGATATTGACACCCCTATCCCCACGCCCTGGAACCAGGCGGCTTACGACAGCGCCTCCTACGCCTACCAGGAGAAGCGCCGCCAACTGCGTGAGCAGGGCGCCTCCGAAGAGACCATGGAGGCCCTGTTCGTGGAGGTGAAGGCCATCACCAAGCCCATGCTGGAGGCGGAGCCGTACTTCGGCAAGGTGGGGGCCTTCGAGGGAGCCGGCTACCAGGCCAAAGGGCTCTACCGCCCCCAGGTGGACTGCATCATGTTTAGCCGCAACCGCGACAGCTTCTGCCGCGTCTGCGCCGAGGCCATCGAACGCATCATCGACCTGTACGCGGAGTAGGTGTGGGCAGAGACCGAAGGTTGTCAATGCATTATAGTAACAGCACTCAGTCAGGAAGGAGTTCATAATGAATAATCGACAAAAGCAAATGGCTTTTTTGGGACTGATCCTCCTGCTGTTGACCATAGCCGGCTGCGCACCCGGCAATGAGCGGTTTGTGACAGGGCCGACCGGCTTCTGGGCCGGTCTGTGGCACGGCCTCATCTGCATCGTTACATTCATCATCAGCCTGTTCACCGACAGCGTCCGCATGTATGAGGCAAATAATACCGGCGGCTGGTACAACTTCGGCTTTTTGCTGGGGGCCGCGATATTCTTCGGCAGCGGCAGGGGACCATTCGGCTACAGAAAGCGGGCTCATCGGCCCTGCGGCCGGGAGTGGGACGAAATCGGCCCCAAGGTGGAGGAGAAAGTCCGCCGGGCCATCCGCAGCTGGGTGGAAGAGGAGGAGAAGGAGGACGACTGGGACGAGATCGGCCGGAAGATCGAGGAGAAGATCAAGCGCGAGCTGCGCAACTGGGCCGATAAGTAGCCGTAGGCTGTATGGTTGATTATCTCGACAGTAAGGTTCCCCTCGACTACCCAGGGGTGTGCTCTTTGATCTGCTACAGGCGGCAGGTTTCAGCGTGACCAGAGTTATTGAAGACAGCTTCCAGATGCGCAATGTGGATGGGAGCGCCCTGCTTTGGCATTTCCTGAGCCGGACCAGCAATGTGCCCTGCCGCGATTAAGAGATCTCGCTCCAGACCATGCGGGTGGTCGAAATCTACTTCTTCTGCAATCTCACTGGAAAGAGGACACCATGAAGCGCAGTGAATTTATCCGTACTGGTGCTCTCGCCCTAGGTGCGGGGGCCTTACCACTCTCCACCTGGAACGCCTGTCGCCCGGCCGGCAAGGAGACCGGGCTGGTCATGACCGTCCTGGGGCCGGTTGCGCCGGAAACGCTGGGATTCACCCTGGCGCACGAACACGTGCTGGTGGACTTCATTGGCGCGGACCGGGTGAGCCCGGACCGCTACGACCCCGACGAAGTGGCGGCAGTCGTGCTGCCTTACCTGCGGCAGGCCCGGGAGCTGGGCTGCCGGACGTTGGTGGAATGCACTCCGGCCTACCTCGGCCGGGATGCCGCCCTGCTCAAGCGGCTGTCCCGGGCCAGTGGCCTGGCCATACTTACCAACACCGGCTACTACGGCGCGGCCAACGACAAGTATATCCCCGCCCACGCCTACCAGGAGTCGGCATCCCAGCTGGCGGCGCGTTGGGTGCGCGAGTGGCAGGAAGGCATTGACGGCACCGGGGTCCGGCCGGGGTTCATCAAGACCGGGGTGGATAAAGACTCCCTATCGGCCATCGACGCCAAACTGGTGCGGGCGGCGGCCCTCACCCACCTCAAGACCGGACTGACCATCGCCTCTCACACCGGCTTCGCCGTCCCGGCCCGGGAACAGCTGGCCATCCTGAGCGAGGAGGGGGTACATCCCAGCGCCTGGATCTGGGTCCACGCCCAGAACGAGCCCGACACCGACCACCACGCCTGGGCCGCCCGGCAGGGGGCGTGGTTATCGTTCGACGGCATCAGCCCCAAATCCCTAGAGCGATACCTGGAGCTGGTGATGGAGATGAAACGGCTGGGTCTACTGCAGCGGGTGCTCCTGTCCCACGATGCCGGCTGGTATCGGCCCGGGGAGCCGGGGGGGGGCGCATTCCGGCCTTATGACACGCTGTTCACCAGGTTCATACCGGCCCTCCGGGAGGCCGGCTTCACCACCGATGAAATCCACCAGCTGACGGTGATCAACCCCCAGCGGGCCTTTCAGGTGCGCATCAGGAAGAAAAGCTGGCCGTCAGCGGTGCTGGAGCCGGAACGGTAGGCCGACCGCTTGCCTGCTGGTGAACACCATCGCTGGACGCGGAAAAGCGGTGTTTGTATTTGATTATGCCCGCAAAAAGTGTACATTTATTCAAACAACCAGACATCATCTAATCTCAAGGAAGGACCATTGACCATGAACAGTCAGAAGAAAAATGCTCATTCGTTGTCCCGCCGCGATTTTCTGGGGACGACGGCCGCCGCCGCCGCCGCCTTTGCCATCGTGCCCCGGCACGTGCTGGGCGGGCAGGGGTATACGCCGCCGAGCGACAAGCTCAACATCGCGGGCGTGGGGATTGGCGGCATGGGTAAGGGTAACGTCCAGCGCTGCAGCCACGAGGACATCGTGGCCCTGTGTGACGTGGACAGGGAATATTCGGCGCTTGTATTCAAGGCGTATCCCAAGGCCAAGGTCTACACCGATTTCCGCAAGATGCTGGACCAGCAGAAAGACATCGATGCGGTGATCGTTGCTACACCTGACCACACCCACGCGGTGATTGCCATGCGGGCCATGGAGCTGGGCAAGCACGTGTACGTTCAAAAGCCGATGACTCATACGGTCTACGAAGCCCGCAAACTCACCGAGGCGGCCCGCAAGTACAAGGTGGCCACCCAAATGGGCAATCAGGGGCATTCGGGCGAGGGGGTGCGACTGATCTCCGAATGGATCCGGGACGGGGCCATCGGCGAGGTACGCGAGGTACACGCCTGGACGGACCGGCCGGGCAGGGGGTCCCGCTTCGGCACCAGCTATCACTGGACACAGGGGATTGCCGACCGGCCCCAGGAGAAGCCCAGAGTGCCCCGCACCCTGGACTGGGACCTGTGGCTCGGTCCGGCGCCCTACCGTCCATATCATCCGAATTATATCCGGAAGGTGTGGCGGGGTTGGTGGGACTTCGGCTGTGGCGCTCTGGGCGACATGGCCTGCCACGTTATCGATCCGGTTTTCACGGCCCTGAAACTGGGCTACCCGACCCGGGTGGAGGCCTGCTCCACCAAGGTCAATTCCGAAACCGGGCCCCATGCCTCTGTGATTTACTACGATTTCCCCGCCCGGGAGGGAATGCCCCCGGTGAGACTGATCTGGTCCGACGGTGGCATGATGCCTCCCCGGCCGGACGAGCTGGAGCCGGGCCGGCGCATGGGGAACGGCAACAGCGGCGTCATCTTTGTGGGGGACAAGGGCAAGCTCATGTGCGGCGAGTACGGCGATAGCCCCCGGCTGCTGCCCGAATCGCGGATGAAGGAGTACAAGCAGCCACCCAAAACCCTCCCCAGGGTCAACGGCACGCACGAGCAGAACTGGATCGACGCCTGCAAGGGGGGCGAGCCGGCGTGCTCAAACTTCGACTATGCCGGTCCGCTGAGCGAGACCGTCCTGATGGGCAACCTGGCCATCCGCGTAGACGGGAAACTGGACTGGGACGGTGAGAACATGAAGGTGACCAATAACGAAGAGGCCAACCAGTTCGTAACCAAGACCTACCGGAAGGGTTTCGAGTTGTAATCGCCTGCCGAACGTAACCCGTGGCTGGTTTAAAAGGCCCCGGATTGCAGCCGGGGCCTTGCCGTATCCGCCCCGTCTTCACCAGCAGGCCCTCTCCAAAGCTGCTCGTGAGGGCATCTCCCTCAACCGGCTGGTCCGGCAGGCTGTTGAGAAGGAGGTGGCGGCCGGCAAAGCTTAGGGTCTGTGCCGCCTAACCCTGGTTATACCTGACTAC
>CAZULW010000098.1:0-6987 GCA_964621455.1 uncultured bacterium
GACTATTCGAAGGTCAGCAAGCAGTTTATTGCCGAGGTGGGCGACAGGATTCCCAAGATGGGGGAGAAGTTCAGCGGGAAAGTGGGCAAGTACCAGGATTTCCGTAAGCTGCTCGACCAGAAGGACATCGACGCGGTCTGTATCGCCACGCCGGATCACTGGCACGCGATTCAAACGATCATGGCGCTGGATGCGGGGAAAGACATCTACGTCGAGAAGCCCCTCACTATCGCCCTCCAAGAAGGCCGCAGGATGGTTGAGGCGGCGGCAAAAACCGACCGCGTGGTTCAGGTCGGCCTTAACCGTCGCGGCTCCTCCCTCTATCAGGACCTGGCGAAAATGATTCAGGGCGGGAAAATCGGGAAAGTGTCGCTGGCCCGGGCCTACCGCATCAGCAACATGTATCCTGACGGCATCGGCAAGGCCAAAGGGGAAAGGCCGCCCAGGGGATTCGACTGGGACATGTGGCTGGGCCCCCGGCCGAAAATGCCCTACCAGTATAACATCGCTCCCTACAAGTTCCGCTGGTGGAAGGACTATTCCACCCAGATGGGCAACTGGGGCGTGCACTATATGGACGCAATCCGCTGGATGATGGGCGAGGAAGCGCCGGCGGCTGTCAGCGCCCACGGCGGAAAGTACGTCCTGGTCGACGACCGCACAATCCCCGACACGATGGAAGTGACCTTCGAGTTCGCCTCGGGCGCTATCATTGTATTCGGTATTTACGAGGCTAACGGCGGCCCGATGATCGTGGACGGTGAAATCGAGCTGCGGGGCGCGAAAGGCAATCTCATTACCAGCCAGAACAAGTACCGGTTCGAGCCCAACAGGGGCGGCCAGTTCCAGGATCGTGGCAGGCTTATAGAGCCGGAAGGGTTCGAAGTTAAATCCGGCCAACGCTATGGCGATCTGGGCATAACTGAGGACTCAACGGCCAACCTGATTCGCAACTTCCTGGATTGCGTCAAGTCGCGAGCCAGGGACAAGGTCTGGTGCGACCTGGAAACCGGTCACCGCTCTACCTGCTTCGCTCACCTGGCCAATATCGCCCTCGAAGTGGGCAGCCGCATCGAGTGGGATGCCAAGAACGAGCGGGTTACCAATAATGAAGCGGCTAATAAGCTGCTGCACTACCAGTACCGCAAGCCCTGGACCCTGGGATAGTCGTCATTGCTGGACCTGACCCTTCCCTGAGCCCCACGTCCCGGGGAGGGTCAGGGAATAGCTCAGGACAAGACTCAGGATTAACAATCCTTGTCGCGCTGAGGCCTGTCCTGAGCAAAGGCGAAGGGCTCTCGAAGCGCGACTATGGTGGAGCAATTGAAGGGAAAAGCCGTTACCCTTCGTGAGCCTCAGGGCGACGGCATCGACCTCATGAAGAGCGTTCCCCCGTGAAGATTCCTTCTGGGAAATCACAGCGTCTTCCACTTATTATTCTATATGTCTCTGGGATACAGGCCCGTATATCTTCTTATTGGGGCAACTCCTATAAGGTTGCCATTGGATAGACCTTTGGCGATACGTAAGTTTCTCCATCCAAGGCGGTAGATTATCCGCTCACCTTTTTCTTTGAAGGAATCGATCATGCATATCCGAGCTATAATCCCCCTCATACGTTTATCGGCCCTTATCCTGCTGGCCCCGGTTTTGTTCTTCACGGGCTGCGGGCCGTCCGTTGCCCCGGAAAAAGTACTTATCATCCAGGACGAGCTGCCGCAAATCGAGGTCCTGGCCGGGTTCCTGCGGGAGCAGGGTAGTCTGGAGGTCACGGTGGTGGACCAGGAGTCACTGCCGGCCGATTTCTCTCCCTTCAGCGCCGTTATTGTCTTCATCCACAGGGACCTTAAGGTACCCACGGAAAAAGCCATCATTGACTATACCTTAAACGGCGGCAGGCACATCGCGCTGCATCATACCATCAGCAGCGGCAAGGCCGAGAACGAGTTCTACTTTGATTTCCTGGGCATCCGGCTGGATAACCCTGAAGAATCAAAAAACCCGGTGGAGCCGGGCGGCGGCTACGGCTGGCGCCACGTGCCGGTGCTGACCCTGGTCAACCTGAACCCGCAGCACTATATTACCAGCCACCAGGTTAGCTGGGGCGAAAAAATCGCCTACACGCCGTCCGATTTTCCCAGCGCCGAGGGCATGTATCCGTCCCTCTCCCTTGAAAACTCGGAGGTCTACCTGAACCACAAGTTCACTGACGGGCGGGAAAAAACTGTCCTCATGGGCCTGAAGTATTTCGATGACCGCAACCAGCAGCTGTTCATGCAGGACCGGGCCGGCTGGATTAAAAAAGCGGGCAAAGGGGATATCATATACCTTCTGCCCGGTCACGGGCCACCCGATTATGAAAACCCCAACCTTTCGCAGATGATCTTGAATGCCGTAAATTGGGTCCGCTAGTCTGACAAATGATTAGGGCCATTATCACATAGAAAGGCTTACTGATGAAACGAGGGAAAAGCGCCAGCCCCGCAGAAATAACGCGGGGGAAGTTCATGACCATGATGGCGGCAGCCGGGGTCAGCCTGCCCGTAGCGGGGCTGGCAAGTACGGCTGAGAAGCCCAGGATCGGCAAAGGCGGCCAGCTGCCCTTATGCATCTTTTCCAAGCACCTGCAGTTCCTGGACTATGACGCCCTGGCCCAGACCGCCGCCGAGGTCGGTTTTGACGGGGTGGACCTTACCGTGCGTCCCCGCGGGCACGTGCTGCCGGAGAACGTGGAGCGCGACCTGCCCCGTGCGGTGGAGGCTGTGCGCAAGGCCGGGCTGGACGCCGACATGATGACCACCCGCATCACCGACCCCGAGGATCCCCATACCGAACCCATCCTCAAGACCGCCGGCCGTCTGGGCATCCGTTACTACCGCATGGGTTACCTTAGTTACAAGGAAGAGCTGGGTGTAGCCCGGACCCTGGAGTCGTACAAGCCGCAGCTGCGGGAGCTGGCGGCGCTGAACCAGGAATATGGCCTGCATGGCGCCTACCAGAACCACTCCGGCACGCGGGTGGGGGGACCGGTCTGGGACGTGTGGCTGCTGATCAAGGACCTGGACCCCCGCTGGATGGGCTGCCAGTACGATATCCGCCACGCCGTCGTTGAGGGCGGGATGAGCTGGCCGCTGGGCCTGAAGCTGTTGAGCTCACACATCAAGATAACGGCGATCAAGGATTTCCGGTGGGCCAGGATCGACGGTGCCTGGAAGATCCAGAACTGCCCTCTCAAGGAGGGAATGGTCGACTTCAGGGCTTACTTCGATCTCGTCAAGCAGTATCATATCGCCGGCCCCGTCTCAATGCACTTTGAGTATCCCATGCCTGCCGAGAGTGAGGAGAAACTGAGCCTGGAGCAGCGAAGGCAAAAGACGGTGGCCGTTATGAAAAAAGACCTGGAAACGCTCAGATCAATGCTCGAGGAGGCGGGATTATCTGCCGGCTGAACCGGTCCGGGTTTGGCCGCTAGATAGCCTGGATGCTGCCGGAGAAACCGTTGGCTGCTGTGATGCAGAACCGTTACAATCGGCGTGAATTCATAGCCACCGCGGCTAAGGCGGCGGTCGCCTCGGCTGCTGCTATATCCGCTCCGGTGTTGCTGCTAGGCAGCCGGGCCGGCGGGCCGCCGAATGTGGTTTTCATCATCTGCGACCAGATGCGCGGCGACGCCCTGAGCTGCCTGGGACACCCCAACGCCCGGACGCCCAACCTGGACAGGATGGCCGCCGCCGGTACGCTGTTTACCAACTTCTTCACCAACAACCCCGTGTGCGCCCCTTCCAGGGTGAGCATGTTCAGCGGGCTGTGGCCCCACCAGCACGGCAAGCTGACCAACAAGTCGGGGAAGTCCATCGAATCCCTCGAGGGCTCCCTGCTGGGCTATTTCCGCGGGCTGGGGTACCGCGTGGGGTGGGTCGGCAAGAACCACACCTATGCCAGGGAATGCCTGGGGCAGCTGGATCTGTGGCGTGATAGGGCGAGGGAGCCTTTCCGGGCCTACAGCAAATTTGTGCCGCCCTACTGGCACAGCGATACGTTCTGGCCTGATGACCAGTGTCACCCGCAGCTGAACACGGCAGACGCCATCGAGTTTATGGGCAGCGCCAGGGCTGGTGAACCATTCTTCCTGCACCTGAGCTATTTTGATCCGCACCCCCCATACATGGCCTCCTCAGAGTACAGCAGCCGATACTGCTCCAAGGATATGCAGATCCCACCGTTTGTGCCTCCCGAGAAGATAAGCGAGCGGCTGGCCGAGCACTGCCGGGCGCTGCATTATGACCGCATCGGCGACACCGACCTGACCGAAACGATGCGCTATTATTACGCTTCTATCCAGTGGGGTGTCGATTCACAGGTGGGGCGGATTTTGCAGACCCTTGAGAAGAAGGGTCTGGCCGAGAATACCATAGTGCTGTTTACTTCCGACCACGGCGACTTCATGGGTGAGCATCGGATGGTCCGCAAGGCCATGTTCCACTACGATGCCCTGCTGCACGTGCCCCTGATCTGGTACGCCCCCGGGCGGGTGCCGGCCGGCGCGCGGGTTAAAAACCTGACCCAGGGGATCGACCTGTTCCCGACTCTGGTGGACCTGACGGGCGGCAGGATAGCCCGCGAATTCCCCGGGCGGTCCCTGAAGCCCTTCCTGGAGGGCGGCTCGCGTCGGGAAGACGACTTCGCGGTAATCGCCTCGGCGGCCTACAGCGATCTGCCGCCGGATTATTTTGATCATCCCGAACCGGCCTATAACCCCGACAGCGATGTCCCGTTCCATACCCGTGTAGAGCAGTTGACCTGGAAGGCCGAGAACCGGACCGCCATGGCCCGCACGAATGACTGGAAACTGATACTGAACGAGACCCGCCCGCCGGAGCTGTACCACATGGCCGGCGGCTGGATCGAGCGGGAAAACGTAGCCGGGAAACGGGAGCACCGGAAGGTCCGCCAGTCGCTGGAGCAGAAGATCAGGCAGGTGTGGCGGTGGTAACCTACCCTTTATTACCTTCCAACATAATTCATAGGAGTTATCAATGAGCAAAGGAGACCTCTCTGCGGGCATGTCCCGCCGGAAGTTCATCGTGGGCACCGGCGCACTGGTCGGCCTGTCCATGGTGGGCCTGCCAGGATGTAACAAGGAGTTAAAAAAGGATAAACTGATGGCGATCAAGATAAAGAAAGTCGATTCGGATTTTGAACGCGAACCCCTCATCCGCCCCTTTGGCTTCAAGGGTGGCTACGTGACCAATAACTGGCAGACCGTAGCGCTCATGGAGAGCGAGTCGGGCGTGCGCGAGATCGGGCTATGCACCCAGAACGTACTGTGGTCGGACGCCAGGGTGTTCGCAGCCCACTCCGAGAACGGTGGCAACGCCCTGATGTATGCCCTGACCGAGCGGGCGCTGCAGATCGCCAGGGGGATGACTTTCAGAACCCCCGTTGACCTGCTCGAAGAGATCCTCGACGAGGTCTATAATCTAGGCAAACAGATCACCGGCAACCCGAACCTGAGGAAGACCTTCGCGCTCAACGCGCTGGTGGGCTTTGACAACGCCGCCTGGCTGCTGTACGCCGGGGAGAACGGCATCGACAACTTCGACGACATGATTCCGGCGGCTTACCGGCCGGCCCTGTCGCACCACCATAAGCAGGTGGCCAGCATCCCCCTGATGGCCTATGCCATACCCATCAGCGAGATCAAGGAGGCGGCCGAACAGGGCTACTTCTTCATGAAGATCAAGATCGGCCAGCCGGGCACACAGGAAGAGATGCTGGAGAAAGACAAAGCCCGCCTCTCGGCCATCCATAAGGCCATCGGGCACGTGGAAACGCACCATACCAAAGACGGCAAGCTGCCGTACTACTTTGACGCCAACGGCCGGTACGAGAAGAAGGAAACGCTGCAACGGCTGCTGGACCACGCCCGGAAGATCGGCGCTTTTGACCAGATCGCCGTGGTCGAGGAGCCCTTCCCGGAGGAGCTCGAAGAGGACGTGGGCGACATGGGATTGCGGATCGCTGCCGACGAAAGCGCCCACACCGACGAGGATGCGGCCAAGCGCATCGAGATGGGGTACACTGCCATCGCCCTGAAAGCGATCGCCAAGACGCTGAGCATGACCATGAAGATTGCCCAGCTGGCCCACGAGCACAACGTACCCTGCTTCTGCGCCGACCTGACGGTCAATCCCATCCTGGTGGACTGGAACAAGAACGTGGCGGCCCGGCTGGCGCCCTTCCCGGAGCTGGGCCTGGGCCTGCTGGAAACCAACGGCCACCAGAACTACACGAACTGGCCGACCATGCTGGGCTACCACCCCTGCGCCGGCGCATCTTGGACCCGGACGGTGGACGGCGTGTTCAACCTCGACCAGGACTTCTATGACCGCAGCGGGGGGATATTCCTGCCCTCCGAGCACTACCAGGAGATGTTCGAGCACTGATTACTTGAGGCTGGAGGCTAGAGGCTTGGGACTTGGGGCTTGGGACTTGGGACAGGGGGCTTGGGGCTTGGGCCTTGATGAATTGAAAATTGAAGATTGACAATTGAAAATTGAAATCTAAAGAATGGATTTAATAAATTTCCTGTAAATCCTGTTAATCCCGTCAAATTAGTTGTGGTTTGCTCTTCCCAATGGGATCCCTTTGGGACAAGTCTGGGCTTAAGAAACTGGACAGGATTAACAGGATTGACTGGATTACGCTGTGGTTTGCCGTTAAGAAAGGGTGATATGGAATGAACCGTCAGGGGGGATAGAAAAGGATGAGTTCAGCCTAAATTTGCAGTACCAGGCGGGCTCGCCAGGAGCGGCACGAAGATCGAGGCTATCGCCATTGACGGCCGCGGGCGGGTGCTGCTTAAGCGTGGAACGCTTTATATAAGGCGTAATGAAAATCTTATAGCAGTGAAATACGTCTCATAGATTTTTATTAGGTAATTAGTTAAAAGTCGGACCAAAGTGGATTTTACCCAACAAATGATAG
>CAZULW010000099.1:0-6975 GCA_964621455.1 uncultured bacterium
GACCAATGACCAATCACCAATGACCAATGACCAATCACCAATGACCAATGACCAATCACCAATGACCAATGACCAACACTAAAAAGCTCACAGCGTGGGCCCTTTATATGGCACGAACTGTTCTCCCAGTTTCGATTTCAGATACTGGTCCCGCTTCTCAAGGAAGGTCGGTTTCTCCTTATCAATGAATTTCCCGACGACTATCCGGTCCTGGAAGCCAATGTCCACCTCGCGGGTATCGGCTCCGTGGCGGATGATGGCGTTGTCGTGGTAGAACCGCATCAGGTCCAGGCCGTCACCCAGGCGGTTCCGGCGGGCATACAGGGTTGTGCAGGGGCAGATCACCTCGATGAAGGAAAATCCCGGCTTGAGCAGGGCCTCGGCAATGGAATTGGTGAGCCGCCGGATGTGCAGGGCCGTCCACCGGGCGACGTACACCGCCCCGCTGGACTCGGCCAGGTAGGGCAGGTTGAAGGGGTACTCGTAGCAGCCATAGGGCGCGGTGGACGCGTTGGCTTCCAGAGGAGTGGTGGGGCCGGCCTGACCGCCGGTCATGGCGTAGTTGAAATTGTTGATACAGATGATGGTCATATTGATGTTGCGCCTGGCGGCATGGATCAGGTGATTGCCACCTATAGCCACCAGGTCCCCGTCCCCGCTGATCACCACTAGCTTCAGTTCGGGATTCCCCAGTGCGAGTCCCGTCGCAAACGGGATGGCCCGGCCGTGGGTGGAATGGAAGGAATCCAGGCGGAGGTACCCGGCGGCCCGCCCCGAGCAGCCGATCCCGGAGACCACCGCCACCTTCTTGCGATCCAGTTCCGATTTCTGCAGGCCGGAGATGAAGGCCGTGATCACGGTGCCGATGCCGCAGGTGGAGCACCAGATGTGCGGCAGCCGCTCCATGCGGAGGTACTGCTCCATGGGGTGGTGCAGCTCTTCCTCCGGGGGCGGAATGGTCAGGGTGTCCGCAAATTCCTGTTCGGTCTCGCTCATGCTGCGTCCTCCTCGATAGCCGCCAGTATATCATCCGGATCGTGCACCCAGCCTCCGGCATGGGGAACCAGGATGGCTCTTGCCTCCCCTTTCGCGGCACGTTCCACCTCAAGCACAATCTGCCCCAGATTGATTTCCGGGACTACGAACGATTTTACTTTGCGGGCAATCTCTGCAATCCGCGCTTCAGGGAAGGGCCAGACCGTAACCAGCCTCAGGGTGCCGACCTTGATGCCCTTAGCCCTGGCGTCATCGACAGCCTTCAAAGCTACCCGGGAGGAGATGCCATAGGAAACGACCACCACCTCGGCGTCATCAATGCCGTCCTCCTTGATTATCCAGATTTTATCCGAGTTGTTGCGAATCTTGTCGACCAGGTGGCGCACGTTCCTGTCCTGGGTTTCCGCATTGATAATGGGATAACCCCGCTCGTCGTGGGTCAGGCCCGTAATGTGGATGAAGTAGCCGTCGCCCGCCTTGATCATGGGGGCGATGTCCGCTGATCCATCGAACTTGAAGGGGCGGTAGGATTCCTTGTCTCCCTGGTAGTATTTCCTCGGGACGACATCGATTTCATCCGGTTCGGGAATCACTACCTTTTCGGTCATGTGTCCCACGCATTCATCCATCATGAACAGGACCGGGACCCGCCACTGTTCGGACAGGTTGAAGGCCGTGATGGTCAGGTCGAAGCATTCCTGGGGCGAGTTGGGCGAGAGGGCGATGATCTCGTAGTCCCCGTGAGAGCCCCAGCGGGCCTGCATCATGTCGGCCTGGCCGGTGAGGGTGGGCAGGCCGGTGGACGGGCCGCCCCGCTGGACATTGACCACCACGCAGGGGGTCTCCAGCATGGCCCCGAGACCAAGGTTCTCCATCATGAGGGAGAAACCGGGACCAGAGGTGACGGTCATCGACTTGGTTCCGGTCCAGGCGCAGCCCACAACCGCGGCCATGGATGCCAGTTCGTCCTCCATCTGGATGAACATGCCGCCCATCTTGGGGAAACGTTCCGCAATCCTCTCGGCTACCTCGGTGGAGGGTGTGATGGGATACCCCGCAAAGAAGCGGCAGCCAGCCGCGATAGCGCCTTCCGCGCAGGCGTGGTCGCCGTCCATGTAGTAGCTGCCGGTGGCGACGCCGATGGGATCAGCCTTCACGATTACCTCCTCCTTGAATGACCTCGCTGGGATCTGGATGTCTCGGCTCACCTTCGAGGCAGAAGATGGCGAATTCCGGACAGATCATTTCGCACAGGTTACAGTTCACGCAGGCCCCCTGCTTCAGGACATTGGGATAGTGGTATCCCTTGCGGTTGAAATCGGTGGACATCTCGAGAACATCCTTAGGGCAATATTCCACACAGAATCCACACCCTTTACAGCGCTCCACGATGATGTGGAGGTCGCCGTGGGGAATCTCTATCTCCTGTATGTCAAGTGGTATACGCCAGTAGCCCATAGTGTGTCTTGTGCCTCTGTAAATGGATTAATTGAGCTGATTAACCGTCTATGCTGCGAAGTTATAGCCCTCTTCCTTATTCTATACACCCCGGTGGTGTGATAGTTGAATTGTCCCTTGCGGAACCGATGCGGGATTCCGTGAGGGGTCGGGATTCATAAGCTGGGGGAAGGGTGACGCCGGTCCTGTCTAATCCGTGGGCAGGGAAGACAGGTGGATAGAATGAAGCGGGTTGTACGACGCTGGCGGGCCTGCCGCATCCCGAGCGGAATGACGGCCCGAAAATAGACTATCATGGCTGTTCGAAGCCACTTTCATGGCGCTATTTGCGTCTCCTTTCAGGGGCCAATTTAGACTTGTGCGGAAGAGGGTTGCAATAAGAAGAGTCATTAGGACAAACATGTCCTAATCTAATCTGAGACGACGCTGAAATTGTATAAAGTGAAGACCAGTCAAGGGTAAACCGGACTGGTCTACCCTACAAGTTCTCTTTCAGGAACCTGGTCATCTTGCTGTATAGATGGTAGTGTACGCCTGGCAGGTCGTGGTTTTTCCCTGGATACATCATCACGTCGAGCGGCTTGTTCTTTGCAGTTACCTTATCAATGAACTGCCAGGTATGCTGTGGGTGTACATTGTCGTCGCCCGTGCCGTGGACGATCAGGAGCCCGCCCTCATAGCCATCGATGTAGCTGAGCACATCCGCCGACTCGTACCCGGCCTCATTTTCCGGCAGCAGCCCCATATATCGCTCGGTCCAGGCCGTATCGTACAGGCGGAAGTCGGTCACCGGCGCCACCGCAATGCCGCACTTGAAATACTCAGCGCCGGCTGTGAGGCAGAGGGAAGCCAGGTAACCTCCACCGGACCAGCCCCAGATGGTGATGCGCCGCGGGTCGCCCCAGCTCTGCCGGCCGATCCACCTGGCGGCCTCGATCTGGTCGTTCAGCGCCCACCTGCCGATATCGCTGTAGGCCAGGTTCTTGAAGGCCTTGCCCCGGCCGCCGGTGCCCCGGTTGTCCACCGTGAGCACCACGTAACCGTTTTGAGCCATGTAGCGGTGCCATAAATCCCGGCCCCTGGATTCACCCCACTGATCAATCACCTTCTGAGAGCCGGGACCGCCGTAGGCATAAATGATGGTGGGATATTTCTTCCCGGGCTGAAAGTTGCCGGGTTTCAGTATCTTGGCGCTGAGCCGGGCGCTATCCGTGGTGGTGAGGGTGAAGAGCTCCCAGGTGGACAGGTCCAGCTCCTGCAGGGCCGCGGGGGGTTCTTCAATGAACCAGCGGACCAGCTCGCCGTCGACCTTGTGAAGGCTCACCAAGTCGGGGGTGTTGATGCTGGAACGGAGCTGAACGTAGTGGGCAAAATCGGGAGCGAAATCAAGGGAGTTCCACCCACCTGGCTCGGTCAGCCGCTGCAGGCCCTGGGCGTACCCGGCCTCCCCGTAGACGGAACGGCCAGGGCCTCGGGGAGTCCCGCTGCCGTCAAACCCCACCCGGTAGACGTGCTGTTCAACCACACCATCCCTCTTGCCGGTGAAGTAGACCGCCTGCCCCTCCTCGTGCACAGCCAGGACTTCCGTGACTTCCCAGTCGCCGGAGGTGAGTGCTCGCGCCAGGCCCGTCTCCACGTCGTGCAGGTAGATATGCCGGTAGCCCGACTCCTCGGTGGTCCAGATGAAGCCGCTGCCGCCGTCGATGAAGTGCAGGTCGTCGGTCACGTCCACCCAGGCCGGGTCGGTCTGGTCGGCTGCGACGGTTATCTTGCCGCTGCGGGTGTCGGCCAGGACCAGCTCCAGGGCCTGCTGCCGTCGGTCCAGCCGGTAGAAGGCCGCCTGTCCTTCCTTGCCGGTCCAGAACAGGCGGGGGATGTAGATGTCCGTTTCGGAACCCAGGTCCATCCATTTCGTGCGGCCCCTTTTCACGTCCACCACGCCCACCTGCACCAGGCTGTTGCGCTCGCCGACCTTGGGGTAGTGAATCCTGGTTAACTCCGGATACTGGCCCAGTTCATCCTTGAGAACGTAAGTGCGGAGATGCCCTTGGTCGAAACGCAGGTAGAGGATGTACTTGCTGTCGGGCGACCACTCGTACATGCGGGTGATGCCGAACTCCTCCTCGTACAGCCAGTCCGCCTGCGCGTTGATGATATCGTCACTGCCATCTTTGGTCAGCTGCCGGGTCCGGCCTTTGTCTATATCGAAAACGTACAGGTTGTTGCCCATGACATATGCCACCTTGCGACTGTCGGGCGCGAAGGTGGCGTTGGACTGGGGCGCGGCTCGCTCGGCCAGGCGGCGGGTGGTGCCGGTCTGCAGGTCGTGCAGGTAATAGATCGCCTCCCTCGACCGCCGCCAGATGAGCCGCTCATCACTGGCGATCAGCAGCCACCGCTCGTCGGGCGAGAGTTGCCAGCTGCCGATGGAAACGGGCTTGCCCTCATCCCCGGCCGGGAGGGCGCTGCCGTCCAGAAAGACGCTCTCTTCGCCGCTGGTTACGTCATGCCTGATGATGATGAAGGTGCCGTTGCCTGTCCGGCGGCTTGTCCGGCATCCTGACGGGCCAGACGGGTCGGTGCGCCGGGTCGTGAGGAACGCCGCGCCTTCCTCCACCCAGGCGCTTATGTTGAATGACTCGCCGGAGTAGGTCCGGTTGAGGAAGATGTCCTCGAGGGTGAGCCGCTGGCCCAGCAGGGCACCGAGCAGCAGGGGCAGGATTAGCAGCGGGCAGGTGAGCTTTTTCATGGCCTTGGTCCTTGTCTCTAGTGAATGCAATTACTGAAAGGTACGGCCTACCTACCAGCGCAGCCAAGGCTGAACCCCGGAGGACAGGAGACACGCTGTGGATCGGCCTCAAAAGCGGGACCGGGAAAACGCAATAAAACCCGGCCCAAATCCCGCACATATAGAGGCGGGGGGATTATATATTACATTATTATTAGTATGTTAGAGAAGATATCACAAGGAACTTAAAATCCCCAGCTCGATAAGAGCGCGCGGGGCCTCGGCGTAGCCTAGCCCCGACGTAGCCCTCAGGCCGCAGCCTTACGGGCTAGGCCGTCTGCTGCCATTCCGTCGAGCCACCGCTTCCTCATGATGAGTTATCCTTTCTTTTCCCGAAGGGGTCCCTACAGGATAAGCTATCCTGGAAAATTCGCATTGCAAATGGTACAGTTTTCGGGCGGATGGTCATGACATACAGGTAATCACTCAATTCCAAGCCCTGTGTCTGCCACCTAAAAGTACTTTTCTAAGAACTACTTAATATAGTTAAATTGCTTTCATGAAATTGGCCATAATGGGAAAAGGAGGCACCGGGAAGACAACGATTGCAGGTATGTTAGCACATTACTTTAACAACGACGGCTATCAGGTGCTTGCGGTAGATGCTGATACCGATGCCAATTTAGCATCGGCAATTGGCATACCATATGAACAAGCTATGTCAATTGTACCAATTTCAGCACAGCGCGAATTGATTAAAGAAAAAACTGGTGCAAACCCCAGACAATTTGGGCAACTGTTTAAAATGAATCCCACCGTGAGTGACATTCCTGATAAATTCTGTATTGATTTCCGTGAAATACGATTACTCGTAATGGGGGCTGTAAGAAAAGGGGGTAGCGGTTGTGCTTGTCCTGAGAACGTCCTACTTAAAAGCTTGTTATCCGAAATTATTCTCAAACGAAAAGAGGTAGTCATTGTTGATATGGAAGCGGGAATTGAACATCTGGGTAGAGCTACTGCTAAAGCAATTGATAAAATGCTAATAATTGTAGAACCCGGTACCCGGAGTATTTATACTGCTAAATTAATTATGAAATTTGCCAGAGACATTGGGGTTCACCATTTTGGAATTATCGGTAATAAGATCCAAACCGAACGGCAAAAAACACGGATTAGTGAACAATTATCTCCAAATCTTATCCTGGGAATGATTTCCTATCACGACATTATTTTTAATGCTGATTTATTAGGGAAACCTTTATTTGAATTAATAGATGATAATTTGAAAACAGAATTTAATGAAATCTATTAAAGCATTAACTCCAACCAATCCAGTATGTAGCGTGACTATTTCACTTAAAATTGTACCACTATTTTCGGTATAGTCATCGCATACATCGCAATCAATTATACACCTTAGGTTGGAAATAGAGTAAAAGGAGAATACTCGATGTCATTTAGTCCTCAATGTATCGCCACAGGAATCGGGAGTTTCCCCCATACAGCTGTAAAAGCTGCCTGTGACTTAATCCTGAGTACTATCCCCGAAGTACCTGTTTGGCCTCAATTATCAAAAATTGATTTCCGTGAACAGATGGATATTCAATATAGTGAAGGGTTGCCTGGGATTGTTTTTGATGAATCCAAACATCGAATATACTTCAATACCAGTGGAGATTACACGAGCGATTTTGAAAGATTCTATGAAAACTATATTGAGGGAAACCTAGATTACTTTAGGTAATTAGTTAAAAGTCGGACCAAAGTGGATTTTACCCAACAAATGATAG
>CAZULW010000100.1:0-6947 GCA_964621455.1 uncultured bacterium
ATTGAAACCTCCCTCACAGTAATCCGCTGTCAGCAAATGAGAAGAACTCTCCGTTCGCAATAATGATATGATCCAGCAGTCTGACATCGATGGTGTCGCAGGCCTCTTTGATCTTCCTGGTAATCGACTTATCATCCTGACTAGGCTTCACTTCACCAGAAGGATGATTATGACCACAGATAACAGCTGAGGCATCCTTAAGAAGAGCAGACTTAATGATCTCACGGGGATACACTACAGCATGGTTGACCGTACCCTCAAAGATGACTTCAGAATCTATCAAGGCATTCCTCTGGTTCAGGTACAGGACTACGAACGTTTCCCGCATTCTACCTTCCAGTAGTATCACTAGGTGATCGGCTACGTGTTGACTGTTCCGGAAGACCTCTCCATTCTTTACCTTGAAACGCTTATGGTAGGCGGCTCGCAGATCATCATCACTGATGTTATCCAGACACTTATCCATAAGCCCTCCTAGACCGATACAGCCATGGCCGGCGGCAGGCTTTCAATGGCCCTTGGTAACCTGATCTTAGGTGCGGCTCACTGAGTCGCCCTTACAAAGGTGTGGAATAAAGCACTGCCCCCGTCGGCTGACGGACTCAGGGCAAGCTTTACGGTTCGTCTTTTTCCTCCTGCCAACTTCTTCTCAGTATATCCCGTCAATCCTGTTATCCTGTCAAATTCTTCATTCTTAAATTTTCAATCATCTCTCTGTGTCCTCTGTGCTCTCTGTGGTTAATCTCTTGTTTCGTGCTAATTCGTGGCTGAAATCCTTGCAACCCGCCGATTTCATGGCTACCATTCCTTGCACGCGGGCTGAAGGGCAGCCCGCAGCTGTGACCCACTGAAAGGAGCTGTCTCGTGAATTCCCGGCACCTTGTTCTCTGGCTTCTACCGATTATGATATATCCGGTTGAAACAGGGCTGGCTCAACGGGAAGATGACTTCACCGCCCGGCGGGAGGCCATGGTCACCCGGCAGATCGCCAGGCGGGGCGTTGATGATCCCTTGGTTCTGACCGCCATGCGGGCCGTTCCCCGCCACCGCTTCGTCCCCACTGGCGAACTGCGCCAGGCATACGCCGACAGCCCCCTGCCTATCGGCTACGGGCAGACCATCTCCCAGCCCTTCATCGTGGCCTACATGTGCCAGATAGCCCGCCTGGACTCGACGAGCCGGGTGCTGGAGGTGGGCACCGGCTCCGGCTACCACGCCTCCGTAATGGCACAGATCGCCGATACGGTATACACCATGGAGATCGTCCCCCAGCTGGCCGACCGGGCACAGGCTACTATCACATCCCTGGGGTATGACAATATCGTGGCCCGCACCGCCGACGGCTACTACGGCTGGCCCGAAGCCGCCCCCTTCGACGCCATCGTGGTCACCGCGGCCCCCGAATCTATTCCCCCGCCCCTGGTCCGGCAGCTGGCCGAGGGCGGCCGGATGGTCATCCCGGTGGGACATCCCTTTCTAACCCAGTACCTGGTCCTGGTGGAGAAAAAGGGCGACCGGGTAAGGTCGCGGCAGCTCATGCCCGTGCGGTTTGTACCGTTCACGGGACGCCACTGATAGCCCATCCATGAACACCCGTCCGCCCGCCCATGATCGACTGCTGCCGGTGCTCCTGTTCGGGCTGTCTTTCAGCCTCCTGGCCTGCGAGGTGGTGCTGCTGCGCGTCCTCACATACCTGCAGTGGTATCACTTTGCCTACCTGGTGATCAGCCTGGCACTGCTGGGGTTCGGCGCCAGCGGCACGCTGCTGCACCTGTTCCGGCCTTTCTGGCACCGCCACCATGACCGGGCCTTCACCTCCGCGCTGATACTTACCGGCGTTACGATGGCGGCGGTCAGGCCCCTCCTGGCCGTCATTCCCACTGACAGCTTTATGGCGGTCTGGCAGCCGTGGCGGCTGTGGGGACTGGCCCTGCTCTGCCTGACGCTCTTCCTGCCCTTTTTCTGCGGGGCTTTCGGTCTGATCCTGGTATTTTCGGTCGCGCCCCGGCGCATTACCCTGCATTACGGCGCCAACCTCCTGGGGTCCGGTGCGGGAGCCCTGGGGGGACTGCTGCTCCTCTACAGCCGGCACCCCCTGGATATCCCGCCCCTGCTGGGACTGGGGACCGCTGTGCTGGGACTGCTGCATGCGGGCAGTACCTGGCTCAGGGAGCGGCGGCATTCTGCCCCCGACAGAAACGTCGGGGCATATCCGGCCCTGAGCCTGGCCGCCCTGGCGGTGATCGCCATGCTGGGCTGGGCGGCGCCTCTCAGGCCATCCATGTCCCCCTACAAGGCCCTTAGCCGCACTCGGTTGATGCCGCAAACGGAAGTGCTCCTGGAGCGGGCCAGCCCTCTGGGGGTTTTGGCCATCGTCCGGGGACCCACCCTGCGGTCCGCGACGGGCCTGAGCCTCTCCTTCCAGGGGGAGATCCGCCCTCAGGCGGTGGCTTACCTGGATGGCAATCCCCTGGGACCGCTGCCTTTGCTGGACGATACGTCCGCCGCCGCTCCCCTGCGCCATGCCAGTTTCGCCTTGCCCTACCGTATCCGGTCATTTGGTGCCAGGAATGGCCCCCGGCGGGTGCTGGTACTGAACGCCGCCGCCGGTTCCGAGGTGCACCAGGCCCTGATGGAAGGCGCCGGGACCGTCACCGCAGTGGTGCGCCACAAGCGATTACTCCAGGCCCTGGACTATCTGACAGAAGCAGAAGCGGGACTGAGCAGCGTATACCGGGACCCCCGGGTGCAGCTGATAGCGACCGAACCACGCAGTTTCCTGTATCGGGACTCGGGGCGGTTCGATGTAGTGATGGTACCCCCCACCGGCGGGGTAGTGAGCGCCGCGGCCGCCATGCAGGCCATCTACGAGAACAACCTCCTTACGGTGGAAGGGGTCACCGCTATATTGGAGCACCTGTCGCCGGAGGGCCTCCTGTGCTTCACAACCTGGCTGGACAGCCCGCCCCGGCGGCCTTTGAAGCTGTTCGGCCTGCTGGCAGCGGCCCTGGAGGCCCTGGGGCCGGAAGAAATGGTATCGCCCGGCTCCCACCTGGTGGCCATCGGCAGCTGGAATGTGATCACATCGGTTCTTTCCCGGCGGCCCTGGTCGCCGGATGAACTGACGCGAATCCGCCGGTTCGCCGCCGATGAAGGTTTCGATCTGCTGTACCTGCCTGACGGTGGCAGGGATGAAGGAGCCACAATCTACCATCACCTGGCAGATACTACCCTGGCACCGGCCCTGGCGACCCTGGCGGCAGGAAGTCCCCCACGCGGGGCTGTCCCATCCCCCTTTCACCTGGCGCCCCCCACCGACAACCGGCCCTTCTTTCAACACTTTCTCACGCTTCGTTCGCTGCCCATTATGCGCCATACCCTTGGCACTGCCGGGGTCATGCTGGCGGAGTGGGGCTACGTGCTGCTGTTGATCACACTGGCCCTGCTGTTGATCGGTGGGGCCGTGCTGATCCTGCTGCCCCTTGGGTTAAGCCGCCGTTCTGCCGCTCAGGACAAGCCCCTTCGATCCCGACACATGGTCGGGACTCGGGACAAGCCCATCAGCCTCCTCTACTTCGGGGCTATTGGCTGCGGTTTCATGTTTGTGGAGATCGTCCTCATACAGAAGCTGGTACTGGTACTGGGCGATCCCGTGTTTTCCGCGGCGGCGGTGATTACCGCCCTGCTTGTGTTTGCCGGGGTAGGAAGTATACTGTCGGGACGCTGGGCCCGGACCCCGCGCAGGCTGGTTCCGGGCGCGGTGGTCCTGATCATCCTTATGCTGGCGGCACTGTTCGGGAGCGTGGTCTATTTTGCTTCCAGCTGGGCGGTGCTGGGGCAGGGGAGCCGCCTTGTGATGGTTATCGCTGCTCTGGCCCCCCTGGCGCTGCCGATGGGCATATTTTTCCCGACGGGGGTGCGGTGGCTGGATGCGGCCGGGGCCAATCACCTGGTTCCCTGGGCATGGGGGGTCAATGGATTCGCATCGGTGGTCGCCACTCCGGTAGCGACCATTGCGGCGCTGAACCTGGGCTTCCCGGTGGTGGGATCGTTAGGGGCGCTGTGTTACCTGCTAGCGGCGGCTGTTTCTTCCCGGTGGTGGGTCAGGCGCCAGGCGAACCATCCCGCGCCGCCAGCGAGCCCAAGCCCGAACAGCCACCAGGGATAGTACTGGGGTGCCTCCCGCGCAACCAGGGCGGGCAGGTTCCACAGGAAGCTGGCGATGATGACCAGCCCCGCCAGGGCTTCCACCAGCCAGTCCACCGGGCGGATAGTTGGGGGCCGTTCCGCGGACAGCTTGAGGATCAGCACGGCCGCCACCACCAGGACCACCGAAACCAGCATAGGCGCCAGCACGGGGCCGGTCCACGGCAGGGGGATCAGGAAGAGTACGTCCCAGTCCAGCAGGGACACCGGCCAGCCCACGAGTAGCTTGAGGACCAGGTAATAGACCAGGTCCCAGATGCCAAAGCAGTAGGCGAAGACCGCAAAGCGCCGCAGATTGCGCCGGACGGCCCTGCTGGGCACCGCCAGGCGGGCCACACTGAGAAGCACCAGCAGGGTGGCGGCTTCCCGGGCCACCTCCATCCAGAGAAGGCGCGAGGGTATGTCTGTCGGGGGGAACCCAAACCCGCCGGGATAGTACGGCTCCCGCAGGTAAACCACCACCGCCGCCTCGATATACCCGAAGGCCAGGGCGAAAAGGCCCAGGTAGAGAAGCAGTCTGCGGGTGTCGGTGTCCATGGCTTCCTGTCTCGACCAGGTCTGGTGCGAAGTTACACTTTGGTAAGGGCGATGTACAAAAGGGCCTGGGGGGAGCGAAGTGCGCATCCTATTTCCTTGCCGCCCGTTTTCGGGCACGCCTAAATTCACGCGCCTTCAGCGGCCCGTTCGTCTAGTGGTGAGGACTCCAGGTTTTCGACCTGGCAACAGGAGTTCGATTCTCCTACGGGCTACAGCGAGTTCTAGCGTCGATAACCACCGATTTCCTTCGAGAGTTGTGCTGGTTGAAATTCTCCGTAGAGCCGGAGATGGTTTCTCCAGGTCAGCCGCACAAACAACATTCAGACCTTTATTGAAAAGTAGAGCAAACATCGGCTTGATCCCGATTGCGTCGGCTAGTGGTGGGTGGTGACGGTAGGGAATCGAGGGAATAGACGGGGGAGGGTAGCAGGGGGTATTCCCAGGGCTTGCCTTAGTCCTATAAAAAAACTTGCCTTGACCACCCCTCCGCTAAAACCTACCTTGTTGTCCCATAAAGGGGTGCCTTACTTTAGTCCATAGGTATCAATTAAGTTACTAAGACCTTTTCGACCGAGTTTTGTCTGTTTGGGTCCCAGTATCGCACTCAGGGTTCCGGGTGGGAGGCTATCGTCTTTCGAAGGTATGACAGTTACTAAATTGCGATTACCTACTTTTTTACTCATTGAGACGCCATGTGTTGCATGGCGTTTTACTTGCCAACCATCTTTGGCAAGTAGTTTGACGAGTTGGTTCCCGGTGATTGCCGGTAGGCTCTCCGGCATAGTGTTTAGACGCAGGCTATTTCACGTATCTCAGGATGAATGAAGGCGCCGTATGGGATATTTTTAACCTTAACGTTAGTTGTGGGCTTGGGAGCAATACGATGTATTTTTATATTTCTTTCTTTTAGGAACCTCTCACGTTCACCAACATCTTCAAGAGTGTTCAGATGCAGTTCCATTGCCCCTTCAATCGCCTCCACAGCTTCGTCTAATGAATCGCCATAGGCAGCAGTACCTAATTCCAGGCATTCTGCAGTCCACTTCCCCGCTTCGGGTCGGAACAAGATAGTTAATTCGATATAGCCCTTGGGCGTTGACAAGACTCTATTCTCCTATAATATTATCTACTTATGACCATTATCGGCATCTTAGACTTATCCTTAATCCTTTATAAAAGCATAGGGGGGAAGATTGGAAATAACATAGTCTGTAGCGATCTCCCTCATAGCACAGTTCCGCGCCGAATATACAAAAATTTGTAAAATTGTCAAACTCCTCATCAATAATAGTCCCATCGATGGGTTTGGTTTCTGTCCCGTACTGCGCAATCTGTATGCCATCATCCCCCTATCCGTTCAGCATCCAGCTCACATTAGCGAACACCGTCTGTATCTCACCCAGGTGTTCTCTGATCTGGCAACCCCGGGTGCGATACAGGTGGTCTGAACCCCTTTCTTCACTACTTTGAACCGTGTATTGTATCTTTTATTGTTAAATTCTACGTACCCAACAGGTTCTAAAAAACGCGCGTAAAAGAGGAGCGGAAAATGAGTAAGGTCCTGATATTGGCGCTCGCCCTGGTCTGCGGCCTGACGTTAACCGGATTCGCGGGAGAAGGGTTCGAAGAGGATGTCATCCCAACGTCCGCCGGTGACCTGAAGATCACCTTCATCGGCCATGGTACCTTGATGTTCACCTTCAACGGAAAGACCATCCATGTGGACCCGGTATCTCGAGAAGCCGACTATACTAAAATGCCTCAGGCTAACCTAATCCTGGTAACACACCAGCATGGAGACCATCTTGATGCGGAGGTGATAGGAATTCTTCGCAATGAGAACACGAGTATTGTACTGAGCGGGAAATGTGCCGAAGTGGTGCAAGGCGGCATCGTGATGAAGAATGGAGACGTCAGGTCGGTCAGCGGGTTAACAATAGAAGCTGTTCCGGCATACAACATCGTTCATAAGCGTGATAACGGACAGCCCTACCATCCCCAGGGCGAAGGAAACGGTTCCTTCGAAGTCTCCTGGTTCGACACCTGGAGAGGTGTGATTGTAAGCACTGAAACCACGGCTTCTGTTAATGGCGAGCTCTCAGTTATCGCACCCACCTTGTCCGAGCCCAATCCCGATATTGCATTTAAAATAAGGTAATACCCCATGAAAGTTGCACTAATTGGAACTTGGAAAGGGTTGTTTG
>CAZULW010000101.1:0-6762 GCA_964621455.1 uncultured bacterium
CTAGTACCACATGGTAAATTACTACCACGCAATTCCATTTCCTAGCTATTGATTTATATGTTCCGACTAAGGCCCCAGTCTGCCTCACCATGGTAGCCTCTCCAGGTCCACATTCCCCCCGGAGAGGATAATTCCAACCCGCTTACCAGTTACGTCCAGCTCGTCTCCCAGCACCGCCGCCACGGCCACCGCCGCCGAAGGCTCGATGACGATCTTCATCCGCTCCCATACCAGGCGCATGGCGCTGACAATGGCCTCCTCACTCACCGTGACGATCCGCTCCACCCGCTTCCGAATGATATCAAAGGTGAGCGGGCTTAGGGACATCAGCAGGCCATCGGCGATTGTCTGCGGATCGCAAGACCGCACGATGCGGCCCTCCTTGAGCGAGCGGCAGGCATCGTCGGCATTGGCCGGTTCCGCCCCGATGATAAGCGTGGATGGGGAGAGCTCAGAGACGGCAACGGCGGTGCCACTGATAAGGCCGCCCCCACCCACAGGTGCCAAAACCATATGCAGGTCCGGCACCTCGTCCACCAATTCCGCCGCAGCCGTCCCCTGTCCGGCGATGATACGCGGGTCGTTATAGGAGGGGATGTAGCTGGCGCCCGTCTGCTCTACGACGGCTGCCAGGGTAGACTGGCGCGATTCCTGGGTAGGCTCGCTGAAGGTGATGCGCCCACCGTATCCCTCCACTGCGGCCTTTTTTGCCCCCGGCGCCGTATGCGGCATGACGATGTGGGCCTGAATGCCCCGCAGCCGGGCCGCCAGTGCCAGGGCCGCGGCGTGATTGCCCGAAGAGTGTGTGGCCACGCCCTTAGCGGCTTCCTTCTCAGACAGGGAAAAGACGGCGTTGCAGGCCCCCCGGAACTTGAAGGCTCCGACTTTCTGGAAGTTCTCGCACTTGAAAAACAAGCGGCCTCCGGCCAGGACCTGCCCGGGACTCCCCGAGGGCCTCGGCGGAGCCACAGCGAGCCCGGGTACGCCCAGGGCCAAGGCATCCAGGCCGGCGCAGGTGAGGACCGGGGTCCGGTGAGCATAGGGACGGATGCGCTCCGCGGCGGCCTGAATATCGGCCAGGATTACGGGTACAGGCATGGCAATGCTCTCCTATTCAACCTGGTCGGACTGGCGACAGGGGACTTAACGTGTGTTCCATGAGTCAGACAGTCTTAAAGTCCAGGCAGCAGGACCCAAGCGGCATGGATCATCCAGGCTATTCTCATAGTGGAAGGGAGGTAAGTCGGGACCGGCAGAGGGGGCAGGGGGAAGGAACCAATACACACCGCGTACCAAACGATTTGTTTCAAGCCTCCTCCCAGACGTCCACCTCAACCCCCATCTTCTCTATGTCCTGGAGCATGCGCGCCGGTTCCATGATGTGGGCCATGAAGTGGAGGCCGGGCCGGGCGGCGGTGCCATCCAGGTACTGCATGATGCAGGCCACGGTAGGGGCGGCCGTGAGGAAGTAGCCATCCTCGTGGGTAATGCGTACCGTAAGAGCTTTGGCCTGTTCCTCATCCTGCCCGCTGGCCTGCAGCTGAAGCACGATGCCATAGGGTGGCCTGGAAAAGGTCTCCATTCCCCAAAAAATGAGACGCCCCACCGGCCGCAGCGCCGCCTTGGGCCACAGGCGCAGGGCCAGCATACCAAGGGGAAAGAGCACCCAGTCCACGAACCAGTTGAAGCCTGCGATGTAAAATCCGGTCTCCCGCAGGGAGGGGATCATCTCGGGTAGGCCGTGCATCTCCTCCAGCATCATAGGAGCGGCATAAGGGCGGCCGAAGGGCACACCATAGTCCATTCTGAGAAAGTCCTTCAGGCGCCACATTTTGGCCTTACGCCACTGACCATCTTTGTAAAACAGCGACTGGTAGTCCAACATTTCGGACATAAACTCCTCGGCGGTCTCGTCACCTACGGTAAAGGCTTTCCAATCGACCTTGAGGACGGCGCCCACCACGGCCCGCTCCAGGTGGTCGATGCTGTTCCCGGCGTACCGCACCAGGGCCGCCGGCAGCCCGGGATGAAAGCCCCCATCGGTGATAAAGCAGCGCTCCGCCCTTTCAATCTCACTCGCCATCGACCGCAGGACCTTCAGCTTGGCCGTGGAATACTGGATGTCCAGGTAGTCTACTCCCGCCGCCAGGGCAGCTGAGGCCACCTCCCGGGCATACCTGGCCGTGCTTGAAGCCACCACCAGCAGGTCCACACCCGCAAGGGCCCGTTTCAGATCGTACTCGTTGGACGCGTCAGCCTGGATGCTGGACACCCGGAAGCCCTTCCCTGGCGGATCCTTTTGGACAAACTGACTATTGAGCTCGGCGGCGGCTTCAACAGCCCTGGAATGATCTCTTCCAGCCAATGCTAACCGGGCATCCGTCCATTCTAGCAACAACCGGGCAATGGCCAGACCGGCATTGCCGTAACCGCCCAGGATCAGTATGGATTTTGCAGCCATGATCAAAGACCTCCGTTTGCAGCACTAAATTAAGATAATATTGGGAACGTAATTGATGAGGCAAACTGATTCAATTCATACTTATCTGCCCATACACTATATCCCTCCTGTCCCGCAGCCCCGACAGCTCCATCTGGCCAGGACACTCCCAGCCGCGCCGCGGAATTTCCGCTTTAGCCACATGAACCGGGGAGCGAATCGCCTCATCCGTCCCATCCATGCAATCCTCTCGGTTCAGAAAGTAACTGTAATGGGCTGCGGCTGCACGGAGTTTTATCGGGCTTTTGACGCGCCGCTTTGCTAGCCCGTCAAGTGTTCACTAAGTTTGAAATCATTTTTTCAAGGGAGTTATAGACTATGGGCACATATGTATACACCTTCGGGGCTGGCCAGGGCGAAGGTTCCGCTGAAATGAGAGAGCTGCTGGGGGCAAGGGGGCCAACCTGGCCGAGATGGCCAGCATTGGCATGGCGGTTTATCTCTGTCACGTCGGCAGGATACCCTTTGAACCGCTGGGCGCGTCCCTTAGCTTCTGACTGAGGAGTCCCCGTTTCTTTGATGAAGTGCAATCTGAGGCGGTTTCATAGCACTGAATAAAACCTAACCGGGGAGGAGCACAAATATGAAGCGTTTACGTGAGGTACTGGTTTTAGCCGCTCTTCTGTACGTTTTCGGTTGTTCGGCCGGGTCCGATCTTGAAGGATTTGTATTCATCAGGGGTAGTACTTATAAGACTGGTTTGGGAGCCCGTCAGGATGGCAATCTTGTGCGGGTGGAAGATTTTGAAATCCTGGATCATCCGGTAACGAACCGGGAGTACAAGTCCTTTATTGACGCTACCGGTTATCCGCCACCCCTGCATTGGAAAGGCCGGAAAATCCCCGGGGGAAAGGCAAACCATCCGGTGATTTATGTCAACCGCCGGGACGTGGCGGCCTACCTGGAGTGGCTGACTCAACAGGGGGGGCGGCTTTATCGCCTGCCGACAGCGGTTGAATTTGAATATGCGGCCCGCGGCGGGCTTGCCAATCAAATGTATCCCTGGGGGAATGAGTCGCCAGAGGGAAAGGCGAATCATGACCCTGATCAGAAGCGTCGTTTTGATCTTTGGCGGGAATATCTCCAGCCCGCCGCCGGGGGAGAGAAAAACGGGTACGGCCTTTACGGGATGGCCGGCAACGTGTGGCAGATGACGGTGAATTACCCTGAACCGGCCACGACCCGCTGGAAGTATCGGATCGAGGATTTATCACTTATCGAAGGGAGTGTGATGGGCGGTTCCTGGGCCCGCAGCGAAGCCTACCTGAGATGCGGCTATCGATTCGGCTTATCGGCTGGTATCCGGCATCCGGACGTCGGTTTCCGGCCGGTACGCGAGCCAGAGAGCAGTGACTGGGGTGTACGAAAACGTAAACTCAGCGCCGTTCCGCTGGGCAACGGGAACGTGTTGTTAAGCTGGGCTTTGCTCAAAGATGATGCCCCTGGGACGCGCTTCAATGTCTATCGGGCCAACGCCAGGAACCATGCCGGTTTCCGGATTACCGATGAGCCGGTGGATGATGCAACCATGTTCATCGATTCGGAACTGACCGATAACAAACGCTACCAGTATTACGTAAAACCTGTGGATGGCTCGGGCAAAGAGGGCCGACGCTCCGAATGGATCGGGGTGACGGTTTCTCCGGAGGCCACAGCCGGGGCAGCCTCGTTCAGGCCTTTGTTCAAACAAGGTTCGCTGGTGCCCGTTTTCGGCGATCTGGATGGGGATGGCACGCTCGACTGCGTGATCAGACTGGATAATGGCAACCGGGAAATGTCCCAGGATCCCGGGCTCCCGGTTCAGCTTGAGGCGTTCACCTCTTATGGCCGATCCCTCTGGCGGAAGGATGTTTCCCATCACGATCACTGCTACGGCAGCGCCAATAACGTCCCCTTCTGTGTCTGGGACATGGATCACGATGGGAAAGCGGAAGTCATAACCCGCCTGCAGATCGGGGATACCAATTACGTGGTCATCCTGGACGGACTAACCGGCCGGCTCAAGCATAAAACCGCCTGGCCTGAAATGGTATCGGATTTTGCCCGATCATCCACCCGTATCCACCTTTCCATTGCTTATCTGGATAGGGAGCAGCCGGCGGTCATCACCCAGACCGGTCTTTATGAGAACGAGGTATTTGTAGCTTATGATGCGCAGCTGAGGGAACTCTGGCGATTTAACAGTTTCGGCGAGACCAGCGGCAGCGGCGGCCACAAGATCGAAGTAGCGGACGTCGATGGCGACGGCCGGCAGGAGATCTTTGACGGCACTACCTGTCTTAGCCCTGATGGAACCATACGATGGTCGATCTACAGACAACACCCGGACATTGTTTCCATTCATGACCATCTGCCTGAACGGCCCGGCCTGGAGGTTTTTTATATTGTCGAGTCAAGCATACATACCGGCGTCTATATGGTCGACGCGAATTCAGGTGAAGTCATCTGGAAAGTGAACCGGGAAGATGATCCGCGCTGGACCCATGGTCACCGGGGGTGGTCGGCTGACATCTGGGACGGCTCGCCGGGAATGGAATGTGTCTCCAACCGGGCCGGACACAATGACTATAATCTGATTCTTTTTTCGGCCGATGGACGGGTTCTCCTGGAGCCGTTTCCGCATGGTTACATACCCGTAGAGTGGGATGGCGATGACACCCGCGAGTTGCTAAACAGCGGCGATTATCGGATCGGCAATTTCAATGGCAGTGAAATTCTCCCGGCTGCGGCAGGCCAACCGGACCTGCCGGAGAACAGCCAGGTCCTCATGGTAGCCGACCTATATGGTGACTTCCGGGATGAACTGGTTCTATTGGCAACCGATGCAAATCAACGGAAGTTCGTCATGGTAGCCACAGCCACCCAGCCCGTTCAGCAGCGGCAGGTAACCCCGACCGAAGACCTCGATTATCGTTTGTGGCTGGCGAGAAACATGGGTGGGGGCTATCGCTCCATCTATGACCGCCCTCTGCTTCAACAGCGGGCAGAGTAGTCTCACCCTGTCTACGGCGGCGGCCTCAACGGCCCTGGACTGGCTCCGGGCGGCCAATGCCAGCAGGGCGCGATTGCGCTACTAGCAGGCCGATGATTATAACTCATCTTTCCTAATCTCAGCAAGTTTCATCAGGTGCATTAGCAATCCAACCTTGAGGGGCTGGTTACCATGTATCGGAACTGAAATGCGCGCAGGGTTGCCATACTAGACGTAAACGTGGTGGCTACCTTTGATGCGCTTTAGCTCCCAAACTTTTCGCTCCAGCAGGCGGGCAAACTCCTTACCGGAAACGCTTTTCAAACAGCTATCTCCAGGACTTTATCCTTATCCGATGTCTCATAGTCTTTAGTATCTACTGACAGGCAAGCCTCTACCGCTTCGTGGATATTCGCCAGGAGCTCCTCAATATTTTCCCCCTGACTTACACATCCCTGTATGGCTGGAACCTCAGCCCAGTAACCGCCCTCTTCGGCCTCGTGAACGATCACTTTTAGTTTCATAGTATGTACTCCCATCCAGTGAAATGGTCGATTGTATATTTAGGGTTATACCTCGTCGCTAATGGAAGACAATATTTCCATTGGTCAATACTCATCATCTGGACTTACAGGCCTTATAGAGCTGTCCTCATTGTTATACAGTAGAATCCATAAATTTAGCCGCTGTCTAAGCTGCTTACGGACTAAACGCCGAAGATCCCTCATATATACGGAGATTTCGGGCAGAGCCAAACCTAAATATTGCCTTGCTTCAGGAAAATCGTCTGCAGGTGAGTCCTCGTAGTAGGAAACTGCCTTCGCCAGTCCGATGTAAAACTTGTTGCTGAGAGTGTTGGATTTCCCTTTACCCCTCCCTTTACACTCAATCTTCCAGTATTCTCCAACCACAGTTCCATTCGGTGTCTCTCCAGTAAGCACGTGAAGCAAGGAAGACCTAGAAATTCCTATAACGTCGGGTCCTTCATTTGCATACTCTCTAATTTGATCAGGAGCTCCTGCTGCCTTAAGCTCTGCCTCCAGTTTCTTTCTATCTGCTTCCGCATCAATACCTTGTCCACTAGCCACAGAAAACTGTAAAGGGTACACTTCTCTCTCCCATAACCACAATGAACTCGCTATGAGAACATCAATTTCCGGTATGAGCGCCTCCATACAGAGATTTCTCCCAATAATACTAAGCATAAATTAAGTACTGTTGCTCAGTTGCATATTGTTTAGGGTAAAGTCCCAGTTTAGCCACCGATGTTGTTAATATCAGACCATGCAAA
>CAZULW010000102.1:0-6676 GCA_964621455.1 uncultured bacterium
CTCTGGCGAACGATACCATAGACGGTGGAGAGTCCCAGACCAGTCCCTCTCCCTGGTTCCTTCGTAGTGAAAAACGGGTCAAAGATACGCTCCTTTAGATCAGGAGTAATTCCGGATCCAGTGTCTTCTATTCTGAGCAGGACATATGACCCTGGTTTTAAACCAACCTCTGACTTCTTCAATTCCTCACCGAAAGTGACATTGGCCGTTTCGACGATAATCCGGCCACCGTTCGGCATCGCATCCATAGCATTGACCACAAGATTCATGATCACCTGTTCAATCTGACTGGGATCTACTTTCACCTGCCCGAGGTCGTCTGCTAATCTCGTAACCAATTCAATGTCCTCGCCGATTAAAAGGGGAAGCATTCTATTCATATCCAGAATGATATCGTTAAGGTTCTGATTGGATAAGGATAGCTGCTGCTCACGACTGAATGCGAGTAGCTGACGTGTCAGCCAGGCGGCCTTCCCAGCAACCTCAATAATACTATCGGTCATCTCTCGTGCCGGGCTGGATTCATCCAGTTGGATACGGATGAGCTCGGCATTAGCGAGGATCACCGTAAGCAGATTATTGAAATCATGAACCAACCCGCCAGCCAGCCGCCCTACAGCCTCCATTTTCTGAGCTTGACGGAGCTTAGCTTCAAGTGCTATCTCAGATGTGATGTCGCGGGAAGCAACAACATAATTGACGACCCGGCCCAACTCATTCCGGACAGGTGATATTGCAACGTCTGCTTCATAGATGGAGCCATCTTTCTTCGTGCTGCTGAGATGGCCTGCCCATATTTCGCCTTGGATCATATTGTCCCAAACTTGGCAATAGAAACTATTACCCTGATTCTCGGTTCCGAGTGACTTAACATTCCGACCTACGGTCTCCTCACGGGAATAGCCAATGATCTTCTCGAACGCTGGATTAACATATTGAATGATTCCCTCGGTATCGATAATGAGAACTGATTCACCGCTTTGTTCAACAGCGGCGACAAGACGAACATTTTCTTCCTCTGCCCGTTTGCGATCGGTGATATCCGATATAAATCCTTCGTATGCCACGATCCCGCTGTTCCTATCCCGATTGACGACGGCATTTTCTCGGATCCAGATTACTGTACCATCCTTACGGCGCATGCGCACTTCCAGATCTTCCACACAACCGTTCTGGGAGAACTTTGAACAGATCGCTTGTCTATCATCCGGGCATAGGTATAATTCATTCAGGTTCGCTTCGGCTAACTCCTCAACATTATCGAAACCGAAAATTCGGGCCATAGCCGGGTTGGCATAAAGGAATTGCCCTTCGGGTGTGGTCCGGAAAATCCCTTCCATGGTATGCTCGCGAAGGGATCGTAACCGCCGTTCTGATTCAATTAATGCAACTTCTGCCTTTCTGCGTTCGATAGCATATATAATCGAGCGCGAAAGTAGGACGCCATCGAACTGGTCTTTCACCAGGTAATCTTGGGCACCATCTGTCACTGCCTGAATCGCCATCGATTCATCGTCAAAATCGGAAATGACAATAATTGGCACTTCCGGTGTTTCTTCGAGTGCTTTGAGGAAGGTCTCTTCACCCCGGCTATCGCGCAACGAGAAATCAAGTAAAACCACGTTAATCTCCCCTGATCGCATATGTTCCAACCCGGCTGAGAGCAGGTCCGTATCGATGATCTCAAACATGGGGGTGACTGCGCTTGTAGCGGAGACATAACTCAACATCTCCCGAATCAGCCAAACATCATCTGGATTATCTTCAATTAAAAGAAGTGAGATCTTCTTTCGCATACTATCAATTCTGGCGTGATGCAAGTTGTTCATAAACACGCTGGAGATAACCAAGTTGGTAAAAAAAACACTAACATCTTATCAGGGCGCAGCTGTTGAACTGATCGTAACTCGACAAGTATAAAACTACCTCGATACAGTGTATTCTGGATGAGCTGTGAAATCCCGGTGTTATCTGACCTTGTCTCCTTCGCCCGATCCGTTTGGCTATGCATTACAGCAATCTCTCGATGCTAAAATAGGGCAGAAGAAAAAGATAATCAATCGGGCCGGGCCTTATTTGGGTGTCATACCTGACTTGATCCCGCAGGGAAATTGTGGGGCTTACTCCCACTTTCGTGTAGTGTCCTCTTATCGAGGAGTAGAGGACGGAAGTATTATTTCAGGAGATCGCAGGTGTTAATGAGCGCAAAATAACCTGCAGAAATGGCGGGGATTACTCCCTGCGGCGAGCTAGTTCGGCAGCCTGTCTTGATACGAAGCTCAATAGAATGTTGGTGTTCTAAAGGATGGGAGCCGCGAGGCAGTTCACGCGCATGACTCATAGCCGGATAATGATTACCCGGCATCTCAGGCGTTTTCGTTAACCCACTGCGTCGCATACTGGATCAACTCGGTTGCATTCTTCAGTGATAGTTTATCTTTTATCCTCTGTTGATAGGTCTGAATGGTTTTCATACTCAGATAGAGATTCTCAGCGATCTGATGCGTGCTTGCACCTTGACCCATCATCTCTAATACCCCCAATTCACGATCACTCAGCGTCTCAACATTGGACCGGCCCTTTTCTGTCCGCTTTTCATACAATTGGCCGAAAACCCTGGAAATTAGGGCATCACTCAGATAGTATTGACCCGCAAGCACTTTCCGGATGGCCGCAAGCAGTATATCCGACGGTTCGCTCTTAGTGACATAGCCCTTCGCACCTGCCCGGAAAGCACGCTCCGCGTAAAGTACTTCGTCATGCATCGATAACACGAGTGTGTGTAGCCACTCGTAATTTGTCTTCAGCGCCCTGATCAGGTCCAGGCCGTTGCTGCCGCGCAGCGAAATATCGACCAGGACTAGATCGGGTTTCTTCTCATGGATGGCGGTCTCCGCAGTGAGGGTGTCCCAGGCCTCGCCAACAACAAATAAATCCACTTCGTGATTAATTATTCTCCGAAGCCCTTCCCGCAGGATTGGATGGTCCTCCACGATCAGGATCGACCTTTTGCCCTTTTTTCCGATTTCATGGGTCGTGGCGATCATATATCCTGCTTACTCTACTTCTCAGAGGGTTGGTCCAGGAACTGCCCGTCCTGCCATGTACAAGCGACAACGGTACCGTTGGTACCCTTCGATGCGATCGAGAAGGATGCACCGATAACATTTGCCCGATATTTCATGCTGTTAACTCCAACGCCTTTCAGCTTTTCAAATTGTTCGGGCAAACCCACTCCGTTATCGCGAATCCTGACTGACCTTAATCCATCCTCAACTGCTATCTGAATGGTAATCTGGTCCGCCGACGCGTGATGAACGGCGTTATTTACCGCTTCCTGCACAATTCGGAAGAGATGAGTAGCGACAGAGTGGTCCTGAATCAGCAGGGGTTGGTCTACTTCCAGCTCACACCGAACGCTATACATCCTGTTGACCTGCATAGCATATTCCTGAAGCGCGCTTATAAAGCCGTCGGATTGTATTTTGACAGGGTAGAGCTCTTTGGCCAGCGTCTTGGTCTGGATAATAGCCTCATCTATAATTTTAATAATATCCGCCAGGTCCGCACTCTCCTCCAAAGATTTTTCCCGCAGCTTTTTCTCCAGTGTGCCACTCATATACTTGATTCCAGCGAGGATCTGACCTAAACCGTCGTGGAGATCCTGGCCAATTCGGGCCCGTTCTCTCTCGCTGGTCTCAAGGATTTTCTGCTCCATTAGCTTGCGCGCGCTAATGTCTAGACTGTATTCAATCATTTGGACAACGTTTCCATCTACATCAAAAAGCGGAAAGCCGTGAACCTCTGTGTACCTGACGGTACCATCCTTATCGTAATGGATATGTTCTGTGCCCACATATTTCTTGGTGCGCAGGACCTCTTTGAGGGGACATGGGTGCTCGGGATCGTCGCACGGTTCTTCCCGGTGGTGAGTCAAAGTATAGCATTTACCCCCTATCCCGCCCGGGCCGAAGTTCGATGCTGAATTGGCTTTTAAAATGGTGTAATCCTGGATATCCAATACATAAAAGGGGTGGGTGAGGGTATCGAGTAGACTTTTCAGGAACTCGTTCTGTTCTCGTATTTTCTCCCGTGCCTGTTTGCGCTCGATGGCATACAGCATGGTGCGTATGAGCAGGCTTCCATTCAGCTCGCTTTTCACCAGATAATCCTGGGCCCCTCCCCGTACTGCCTGGATGGCTAGCTCCTCATCATCGTACCCGGAAATTATCACATAGGGCACCGCGGGATTCTGGTCAAACGCTTTTAAAAAAGTATCCAAGCCTCGACTGTCCGGCAAACCGAGGTCTAGGAGAACGAGGTCAACACCCCCTTCTGCTAAACGCGCAAGTCCCTTTTTGAGAGTAGTAACGCCCTCCCAAGCGAGCGGTGGAACCAGCCTGCCGGTCTTTTCTACGCCTTCCACCAATTCCATCACCAGCAGGCTGTGAGCCGGATTATCTTCAATCAGCAGGACGACAGTCTCATTCATCATGGGGAACTATGGGTAACGTTACAGTGCTGAACCAGAACTCCTCCAGGCGTCTCATCATCGTAATAAATTGATCCAATTCCCAAGGCTTGGTAAGGAAGCATTTCACGTGAAGATTGTAACATTCGTATACATCCTCTTCCACGTCGGTTGAAGTTAGTATCGCTATCGGAATCTGGTTTAGGCTAGTATCGGATTTTACTACTTTCAGGACCTCAAGGCCACTTATATCTGACATAATCAAGTCGAGCAGGACAAAATCAGGCCTGCATGTATCGATACAGTTGTCATCTCCCCTCAGAAAGGCAATGGCTGACATGCCCTCACGGATTATATCCAGGGCATAAGGAGTTCGGGGTATTGTCATGGCCTCTTGTATTAATTCCACATCAGCTGGATTGTCCTCAATAAGCAGGGCTCTGACGGGCGTGGTTCTCACTCCTTACACTCCCATAGTGAACCTCCCGATATCTGTTCATGGTTCATCTTTTATCCCCGGAGGTTAATCCCGCCCTTCGCTTTCAATCATCCTCTTGGAGGAGTATCGCAACAAATCTGGATTCCCATTCAGCCACTCAGTATGCTCTCTTCCCCCGCGATCGTAAAGAAAAAGGGGTGGAGCCTTCACCGGGCACGGATTCCGCCCAGATCCTGCCGGCGTGGCGCTCCACGATCTTCCTGCAGATGGACAGACCGATGCCGCCGCCGGGATACTCCTCCCGCGGGACCAACCGCTGGAAGATCTCGAAGATGCGCTCAGCCTGCTCAGGATTTATCCCCATGCCGTTGTCTTTGACGGAGAAAAGCCAGTGCCCCCCGTCCCGGGCCGAAACGTGCACGCAAGGCGGTTCCTCTCCTCGAAACTTGATAGCATTCTCGATCAGGTTCTGGAACAACTGGCCCATCTGGGTCTGATCAGCCATCACCGTCGGTGAGGACCTGCTGCATCATCCCGCGTTCCACCACGGTAACCTTACCCGTCATGATCAATCCTGAGCGCATCCTGTTTGTCAGGACAGCCGATTCAACCTGTGAAATACCAAAAGGTTCAAAATCGAGCACGGCCATAGTTGTAAGTTCTTGTGCGTGGGCATAGACCAGCATCAGGAACGAGAAAATGAGGAGCTTTGATGTCAGTTCCCGGGCTAAAGGAGGAGTCACGTCAGCGAAATACTTACATGTCGGCAGCATATATCACCCTGTCAGGTTAGATACTTGGTAGATTGTACGTACTAACCATGAATAATATAATAAAATTCTTTACAGATGCCAACATTTATTTTACGATGGAAGTTCGGCCCAGAAGTGAGCCACCGGGCAAGGAAACACGTTTTCCCCCGATTTCAAGGATAGTTGAGAGGGCTTGCGTTTAGCTCGTAAATTATCTTATTGAAGGAATACCCATGACCACCAACGCCTGGAAACCCCTCCCGCCCGAAACCTTCGATATCCCGGTCCACGAGATTCGCCGGGGCTACCGGAGCGACGTTTATTTCTGGCGCAGCAAGGTGGCCCTGGAGAACGCCCGCCAGGAAACGTTGGTCCTCCTGCAGGTCTTTCAAAAGGAGACGGCGGTCCTGTGCGGCGTGGACGAGTCGCTGGCGATCCTCAAGCTGGGCTCGGGCTACTACACCGACCGCGAAAAAGCCTACCAGCTGTTTGACCACTACATCAACCTGAAAAAGAAGATCCGCTCCCTCTATTACAACTCGAAGGAAAAGATGCTGGAGGCGCAGCGGGAGCGGCTGGAAATCGCCCAGGTGCTGGACGACCTTTGGGAGAGCACCCCGGTGCGTCAGCCGTTTGAGAATCCCCAGCGCCGAGGTTACGACCCGATGGCTGGGCAGCCCCTGGATAGCTCTGCGATAAAACCACTACCGCACGCGTCCTCATCGCTGGGGGGATTAAACAGGCGATACTCGATGTATGGCGTCAAGACGATGTGGACCGTTAGATAAGTCTAAACGAAAGCAAGCCAGTGCCGATATTCGGAGCGCTTACCATTGACGATATCGAGGTAAAGTGCTCGGAACCGGGTGGTTAGCTTTCCGGGCTTGCCATTACGTCGCACTCTCGACGGGGAGAGGGGAGCGAGAAATTAGTGGCTAGCTGTACACTTTGCTCTGGACCGCCATTACTTCGTAATTGTCAATACAAATCTGTTTTCCGACTCTTGTTCAAAAC
>CAZULW010000103.1:0-6596 GCA_964621455.1 uncultured bacterium
CAATTCCTTACCGCCTCCATTCAGGCTGACAAGCGTCCTTACAGCTTTGAACAACACCGGCCTCTGTTGGAGATCGCCCAGCGCCTGCCCCACCTTAAGGAGGTCTGGGTCCTCAAGGGCGCCCAGGTGGGACTGTCCACCCTGGCCATTGGGTGGTGCCTTTACCTGGCCCTGGCAAAGGGCTGCAGCGTGGGGTATGCCCTGCCGACGAAGGTCTTCGCCCGGCGCTTCCTCAAGACGCGGTTCAAGGGCGTCATTACCGGCAGCACCCTGTTGAAGGAGGCCGTTCAGACAACGGAGAACGTAGGGCTGATGGCGGTCTCCCCCAAGGGGGACGGCAAGCCGAGGACCTCTCACCTTTATATGCTGGGCATGGAGAACCTGTCCGATGCCATTTCCATCCCCCTGGACGCTCTGGCCTTTGACGAGGTGGATGTGCTGAACCAGGAGAACATGGCCTGGGCCGACGACCGCATCGCCGCCAGTGCCTTCAGGCAGAAGATCTACTTCTCGGTGGGGATGAACCCCGGCCTGGGAATGGACGCCGGTTACCAGGCCTCCAGCCAGCGGGTGTGGCTGGTTCGCTGCCCCGCCTGCGGGAAAGACGACCAGGTACTGGAGGAGCTGTTCCCGGAGTGCGTGCGGCGGGTGGGCGCTGCCTGGGAGCGGGTATGCGTTGCCTGCGGCAAGCCGGTGGATGTCCAGGAAAGCGGCCGCTGGGTGGCCTGCCACCCGGACCGGGAGGTGGAAGGGTACCGGGTACCGCAGCTGATCATACCCGGGGTGTCGCTGGAGTATATTATGGGCCGGTGGGAGAAGGCCCGGCGGCGGCGCAGCCTGATGGCCAAGTTCCGCTCATCTACCCTGGCCCTGCCCGATGCCGGCGAGCGCCAGCGCATCACCGCCGAGCTGCTGGCCAAAGTGCTGGAGGACTACCCAACGTTAGACCGGGCCGGGTGGACCGTAGGCGGCGCCGACGTGGGAGACACCTGCCACGTGGCCTTTGCCGACCTGTCCCCGACAAACCGTCGGGGCCAGACGGGCCTGAACGGAGAGCGCCTGCGGTTCGTCAGCATGGTGACGGTGAGCGCCGACCGCATGGTGGACCGGATGTCGGCCATGATCGAGGTCCTGGGCTGCCGCTGCTTCGTCATCGACGCCCAGCCTTTCCGCTCGGAAGTCCGCCGCCTGGCGAGGCTGCACCCGGACGTGGTAGTGCTGCAATATTTTTCCGCAGGATCCCTCACGGGCAAGGGTACGCCAGCCGGTGGATTCGGCACCGGCACCGAGACCCACGAAGGGGTCACCTACCGCACCGTCAGTGAGGAACGGGAGGATTCCCTGGACGCTTACTGCGACCTGTTCGATCCCGAGCGCCGGGGTGTGCTGTTCCCGCGCTACCTGGAGGGCCGGGATTTCCTTGACAGCGAGGCGGCGGCCCACCACCTGAAGGGCAGCCAGAAGGTTGAGACGCTGGACGCCCGCCTGGGCAAGAACGTACCCCGCTTCCGCAAGGGAGTGGAGAACCACTACCTAATGGCCTGCAACAATGCCCGCAAGGCTATGGTTCTGCTGGCAGGCGGCCGGGGTCCCGGCGGCGCTGGAGTACTGCCGGTGTTCGGGGAATTGTGAGCATAAAACATTATTATTAATGTGTATCGACCTACGATAGCACCTGAACAGCTCCCTTTTTCTTCAGAAAAAGGGAGCTGTTCAGGAAAAATATGTGGAACTTTAATAAGATAGTGTGGTATATTTGTTACCACACAAAGAGGAGGAAACAATGGAACGGTATGCTTCAGCCTTTGGGGAATTCGTGAAAAGTCTCCGAGCAAGGGCAAAGTTGGGGCTTCGCGAATTTTGCCTGAGGACGGGTATCGACCCTAGTAACTGGAGTAAAATGGAAAGAGGAATCAACCCACCCCCTCAAGACGACAGGACGCTTACCTTCTATGCGGAAAGTCTTGGTCTGCAAAAAGGCACCGAGGACTGGGAGAAGTTCTTTGACTTGGCGGCTACGGCAAAAGGACTGATACCATCAGACCTGCGTGAAGAAGATTTTGTTGCAAAACTGCCAGCGTTCTTTAGAACGATACGTCGCCATAATGTCACGCCGGAAGAACTAGACAAAGTAATATGCTTTGTCAAACGTGACTATGGTGTTGAGAAGGAAATAGATGGTGAATAGTATTAAAGTCCCTTTCATAGCGAATGAAAGGATATGGGAAATAACCGAAGATTTTAGAAAGGGAATTGGGGATGTGGCTAACCGCGTCCCTATTGATATTTTTGAGATTGTAGAATTCGAACTCGGTCTGGATATTGTGCCAAGACCGGGGCTAAAAGCTGAAGAAGACCTAGATGCCTATATAACAGTTGATTTTGCTCAGATTGTAGTGGATTATGAAATGTATCTTGCGAAAGATGACAATACAAGCCATAGAAGGGCACGTTTCAGTGTTGCTCATGAGCTGGGGCACTCGGTACTGCATAAAGATTTAATTGAGGGATTTGGAATATCCTCAGAATTACGCTGGAGAGATTTCCAGGAGAATTACATGACCCGTGAGCATTTTGCTCGGCTTGAGATACAAGCTCATGAGTTTGCCGGTCGCCTTCTAGTTCCCCGACAATCGCTCATTAAGAGTATTCAAAAAAGAAAAGCACTAATAGAGCAACCCGGGTATGAAAATCTCTCAGAGGAATCCAAAGCAAAGGGTTTGGCTGTCTGGATATGTGATGACTTTAATTTAACTTGGCAGGTTCTTGAAAGGAGAATTTTAAATGAAAAGATATTGGACGAGATAGCCTAGCCATTAATTCTACTCGTCTCATCTCTCTACTTACGCTGATAAACCTCCCTTAATATTGTTCAGAGATTTCATTAATCCCTTATTTCGCATATTCTCCAGACTCAACGTCCCTACGGCCCTGCTACTGGCCTATAGCCGGGCGGCGCTGGAGTACTGCCGGTGTTCGGGCCCTTATAGTTCCAAGTTCCGAGTCTTGCCCTGAGCGCAGTCGAAGGGTCCAAGTTCCGGGTTTCATGTCCGGATGCCCCAGTCCCCAGGGCCAAGGCTCCAGCCTCAAGCCCCAAGTCCCCAGTCTCAAATCCCCAGCCCCAAGCCTCCAGTCCCAATTAAAACTTTCCCTTGTCTCTCCCTTTCCGCCTTGCAAAGATTCCCGCTTTGCAGGATGACATATAATGGCAGCTAAGCACTCATTGGTCATCGTGGAGTCGCCCTCCAAAGCGCGGACCCTGCAGAGGGTCCTGGGGCAGGAGTACCACATTGCCGCCTCTGTGGGGCATATCCGCGACCTGCCCGAGCGCGAGATGGGCGTGGATACGGACCACGACTTCAAGGTCACCTACCAGGTATCCCCCGAAAAGAAGAAGGTGATCTCCCAGCTGAAAAAGGCTGTGAAAGAGGCGGACGTGGTCTACCTGGCCACCGATCCGGACCGCGAGGGAGAGGCCATCAGCTGGCACCTGACCGAGATCCTGGGGATCACCGTTCCCACCTACCGCCTGGTCTTCCACGAGGTCACCCGCGAGGCTATTCGCCGCGCCTTCGAAGCGCCCCGGGACATCGACATGCGCTTGGTGAAGGCCCAGGAAACCCGCCGCATCCTGGATCGTTTGGTGGGCTACGAGATATCCCCCATCCTGTGGCGGAAGATCGCCCCCCGCCTGTCCGCCGGACGGGTACAGAGTGTAGCTATCCGCCTGGCGGTAGAGCGGGAGCGCGCCCGCTGGCGCTTCAAATCCAGCGAATGGTGGGACATCGCCGCCGATTTCGCTACCGGTAAAGGTGAGCACTTTACCGCCACCCTGCTTTCCCTTGAAGGCCGGCGCCTGGTGACGGGTAAGGATTTCGACCGCACCACCGGAGAGCTTAAGGCCGGAAAGGACGCCATCCTGCTTGACGGGCCTCAGGCTGAGCACCTGGGGGGGGAGCTGCAGGGCCGCAGCTGGCAGGTCAGCGCCCTGGAAGAGAAGCCTTCCCAGTCCCATCCCTGGCCGCCCTTCACCACCAGCACCTTGCAGCAGGAGGCCTATCGCAAACTGCGCTTTTCCGCTAAGCACACCATGCAGGCGGCCCAGCGGCTGTATGAAGGGGGCTACATCACCTACATGCGTACTGATTCCACTACCCTTTCCCAGGAAGCCCTTTCAGCCGCCAGGGCGCTGATCAAAGAAAAATTCGGTCCACAGTACTTGCCGGACAAGCCAAGAGTCTTCAAAACTAAGGTCAAGAACGCCCAGGAGGCCCATGAGGCTATCCGTCCCGCCTGTCCCGACATCGGCGGGGCCGGGGCACGTTTCCATGATCCTAAGGAACTGGCCGGTCTGGATAAGGATATGCAGCGCCTGTACGAACTCATCTACCGGCGCACCCTGGCCTGCCAGATGACACCGGCACGCATTCTACAGACCACTGCCGGGATCACCGACCACCCCGGCGGAGATGTCATCTTTCAGGCTACCGGCAAGGTGGTTGAGTTCCCCGGCTATCTAGCCGCCTATCAGGAGGGGCGCGACGATGAGAAAGACAGTGACAAAATCCTCCCGCCAATGGCCAGGGGAGAGACCGTAGCCTGCACCGCCCTGGAACCCAGGCGCCACGAAACCAAGCCCCCGGCCCGTTATACTGAGGCCACCCTCATCAAGGAGCTGGAGTCCCTGGGTATCGGTCGGCCCAGTACTTATGCCTCAATCATGGATACCATCCAGCGCCGGGAATACGTGGTAAAGCAGAACGGCGCTCTGGTGCCAACCTTCGTAGCGGTGGCGGTAGTGCGGCTCATGGAGCAGTACTTCTCCGACCTGGTGGACTACCAGTTCACCGCCCGCATGGAGGATGTGCTGGATGAAATCAGCCGGGGCGAGCGGGAGTCTCTGCCCTATCTCCAGCAGTTTTATTACGGCCATAACAGCGGTAAAGGTCTGAAGGGGTTGCTCCAGAACCCAATCAACGCGCAAGAAGTATGTACCATCCGCATCGGGGAGTCCGAGGACCGGCTACCCGTCTTCGTCCGGATTGGTCGGTATGGACCGTATCTGGAGCATGGTGAGGAGCGTACCAGCATCGATTTGGAAACACCCCCGGCAGAGCTCTCCCTGGAGCGGGCCCTGGAACTCATCCACAAGGGCAGCGAATATCCCAAGGAGCTGGGTACCGATCCCGAAACGAAGCTGCCCGTTATTTTGAAAAAGGGGCGCTTCGGCTTCTATCTGCAGCTGGGAGATGGCGCCGGGAAGGAGAAGCGGAAATCATTGCTGCCGGGGATGGAACCCGAAGACGTAAACCTGGAGGTGGCCCTGGCTACATTGGGTCTGCCCCGGGAGCTGGGCGCACATCCTGAGACCGGTGAGCCGGTACTGGCCGATCTGGGACGCTACGGTCCCTACCTGAAATGTGGCAAGGCCAACCGGCGCCTGCCCAAGAGTGAGGATCTGCTCACCATCGGGCTGGATCGAGCCCTGGAAGTACTGAAGAGTGGAGGTCGTGGTGGTGCTGTTATTCTGCGGGAGTTGGGCGCTCATCCCGAGACCGGGGCGGAAATTCAGGTCAAGGAGGGCCGCTACGGGCCATATATTACCGACGGCAAGACCAACGTGTCCCTGAAAAAAGGGGAAGAGCCGGAAGCCATCGATATAGAGGAGGCTGTCAAGCGCCTGACAGCCAAGGCAGCGGAGGGCCCAAAGAAGCGACGTTATTACCGAAAGAAGAAGCGCTGATCGAACCCCGCCGACGGCGGGGGATGGGACGCAAAGAACGCAAAGGATCACACTCTTGAGACGCTTTTCTCGTTATATTTTTATCTTGGCGACCTTGGCGCCTTTACGGTTAAATCCTCTTATGGGATTAATTACACAGTGAGCGCAAACAACAACCTCATGGACAAACTCACCTCCCTGGCCAAGCGCAGGGGATTCATCTTCCAGAGCAGCGAGATTTACGGCGGGCTGGGCTCCACCTGGGACTATGGCCCTCTGGGGGTGGAACTCAAGCGCAACGTGAAGAACCGCTGGTGGCGCGACGTGGTGACTGCCCGGGAGGACGTGGTGGGCATGGACGCCGCCATCCTCATGCATCCCCGGGTGTGGGAAGCCTCCGGGCACGTGGAGCAGTTCCACGATCCGCTGGTAGACGATAAAAATACCCAGAAGCGCTACCGACTCGATCACCTCCTGGCAGCGCAGGACCGTGAAGTAATTGAAAGACTCTCCAACGACCTGCTCGGCAAACCCCTGGAGGGAAAAATCGATCTCCATGTCGTTACCGCCATAGTTGAGGCGGTTATGAGTGAGGGGCGCAAGGTTGACTTGAATGCCTATGACATCCTCGCCGATGGCAAAGAGGCCGACTGGACTATCCCCCGCCAGTTCAACCTCATGCTGAAGACCCACTACGGACCGACCGAAGATTCGTCATCCCTCATCTACCTGCGCCCGGAGACGGCCCAGGGCATCTTCGTCAACTTCCTGAATGTCCAGGGGACGGCGCGGGCCAAGCTGCCCTTCGGCATCGCCCAGCTGGGCAAGGCCTTCCGCAACGAGATCACCACCGGCAACTTCCTGTTCCGCACCC
>CAZULW010000104.1:0-6573 GCA_964621455.1 uncultured bacterium
TTCCAACATTACCAAGCCAATTTAAGACTTGGTCCGGAAAATAACCAATTACCTTTTATTATTATGGTGCGAATTATTTCCTGAAGACGGACACTCGTTATATATTAATCCAGATTTGTTTTACACCAAAAAGTCAGCGGGTACATCCCGGAGCCGGACAACATCACGAATCCTGGCGGATATATCGAACCGTTTTGCACAACGAACGGGACATTGCTCACAATCACCACACACATTGGCGGGTAGATTTAGAGAGAATAGTAGTTCCTGGGCAGCGGCAAGGTTCCGATGACCGTAGGTATACATATAGGCTCGCATAATATCGGGTATGGGAAGCCGGTGGGGACACTGGGGTAAGCACTTCTCACAACCCTGACAATAGAACCCTTCGACCGAGCTTTGCAGCTGGAGGTCTTTTTTTTCAGTTTCCGTAAGTGTCAAATCTTCCATTACCGAAAGATCTGTGTTCATCTGATCAAAAGTGGTAAAGCCGGGGATAGCGGTGTGAACATTTGGGTCCTGCAACACCCATTTCATGCTCGCTTTCGCATTCACGATTTCCACTCTTCTCCAATCGCCACCGGCAAAAACTTTCATGGCAACCACTCCCAAACTGGCCCGGGCGGCCTTTGCAATCGACTTTCTTACTTCAGAGTAATGATCCTGTCTATAATTGTAGGACGTGAGGACCACATCGTAAAATTTACTGTCAATCGCTGCCTGAATGACCTCGGGTTCGTTGCGGTGGGTGGAAACACCCACAAAGCGGGTTTTTCCCTCTTTCTTCGCCTTTTCAAGAGCTTTCAGAATAGGTTCAAGTAGCGTCAACTCCCGTGTCGTTGACTCATGAAAGTAGAGGATGTCCACATATTCCAGCCCTAGCCGTTTAAGGCTGAGGTCAAATTTTTCGAGAAAAGATTTCTCGATCAGTTCCGCTGTAGGTGATCGACCGACTTTGACTTTTGTGGCGATCATAAATGAATCACGGGGACGCCCTTTGATAGCGCCACCGACCATCTCCTCATTTCTGCCTCTTTGATATGTATGGGCTGTGTCTAAATACACAATTCCGGCATCCAATGCGGCCCGTACAAGGTTGGGATTGTTCGCTTGTGCCACACCCATGCTAACAATGGGCAGTTTTATACCCGTTTTCCCAAGGGTTCGGTAGATAATCTTTTTGTCAGATGATTCTTGATCGGCGCTTGTTTCAGGCAGTCTGGCATCTACTGCTCTCAAAAAGGCGAATCCCGCTGCTCCTGTGATCGTTGATTTAATAAAGTCCTTGCGCCTTAGTGCTTTTTTTTCTTGCATGTGTATTTCCTTTGGATATCTCTTAAGGTAGAAAGATCATCTATGCTGCATGTTGTCGGAATCATAATACGGAGTAAGCCTCTGAATCTAAGCATTCTGTGGCGGAAGTTAATACATTAACTGGAGGGGCCATCCCGGCGGGATCCCTTCGGGACACGAAGTGAAAAGCTTGCCCCTCTGGGCGTAGCCCAAGGCTCGCTGTGGCTACGCCGAGGCCTGGCGAGCCTGAGCCATGCCCTGAGCGAAGTCGAAGGGGAAGCCGAAGGGGGGTGAGCTGGGAAGCCGCCTTGGTATCGGGGTGGGGCCTGGGCGGCCGGGACTCCAGTATCCCCCCGCCCCCGCGCCCTCTCATCGGGGGATTTTTTTATATGCGCCCGATGGTGGAAAGGAATAATATCGGGCTGTTAGTTGGAGGATGGCTATATATCATGGATGAACGCGGATGACCGACCCTTCCGCCCTGCGCATCGGCGTGGACGTGGGCGGCACGAAGATCGAGGCCATCGCCCTTGACAGCCGCGGGCGGGTGCTGGCGCGGCGGCGGGTGCCTACGCCCCGGAACGACTACGAGGGGACAGTCCAGGCAGTGGCGGAGCTGGTGAGGGCCGTAGAGGAGGAGCTGCGCGCCGCCGGGACGGTGGGGGTGGGTATCCCAGGCGTGGTCTCGCCCGATACCGGCCTGGTGAAAAACGCCAACTCGGTCTGGCTGATAGGCCACCCCCTCGACAAGGACCTGGAGGCGGCCCTGGAGCGTCCGGTGAGGGTGGCCAACGACGCCAACTGCTTCGCCCTCTCCGAGGCGGTGGATGGTGCCGGCGCGGGGGCGGAGGTGGTGTTCGGTGTCATCCTGGGTACGGGCGTCGGCGGAGGGGTCGTCGTCGGCCGGCGGGTGGTGGTAGGGGCCAACGCCATCGGCGGCGAGTGGGGCCATAATCCCCTGCCCTGGCCCCGGGATGATGAGCGGCCCGGCCCGGACTGCTACTGTGGCCTGCGGGGGTGCATCGAGACCTTCCTGTCGGGTCCCGCCCTGGCGCGCCAGTACCGCGAGGCGGCGGGCGCTGCCGTTGAGGGGCCGGAAATCCTCGACCGCGCCGGGACCGGTGATGAGGTGGCGGAGAACATCCTCCAGCAGTATGATGACCGCTTGGCCCGGGCCCTGGCCAGTGTCATCAACGTGGTGGACCCCCACGTCATCGTGCTGGGCGGGGGAGTTTCCAGCATGGACCGCTTGGTGGACAACGTGCCCGGGCTGTGGGGGCCGTATGTTTTCTCCGACCGGGTGAACACCGTGCTCAAGTCGGCGGTGCACGGCGACTCCGGCGGTGTGCGCGGGGCCGCCTGGCTGTGGCCGTCCCTGGAGTAGGGTCATGTGACCGGGATCACACCAGCGCGGCGGCCGGCTAAAGATTCTGGGCAGACAGCCGATAAAGACAATGACTGTGTCTATTCATATTTTAACCGGAGGAGACTTGCCATGACACCCGCCTTAGAGTTCCCCAATGTCGTAATGCAGAACAACGTTGACCAGCTCCAGCGCACCGCCGAGAATATAACCCGATTCACGCCCGTGGAAGAGGAGCAGGAGCCGGTTCGCGAGAAGGTGGAGCTGGTGGCCGAGCAGCAGCCCACCTATGAGGCCAACGCCGAAGTGGCGCAGACCACCGAGGAGACAGTGGGCTCGGTCATCGACCTGATCGGCTGATAGCGGGCGTCCCCGGCCCTTCCAATTCCCGGGGCCGCCGGCCTTCCTACACCTCACAAGCCCTTCCTGCCTAATGGCAAAGAGAGCTGCCAATAGTTCGCCTGATGCGCTATATTCGCTTCTCTGGATGGTAGCGGCCGGGTAAAGGGTCTGGTCAGACAGCCGATAAAGATAATGACAATGTCTATTCGTATTTTAACCGGGGGAGACTTGCCATGACACCCGCCCTCGAGTTTGCCTACATCGGAATGAGAGCCAGCCTTGACCAGCTCCAGCGCATCGGAGAGCAGTTCGCCCAATTGGCCTCCGGGAGTAATTTGGAAGTGGACGGTGTGGTTGAGCTGTTATCCGGGCAGCGGACCTTCGAGGCCAACGCCGCCGTGGCCCGCACCGCCGACCAGGTGGTGGGCTCGGTGATCGATCTGTTGGTCTAGCAGCCGGCGGCCGGTACGCGAATTTCGCCCGCCGGAACTACCGGCCATTTCCGCACGATAGAATCCTTTTAATAAATCGGTAGAGAGAGCTGCCAATTCCAAAGGAATCCCTTCGGGACAGGCTCCCGTACGGGGTAAATTTGTGCCACGGGATGTAAGTGGACGGTTATGAGTATACGAATCAAGTCGGTCGAGCCTGAGAGCCTGGGGGCGGCCCTGGGCCTTCAGCCGGGGGACCGCCTGCTCAGGATCAACGGGAGCAGGGTGAAGGACCACCTGGACTACCGGTTCCGCATAGCCGGATCGTCGCCGGAGCTGGAGCTGGAAATCGATGGCCGCCGGGAGGTGGTGGCGTTGGACAAGGACGAGGACACCGACCTGGGCGTCGAGTTCGAGGACTTCGCTGTCCGCAGCTGCGCCAACGACTGCGTCTTCTGCTTTGTGGACCAGAATCCGCCCGGCCTGCGCGAGAGCCTCTACTTCCGCGATGGGGATTACCGTCTCAGCTTCCTGTATGGAAATTACGTTACCATGACCAACATGGTGACCCGGGACCTGGAGCGCATCGTGGAGCAGCGCCTGTCGCCCCTGTACATTTCGGTGCACGCCACGGAGCCGGACCTGCGGCGCAAGCTGTTCCTATACGGAAAGGACAACCCCCGACGCTTTGGGTCGGGGGTTGATCACCTTCTGGACAAGATGCGGTATCTGGTAGACAACGGCATCGTTTTACATGGTCAGGTGGTCATCTGCCCCGGCATGAATGACGGTTCCCACCTCCGCCGGACCCTGGACGACCTGCTGCCCCTCAGTCCCGGTCTCCGGTCGGTGGCTATCGTCCCGGTGGGTCTCACAGCTCACCGGGAGGGCCTTACCGCCATCCCGCCCATCACGGCAGAGCTGGCCGAAGCATTCATCGAAGAGTATACCGGATTGGACCGGACCTATCGCAACGCCGACGGCGGCCGGTTTGTGCTGTTGAGTGATGAGTGGTACCTGCGGGCCGGGCAGGAGGTGCCGCCCGCGTCCTATTATGAAGGACTGGCTATGGAGGAAAACGGCGTGGGGCAGGTGCGGGATTTTCTGGACCGCTTTCAGGCCGAGCAGGAGCAGATCCCGGAAGCCGTTGACCAGCCCACCCGTTTCACCATTGCCACCGGGCTCCTGGCCGAGGGTGTTTTTAGGGAGCATGTTCTGCCGCGGCTTAATGCTATTGGCAATCTCACGGTGAACCTGCAGGTGGTCCGCAACACCCTCTTCGGCGAGCCGGTAACCGTGGCGGGGCTGCTGTCCGGGCGGGACTTTGTTACCCAGCTGTCGGATAAGGATTTAGGCAGTGCTGTGTGGACCACTGACCGTATACTGAATAGCAGTGGTGAACTCACCCTTGATGATATGACGCTGCCGCGGATTGGCCGGCGACTGGGTATCCCCCTGAACGTGGCGGGGGACAGCGTGTTGGAGATTTTCCGGCGGGGCATCCATCCGGAAGGAACTCCCGAAAAGGGATCCCTACGGGACCTTCGGGATGGCTAAGCCTACGATTGCCATTTTAGGCCGGCCCAATGTGGGCAAGTCCACCCTGTTCAACCGCCTGGTAGGCCGGCGCCAGGCCATCGTGGACGAAACCGCCGGGGTAACCCGGGACCGGATCTACGGCTCGTTGGAGTGGGCCGGCCGCGGTTTCCACCTCATTGACACTGGCGGCTACCTTCCCCGCAGCGGCGACCTGCTGGAGTCCACCATCCGGCGGCAGGCGGACATGGCCGGTGAGGAGGCGGACCTGATCATGTTCATGGTGGACAGCCGGGATGGCATCACGCCCGACGACCGCAGCCTGGCCGACCGCCTCAGGAAGCTGGATAAGCCCGTGCTCCTGGTGGTCAACAAGGTGGACGATGTGGCCCATGAGCCGCGGGTGATGGAGTTTTACGAGCTGGGTCTGGGTGATCCCCTGGCCGTTGGCGCCGCCGCCGGCCGGGGAGTGGGGGACATGCTGGACGCTGCCCTGGGGAAATTGAGTGGCGCCTGGAAGGACGAAGAGACCCTGACCGATGCCATCGGACTGGCTATCGTAGGGGTACCCAATGCGGGGAAATCGTCCTTCCTCAACGCCATTTTGAAGGAAGAGAAGGCCATTGTGACACCGTTCCCCGGTACCACCCGTGATTCAATCGATTCTTTTATCCGCTACATGGGACGCACGCTGCGCCTGATAGATACGGCCGGTCTCAGGCGTAAGGCCAGGATCAGCGATGCCATTGAGTATTACAGTACCGTTCGCACCCTGCGCTCTATCGATGAGTGCCACGTGGCCATCGTTATCATCGACGCCGAAAGGGGATTTCATACCCAGGACCGCCAGATCATGAGCCGGGTGATGGAGCAGGGCAAGGGGCTGGTGGCAGTGGTGAACAAGTGGGACGCCATTGAGAAGGATACGGGTACCATGGGGCAGTGGACCGAATCCATGCGGGCCGCGTACAAACCGCTGGAGCATGTCCCGCTGGTGTTTATTTCCGTGCATCATAACCAGCGTGTCTGGAAAGCCCTGGAGCTGGCCCTCGATGTCTACGAGCAGACCACCCGGCAAATCTCCACCTCGGAGCTCAACAGGTTCCTGGAGGAGGCGGTCAAATACCTGCCGCCCCCTGCCGTCAAAGGCAAGCATATTCAGATCAAGTATACCGCCCAGGTGCACCGCCAGCCGCCACTGTTCGCCTTTTTCTGCAACCATCCCCGGCTGATCCCCGTCTCCTACCGGCGCTACCTGGAGAACCGGCTGCGGGACCGGTTCGGCTTCGAAGGAGTTCCGGTCAAGCTATCTTTCCGGCAGAAGTAGATGCGTATCGGCGCAGCTATAATGGTATTCGGTATGGTCCTGACAGTGCATCTTAATGGACAGTTGACAGGTGATCGGCCAATTAAATGCGGCTGGGGTGCCCACCCGGAGCTTCTGCGGGCCAGAATCGCGACTCTCCAGGAGCGGCCGGATCGTCATAAGACCTATTTCTCACCCGATAGTACCCTCGCCGTCCACTACGATACCTCCGGTGTCCATAGCCCCGATACCACCTCTACCCTGATACCCGGCGTCCCAGATTGGGTCGTGGAGGTGGCGGC
>CAZULW010000105.1:0-1313 GCA_964621455.1 uncultured bacterium
ACCGGCTCGTAGGCCTGGTTGAGCACCAGTACGTAGCGGTTCAGGATACCGTGGTTGTTACCTGCCATCAAGCAATCCCGTCATGTCTTTCACGGTAGTGGTTCTCATTTTCAACGTCCGTAGCCGATTCGGTCATATACATTAGCATGGAAATTATCTTTCCTGCCGACAGTCTTCAAGGCTTTTCACGACGGAGTGCGATGAAGCTTGTTTCTCTCCTCCCTCGAAGGTAAAATCTCTTTACTATGAAGCTGATCTCCATTCGTGATTTCCGGGAAAACACCACCATTCAGGGATTTTTCCTCTGCCTTGAAAAGCGTCTGAAAACCACTAAAGCCGGCGACTACTACCTGGACCTGCTCCTCCAGGACGCCACCGGCCGCATCCAGGGCAAGATCTGGGACCAGGTGGACCACTTCCGCAGCCAGTTTGAGTCCGGCGACCCCATCGCCGCCAAAGGGGTTGTGGAGAAGTACGGCGGCGTACTACAGCTGAACTGCACCCACGTGGCCAAGGCCACCAGGGAACGGTACGGCCAGTACGGTTTCCGGGAAGAGCTCCTGATTCCCACCATCCAGGAAGACCGCCGCCAGCTGTGGAAAACCCTTATGGGACTTATCACCGGCATCAAGGATAAGCACCTGAAAGGTCTCCTGCGGCACATTTTCAGGACCTACAAAGAGACCATCATGCTGCTGCCGGCATCGGTGAGCCACCACCACCCCGAGCGCGGGGGCTTTCTCCAACACCTGGTATCCACGGGGCAGATCGCAGCTATGCTGGCCGGGCATTACCCCCGTATCGATGGGGACCTGCTGGTCACCGGGGTGCTGCTCCATGATATCGGTATGGTCAGAGGCATCTCCACCAGCCTGGAGGGGGGGTATACCGATGAGGGGCACCTGATCGGCCATGTAGTACTGGGCCGGGACATCCTGCGGGAGGCGGTCCGGACCATGGACCAATTCCCGCCGGAGCTGGCCATCAGGCTGGAGCACCTGATCATCGGCCATCAGGGTTCGCCCGCCGAAGGCTCCCCCCGTCCGCCCATGTTCCCCGAGGTACTTCTGACCCACCTCATAGACCGAATCGACGGACGGTTGGACCTCATGTTCCGGGAGATTGACAACGATCCCGGTGAGGACCCCTTCACCGGTTCGCGGAACCTGTTCCGTACACCTCTCTGGAAAAACTACCGGCGGTGAAAAATACTCCGTCTAGCCCTGGCCGGGACTCCCCAGGCCGGGTACGCCCAGGGCCAGGGCTACGGCCAGAGGGCACCGCTGAGGCTTTCGTCCAGCCTCGACGTGCCG
>CAZULW010000105.1:1413-6350 GCA_964621455.1 uncultured bacterium
GTCTACGGCGAGTCCGGTGAGGCCCGCCGGACCCCAGAGGGGTCCCCTTCGCGGACAAGCACCATGGCATTGGTGGCCATGTTCGTGGCCCTCATGGTGGGGTCGGGATGGGCGTTGGCCATGGTACCCAACGTGGAGTTTGTTACCGCCCTGGCCTTTACCGCCGGAGCCACGCTGGGCCCTGTCCTGGGCGCTCTGACCGGGGCCGGCGGCATGTTTTTTTTCTCCGCGACCAATCCCGTGGGTTCAGGTCTGGCGTTCCCCGTGCTGCTGGCCGCCCAGGTCGTGAGCCAGGCGGCGGTAGGGCTGCTGGGGGGGCTTATCTCACGGACCGATACCGCCGGCCTGACCCGCTGGCCCCAACGCCTTCTGATTGCTATCGCCGGCCTGGCAGGAACGGTGCTCTACGACGGCCTGACCTCCCTCAGCTTCCCCCTCTTCGCTGGCGCACCACCAAGCGAAATCATCGCCCTGCTCGTTTCGGGCCTGGCTTTCACCGCCATTCACCAGGTATCCAATACCCTGATCTTCTTCCTGCTGGTCCCGCGGCTGGTCCAGGTGAGCCGGAAGTACCGGAAGACTCCCGCAGAAGGTTTGCATTCCAGCCTGGCGTATAAGAATGTGCCGAAGAATCCCCTTTCCAGGGGGCCGCTTTCCCGAATGGATACCCCTCCGGAGCGAGACGAGCCACGGCCTTGACGCGCTGGAGTCTGTTTCTGCCCTTACTCGCCGCCGGTGCCGCCCCCGGCCCCCTGACCGCCCAGCAGGTGGACACCACCCAGGCCGCCGATTCCCTGGGCGCACCGGCATTCTCCTGGGTCAGCCGCCTGGTGCCCCTGATGCAGGACGCCCCCAAGCCCTACCGCCTCCACCTCCCCTGGGATGAATGGGGGCACTCCGACCTGGCCGCCACGGCCGCCAACCCGTTCGTAACGGCTGATCTCCAGGTGGGCGCCGTCCGCCTGGATGGAAGCCTGGGCCAACCCATACTGTCAGCTGTCATCCCTTCAGCGGTAATGGAGGGTGGCAGCGCATTAGGATCGGGAACGGCGCTGTCGTCCGACGTTCTCACCTTTATCATCGTTCCCCTGCAAGACCGGACCCGGACTAACCAGACTTACTTCTTCTGGGACCAGGGTGATTATTCCTATAAGGACGTGCAGGTAGGGGGGGCGGTCCAGCTGGACGAAAGCCGAAATATCACGATCGCCGGGCAGACCCGCAGCCATCCAGGCCAATACGCCCTGGCAGGACCCAGTCCCAATCAGTACGAAGGCAGCGTTCTCCAGAACTACCTGCTGGACTACCGGCGCCGCATCTGGCCTTCAATGGACTTCAACTACACCCTGCTCCACCAGCGGGAGCAGGTAGGGCTGCCGGTGTTGGAAGGGGGCAGGCTCACCGCGGACCGGCGGCGCAACCGTACCTGGACCCACGGCTTCCGCATGGAAAAGACATTCACCTCCTGGACGATCCGGCTTCACGGAGCCACCATGGTCAGCGACTTGCGCACGACAACCGACGGCGTTGATCAAGCCCATCTTAGCCGCCGCAGCTTGAGCCTCTGGGGCGGGGGCGAACTCGCCTGCCGCCTGACCCCGCAATGGCAACTGGTGGGTAAATGGCAGACCAAGCAGCGGCACATCGCCGACGATACCCTCGGTTATCATTCCCTCAGTTGGAACCACAGCCGCCTGGGGACCCGCCGGAAAAGCGGGAAGTGGTCATTGTACGGTGGTCTGGCTGTCATCAACGGCCGGCCCGCACCGGAAGGCTGGATAGCCGCGGGTTCGGAGCGAGCCAACCTCACCCTCGGGACCGAGGCCACCAGCTTCTTTGACTATCCCCACCGCGGGCGGCGTATGACGCAGGATACTACTACCTGGCTGCCCGGCCCGATCTACCTGCGGCGCACCACCCTGGCCCTTCAGGCGCGCGGTTCCCATGGCCAGATTTCCGCCCGGCTGGCCCAGCTGCTCACCGGTGATGGCCGCACAGCCGCCACCGTGGGAGCGGCGCTGGACTGGACTCCCTGGCAGGATGTGCTCCGGTTGCACGGTGCCCTCACCGCCGTCAGTTCCCCCGATACCCTACTCTTCCCCACCAGAATCAACGCCCTGGCGGGGCTTACCTTCACCCTGCCCCTGCGCCGCACCCGGGCCCGGCCTTTTGTGAGCGCCAATGCATCCTTTATCTCCAATGAGTTCGCCTGGTGGCCGGACCCCCGCTTTGCCGATAGCACCCCTTACCGGAATCCACCCGAAAACACCCAAACGGCTGTACTGTGGGCTAATGGGGAAATAGGGCTGAAAGTGGTCAACTTCGAGCTGCGCTTCAGGATCTACAACGTCTTCGGCAACCTTATCCAGAACTCACCTGAATATCTGGAGAGCGGCCCGCTCAAGCATTACAGCCTTTCCTGGCGCTTCCTGCCGCAGGGGAAATAGGGCTGACCATGCCAACCATTGTCCTCACGGTTCAACGGATCGAAAACTCATGAGACCCTTTTTTACAAGAGGTCATGCTTGTATTTTTTCTTGACCAACTGAACGCAATTGAATACATTAGAATACAATTAAGGAGGTCAATATGAGCAAGACGGTAACTGTCCGTTTAAACGACGATGTTTACCAGACCATAAAATCGGCTGCTCAAGCGGAAAAGCGAACCATATCAAATCTGATTGAGTTCGCTACTGTTTCCTATCTGGAAAGCAGCAGCTTCGTTTCTGATGAGGAAATGCAGGAAATATTAGAAAATAAGAATCTCATTCGTAATCTTCAAGATTCCTTAAAAGATATTGAGGAAGGGAAATATCGAATCGTTGAATGATTTTAAGATCGCTGAGACACATACTTTCCAGAAGAAAATAGAATCGTATGAGTTCAAGGGATACTATGACAAAATTAAAACCATCATCTACCCGATTCTTAGGCAGAACCCATATCATGGGCCGAATATCAAGAGATTAAAAGGAAAGTTAAGATCAATTTACCGTTACAGAATTGGTCATTATCGATTGTTTTATACAATTGATAGAGAAAAAATGTTGGTATTTATTATGGATTTTTCTCATAGAAAAGAGGCTTACAGGTAATAGATTGAGCCTAAATGGACATGTCAGTAACATTCGCCACACCATGCGCGTCTACTTCTCCGCCAGCATAACCGGCGGCCGGGAACAGGCCCGGATATATCCCGCCATCATTGAGCACCTCCAGCAATACGGCGAGGTGCTCACCGAGTTCGTAGCCGATAATACGTACACCCCACTGGGCGAACAACAGCTCGCCCCCGAGGCTGTCTACCGGCGGGACCTAGACTTCATCGACCGCTGCCAGGTAGTGGTAGCGGAAGTGACCGTTCCCTCATTCGGTGTGGGGGTGGAAGTGGCCCGCGCCGGCATGCAGGGCAAGCCGGTCCTGGCGCTATACCAGCCAGCAGAAAGCCGCCGCCTCTCGGCCATGATCGCCGGCGACCCCAACGTCACCGTGACCGAATACCGTACCCTGGAGGAGGCGAAGGGGCGGTGGAACGATTTTTCAATGGACTGGTCTCTCCGACCACAAAAGTGTAAGTTCTTAGAGAATTGACGATTGTCGATTGATCCGTCAGCTGACGGATTGTCGATTGAAGGTAGAAGAAATAGGGGAGCTATGCTGTGAAGTTTACTCGTATAACGGTGGATCCAAAACAGATGGGTGGTGTACCATGTATTCGCGGACTTCGCATTCCCGTGGCTGCCGTCGTGGGCATGGTAGCGGAAGGTATGACGGACGATGAGATTCTTGAGGCCTACCCCGATCTTGAGATTGATGACCTCCGCGAAGCCCTGAAATACGCCGCCGAGGCCGTTCAGGAGCGCGAACTGCCACGGGTGGGTACGTCCTGAAAGAGACCCGAACGGCGGTGGAGCGGTTCTTCACTCGGTTTATCACTTAATCCATTATCCTGAACAAGAACAGGAACTCTCCGCAAACTTCTGTCTTTGGTCCCAGATATCGTTATATTCAGATTAAGATATCAATTTTAGAATTCTATGAAGGCAACTTAATTATGAGTAACACAAATCATCTTAAAGAGAACCATCCTGAATTATTTAAGTTATTCCATCTCGCATTTCCTTTTTATATGGGTGAGATAAGGAAAATGAAAACCCTTCAAGCCGATGACGATACAATTGCCGCAAAAAAGATATTGCTCACCCAATTTTGCCTATCTGTACTTGAACACCTCAATGGCATCTATCGCTTATTGTCCATAAAGTCCTTTCTTTCTCCTATTCCCCTTTTTCGAGCAATCATAGAATACGACATCGATTGGAATTATATAATGCAATCACCTGAGGAGCGGTTAAAACAATTTGGAGGTGCGGGATTAAAAAAACATGAACAGATGATTGAAGCGGCATATAAACACAAATTCATGTCGGAAGATGATAAGAAGCAAACGGCACAGGAAATTGACAGGATTGATCCAAATCGTGAATTACGCGATGTCGCAAGGTTGTGGAAGCAAATTCGGATAAAACAGCGCGCGGAGTCTCTCGGGAAAAAATTCGACCTTGCATATGATCTTGGGTATGCTTTTTTCTCCGGCTATACCCATCCTTCCGCCTTTAATTCAAATTTATTTGTTTCCTACGGGCCTAATGGTAGCATTAAATATCATTTTTTCAATAGCGATCATTCCAAAGCAATATTAATAAATTCTATTACAATAGCTAATCAGCTAATGCAGCAGTTGGATGCGGAATTTGAATTGGGGCAACAGGAATTTTATCAAAAAATTGACGAGGGAATCAGTACTCTCATCTAGTCCTAATCTATGCACATCGGCCCCCTCCAAAGCACCTCCAAACCCGGCTCGCCGGACTCGCCGTAGACGGCTACGTCGAGGCTAGGCTACCTGTCCGTAGCGCAGCGAGGACGCCGAGG
>CAZULW010000106.1:0-6120 GCA_964621455.1 uncultured bacterium
TGCAACGGCAGAAAACCGTCATATCCCCAATACGTCCGTAATGCTTTTTCAATATTACGAGTCATTTTTCTCCCATGATAACGGCTATATAGTGGGGTGTTTCGGTCATTCCCACTAAGCGGGTCAACCATCTGCAATCAGCGGTCAGCCGTCAGCAGCCTCTTAAGCTGCTCCACAAAATACGCATTCCCCTCCGGCAATACAGCCATCAGCAGGTCCAGGTGCAACAGCGGCATGGGTAACTATTACACCATAATAGGCAGGGACTTCGACTCCTTCACCGCCGAGAGGACCATCATAGTCTCTATGTGCTGGACGCCGGGCAGGGCGCTGAGGGTCTCCATAACGAACAGCTCGTAGCCGGGGATGTCTTTGGCCACCACCCGCAGGAGGTAGTCCGCCCGCCCGGTGACGTGGTAGCAGTCCACGATCTCGTCCACCGTCTGCACCGCCTCGACAAACCGCACGATGGCGTCGTGCTGGTGCCGGGCCAGGGTGACCTCCACCAGGATCACCAGGCCGATGCCCACTGCGGTGCGGTCCAGGCGGGCGTGGTAGCCCCTGATAACCCCGCCGCGTTCCAGCTTCTTCACCCGCTCCAGGGCCGAGGCCGCCGACAGCCCCACCTGCTTGCTCAGCTCAGCGTTGGTCATGCGCCCACGCTCCTGGAGCAGGGCCAGGATTTGCTTATCGATGCTGTCCAGTTTGTTCATGGCCTCACGTGGCATTAATCTTTAGGATAAGAGGAAAGCATCCAGTATTTAGCATCTACCATCCAGAATCCAGCCTCAAGGCATTCCCTTCGGGACAACAAAATACATACAACGTATGACGGACAATCTCCAATATTCAATCTTCAATCGACAATCATCCATTAGTCTGATACCGCCCGTCGTGCTCATGCCTTAGACGCCTCTGGAGTGCTAATCTGAGAGATGATGGTTATTCCAAAATCTCATAAACTCCCGGTCCGCTTCCTGATAAACTCTTTCCAGTTGATCCAATTCGGATCGGTTAATTTTTCCCAGCTCTAATTTCTCTTTACCCAGTTCATATTGCAGCTTTTTAATCTCAAAATCTTGTTTCCTCAGCATTGTCTCCACAACTAATGGCCAATTGGCGAAGCCGACATTCTTCCCCGCGGCGCTCACACCTTCCATCACCTTGAGATATGCTTCTTCCGATAGGAGTCTGTGGCAGTTCTCCAGGAGTGCATTAAAGTTCCTCAATGCCTTTGCCATACGGCCCACACTGTGGATGTTGTGCTCCAGGGTAAGATATTGATCCGGTACTCTGTAGTCTTGGGCAAGCTCAGACTGTCCGAGCAATGGGAAAGCAACCATGCTTGCCACTAGTAGCATTATACTTAAAGATCTCCGTTTCCACATGGCTCCACCTCCGTAGTAAATATTCATCAGGCACATCGCACCTGAACTCGTAACCCGTAACTCGAAACTTATATTTTACTCATCGCCCGATCCAGGTCGTCGATGATGTCCTCCACGTCCTCTATGCCAACCGAAAGCCGCACCAGCCCGTCGGTGATGCCATACGCCTCGCGCTCCTCCGGCGATACGCTGGTGTGGGTCATGGAGGCCGGGTGCTGGATGAGGGTGTCAACCGTGCCCAGGCTTACTGCCAGGCTGCACAGAAAGACGTTGTTCAACATCGTCACCCCCGCCTCCAGGCCACCCTTGAGCTCGAAGGAGACCATCCCGCCGAAGCCCTTCATCTGCCGCCGGGCCAGCTCGTGCTGGTGGAAGTGCTCCAGACCCGGATAGGCCACGTAGGCCACCTGGGGATGCTGATCCAGCCACCGGGCAACGGCCATGGCATTGGCGCAGTGGCGCTCCATACGCAGGGCCAGGGTCTTCAGCCCCTGGTTGATCAGCCAGGCGTCGAAGGGGCTGGGGGAGCCGCCCATGAGCTCCTTGTGCCGCCACAGGTCGTTGCGCACGAAGTCCAGCTCGCGGGAAACCACCATACCCCCCACGGTGGTGCCGTGGCCGTTGAGGTACTTGGTAGTGCTGTGGACCACGTAGTCGGCGCCCAGGGCCAGCGGCTGCTGCAGGATGGGTGTGGCGAAAGTGTTGTCCACCGCTACCTTCAGGCCGTGGGCGTGGGCTATTTCCGCCACCAGGGCGATGTCGCACATGTCCAGAGTGGGGTTGGCCGGCGTCTCCAGGTAGATTAGACCGGGCCGCTCGGCCTCCTTGATGGCCGCCTCCACTTTATCCGGCGTGTCCATGCGCACCAGCGCGTGGCTGATCTGCATCTCCGGGAGCAGCTTTTCGATGAGCTCGGTGGTACCGCCGTAGAGGCCGCCGTGGGTGATGACCGTATCGCCGGGCCGCAGCAGGGTGAACAGCAGGGTGCCGATGGCCGCCATACCCGAAGAGAAGGCCAGGCTGGCTAGCTCCGGGCAGGAATCACCTTCCTTCATCTTTTGCCGCAGCTCCATCCCCTCCAGGGCCGCCACTTTTTCCTCGATGGCCTCTACGGTAGGGTTGTACCAGCGGCTGTAGATATAGCCCTTCTCCTTGCCGGTGAACTGGCGCCGGCCCTGCTCGACATCTTTAAAGCAGAAGGTGGAGGTCTGGTAGATGGGGGCGACGTGGGCCTGGCAGATGTCGTCGGTCAGCTCCCCGGCGTGGATGGCGTGGGAACTGAAGCCGTATTCAATGGGTAGTCGTTTCATGACGCACCGATGTTTATTTGTCAATAAAGCATAATCACTGAAGAATATATGGCGTAATAGTGGAAAAGGGAAACATAATTTGATATGTTTGTAAAAAAGGCCCCACCACGCGGCTTTAACAGGTGGATCTCGAGGCTTGGGGCTTGGGACTTGGGGTTTGGGGCTTGAGTAGGGGCGTATTGCAATACGCCCCTACAGCTTTTCGCATACGGTGTATTTGATCGACACCAACCACCATAATTAATAGCCCCCTGGTGATGGCCAGGAGGCTTTTGCTTCAACCATCACCTTATTGCCGAAGGTTGGCGGCTATACGATGACGAACTGTTCGAAGTTGATGTTGATGGCCGTTATTAATCTAGGTAATTGATTAAGGTCTGGCACCAGCATTAGATTGGTGTCATGAATATAAGTACTTATGAACAGTTGATTAAAAGTGAATCTACTGCAAGAAAACATCTTCTGGGATATTGCTGGAAAAACCATCAGCCCCGCCGATGGCGGGGCCAACGGTGGGGTAGCAAAGCGTCGGGGCAGGCCCCGACCTTTGCGTCGGGGACCCTTCCCATTTCTCCCCCTCTATCTGTGAGAGAGGGGGCCTCACGAAGTGAGGGGGGTGAGTGGTTCCCTGTCCCGACCTTGCGTCGGGAGCCCGCCCCGCTGGTGTGATACCGGCCACCTGGTTCTTCTCATGGTTGCGATCCCGTCTAGAAAACGAAAAAAGTGACAAGAATTGGTGACAACTTTTGCGACGCCTACCCTATCAAGGGAATAGACGGGAGAAGGGCAGCAGGGGGGGTATCCTTTGGTCTTACATCCACCCCATAAAAAAGGCATTAAAAAGGTTCATAGTAGTTGACCCTATGGTGAGAGGAGGAAGATTTACAAAGAATAGTGTTGCAATGAGACCCGATTGGAAGATACTTTTAACTTAGAATGAGATCGACAGGTAAGCTGATTTGGGGGAGGCTAAGGCCCATGATGATACATGCGGTAAGCGTTATGGGTATTGCTGCTATTTTCGGTGGAACCTCTTACGTTGTGAATTTGGTGCTACCAGATGGCTACGTGAAGGAACTTGTCATTTACACAGACAGCATAGTCATAGCGATTGCTGTCGTTCGCTTTGGCTACAAATTCCTAACAACCATATTTAAAGTCACAAGGCAAAATGAATCAACACTATCCTTGGCTATCTGAAACAGTGAAAATATTTAGGGTATATCTGATTGCTGCTATCGCTACTATACCAGTCGGTCTCATATATGCAGTGTTCACCATATACGTTTGGAATCATTGGATCGTAGCAATTATTGCTATTGGCTTTGGCTTTTTTATTGCGCAAATAGTTTGGGGAAAACTTGAAAGAGTCCATGCGCCGATTCAGCAGCAGTTTGAGTTTACCATTTCACGAAACCGGATTATGGAAAAGCAATTTTTAGAACCAGAGGTTGCGGTTATTGGAGGGAGATTAAGTTTCTATGGTGAGAGAAAATATATTGATAAACCAACAGATAGATTTGAAAAACTTGATAATATTAATCAAACCGCCGATAATATTAATCAAACCGCCACCAAAGTTAATATATCTCTAAACTAAAAAAAACAAGGTAGACGAATGGGATTTCCAGAGATAGTCGGTTGTTTAGTGTGCGAGGATGTAAGGGGCGAACGCTTCAGAAAGCTATCCATCCTCGGCTTCTATGGCTTAGCTCCGAATGTTAATATCATACTTCAGGACTTGAATAAACACATTGATCGACTGTCTTTCCTTCTCATTGGAAACCAAGGTGAAGGAGAACATAGGTTATTTTTAAAGATTTTAGGGAACGGTGGCGAGGTTCTGGTCAAGACCCCCGAAGGTAGAATGAAGATTGATTCGCCAGCGACGAGAACATTTCTAACATTTAGACTTAATGGATTAAAGTTCCCAAAGGCCGGAACCTATTCCGTACAATTAATAGTCGATGACGAATTTCATTACGGAACATCATTTGAAATAAGTAAAGGAACAGAAGAGGACTTTGCATAAAACGAACCAAAATCCACCATTTCTCTAAGCAAGCATTTTCCCCCTCCCATTCAGCACCCAACTCACACTAATCCCCATCCGGTCCAGTTCAGCCAGTACCTTGGTAGGAATATCATACCGGCCCCGCTCGTAGTTGGCTATATCGAGCCGGGATAGGCCGAACGACCGGGCTTTACTCCATTCCGCTAAATGTTACGAGGGCATTGATCCAAGCCTTTAGCTCTTCTTTCGCTCGATTGGCATCAGTTATTTGCTCTTTTTGATGCGCAACGAAGTTATTGCGAAAGGCGTTAACCTGCTTTGCGAGGCTCAAAAGCCCCTGATTACGGACTCCCCCGAATCTGGACCTTATGGTAACAAAGACCCCACCTAACTCGATGGTTTCATTCTGTGCATAGTCCAAGCAGGAGCGTAGAAGGCTAATGGGCGAAATGCCATTATTGAACACGAGAGTCTTCTTCAGATTCCTAGCCATCATTTCGTACTCGGTTCGACTTTTTGGACCGACCACATCCAGATACGGATCAAACCATGCTTTGCGATCTTGGGCAGCAGCTGGTAGTTCCGGCTGTAGACGTCGCAGGATTAAGCCTCGGGCAGCTTCATCCATCGCGCCAAGGAGCGCCTGAAAAACCGGGGAGTAGTCCATCCCCTCTTTTTTCTTGTAAAACTGGAAGGTTGTTGCTGCTTGTTCCACGCTCCCCTTGTACCTCGGTGGTAGCTTCTCAAGGGTTGCCTGGTCAACAATTTCCTCAATCTCTGGGGCTTCTTCTGCAAGTGCGGTGAATAGAGTAGTTTGTACTTCCCCTTCTTCTAAATCCCGCAGCAACTCCTGACGGGCAGGCCTGCACATGGAGGCAAGTTCCGCCACAGAATCACCCGTCAGACGCTCGAAGACACCCTGGGGAACGTAGATATACTCCCACTTCTGCTTACGGGTAGAAGCAGATTCACACCACGCCACGGCTGCTTGGGCTTTCCGTGGAACTTCTCTATCCTCTTGACCCTTGGTTTCCACCAGGTAGTAATGACCATCAGAGGTTCTTACAAAAAAGTCGGGTGTATAGAAAGCCAGACGGCTGCCGCTCGCAAGGTAATCGATGCGGAGACACTGGTAACCTGCATTCTTAGCGAAGGCTTTTACATCGTGGGCCCGATCAAGAAACTTGGTCATTGCAACCTCAAGTTCGCGATTGCATGGAACTAAGTTGAACAGCGTATTCCCGGCTTCCAGAGCCGGACGCCGCTCGCTGTGTGTGACTTGATAGGGCCTCCAATTTGAAAGTTGTACCGGCTTGCCAGTAGGTACCCTCTCCTCGACAGTCGTAGTCCTGACGCGAATTAGGGGAACGAATACTGCTCGGATATGCTCGCTGACATCTGCGTTACC
>CAZULW010000107.1:0-6083 GCA_964621455.1 uncultured bacterium
AGAATTGTCTGGGAAAAGGAACATATCAAAGCTGCCGCATAAGAGGAGCATCATGTCAAAGAATCTGGATCGCCGCAGTTTCCTGAAAAAGGCCGCGCTGGTCTCTGCAGGTGTGGCGGTAGGCCTGAGTTTTGAGGAGAAGGTATTATTGGCAAATATGGCGGGAAGATCCGGTGATCCCGCGCCAGAGAATTCGGCGGGCGATATGCCCATGGGGAAGATCGGATAAGTTCATTAAGTAGGTGGATGAAGGGTTGGAATCAGTGGGTTTCTTTCCGCCAGCTGGCGGATGGGGGAGAAAAATAAATCGACACCAAAGTTTATGATATTAAATGAATTAAACTTATAAAATTGTCAAAAGTTTTGACACTACGAATCAAAAAACAAGGAGAAGGAACCATGAAAAAAATGAACCGCAGAACATTTATGCAAAAAGCAACTGTTTTGTCTGCCGGATTAGCTTCTATTGTAGATGCAGCGACAATGCGACCCGAAGCTGTTAGTAAGCCGGTTCCGGGGAATGTAACAATCGAAACGCGTCCTATTGGCAAACACAACATCAGTCGATTAATAATCGGCGGGAATCCATTCTCCGGCGGTGCACATGCGGAGCCGCTGCGCTATTCAAGAGAACTTTTCAGGAAGTATTTTACACCTGACAAAGTGGCAGAAACATTGAGTCTGGCTGAACAGCACGGCATCAATACATTTCTCGGTCGAATCGATGAGCATATAATTGGCTTACTGAAACATTACCAAAAAACAACTGGCAGAATGATTCCGTGGATAGCACAGACAGCAGCAAAACCCCATAAAGGAGCTACAAAAAGTGAAATTCTTGAGAATATTAAGCTGGCAGCAGACAATGGTGCGATAGGCATCTACTTTCATGGTCAATCTGCGGACTATCTCGTCCAACAGGGGAAAATAGCGGAAATTGAGGAGTATTTGAACTATATCCGTAAATTGGGCGTGCTCGCCGGCGTGGGGGGCCACGAAATCACCACAATAGAGGCCTGTGAAAAAGCACAGCTCATGCCTGACTTTTATATGAAGACTTTCAACCGGCTGGAATACTGTTGTCCAAATTTCGAGCGAACCAAAGAATTTATGGCAACTGTCAAAATTCCCTGGATTGCCTTTAAAGTTCTTGCCGCAGGCCGCATGAAACCCGAAGAAGGATTTCAAGCTGCCCTTCAAAACGGAGCTGATTTTTTGTGTGTGGGTATGTTTGATTTTCAGATTGAACGAGACGTGAAACTTTTTAAAACGCTGGTGTGATCTGTCAATAGTTTTAAATCTTTTATCTTAAATTGAGAAATCCATGTTTACTGAGATATTGTTTCGGATCGACCGATTGCGATGTTATGCGGCATAGCGCCCCGCTTTCTCGTATGACTCGTGGGACAAGTGTCTCTGTTTTTCGGATTGGGACGAAAAGACGTTTAGATATGCCTTTGAAAACGGCGCCGATTTTATCTGTGTGGGGATGTTCGATTTCCAGGTTCGGGAGGACGTTGTTATCGCGAAAAATACCCTGGCGGGGGAATTGAATAGGAAGCGCCCCTGGAGGGGCTGAAGCCGTAAAAATGCCATTGGATAACAGGCTAACATCAGATAAGGAAGCATCATGGTTAAGAATCTGAATCGCCGTAGTTTTATCAAAAAGGCCGCGCTGGCCTCTGCCGGTGCAGCGATAGGTCTGAGTTTCGAGGAAAAATCCCTGCTGGCAGGTATGGCGGGGAGGTCAGGTGATCCCCTACCGGAGGATACAGGCGGCGATATGCCCATGGGGAAGATCGGCGACCTTAAGATTTCCAGGCTCATCTGTGGCGGGAATCTCACCAGCGGATTCGCCCACGACCGCGACCTGATCTACGTCTCATCCCTGCTGGAGGCCTATTTTACCGACGAGAAGGTCTTCGAGACCTGGCAGCTGTGCGAAGAAATGGGGATTAACACCTCGATCCTGCGGGTGGATAATCAAGTGCTCCGGCTGATTGGTACCTACTGGCACGAGCGGGGCGGCAAGCTGCAATGGCTGGCCCAGTGCAAGCTGCCGAAGGAAGACCTGATGGGCGACATAAACAGCGCCATTGACAACGGCGCCTACGCCGTCTACCTGCACGGCGGCGTCTGCGACGGCCTCGTCTCGGCGGGCAAAGTGGACCAGTTGGGAGAGATCGTCGAAAAGGCCAGATTCAACGACGTGCCGGTGGGAGTAGCCGGTCATTCCATCGAGGTGCCCAAGGCCTGCGAAAAGGCGGGCATCAACGTTGATTTCTACATGAAGACCTTTCACCGCTCCGATTACTGGAGCTTCAATCCCGATAACATCGATTTCGGCCCCTTCCACGCCGGTTCAACAAAGGCCCACGACAATGTGTGGGATACCCGCCCTGATGAAACCATCAAATTCATGAAAAAAGTCAAAAAGCCGTGGATTGCCTATAAGGCTCTGGCCGCCGGGGCTATCCATCCGAAAGAAGGTTTTGAATACGCCTTTAAAGGTGGCGCCGATTTTCTTTGCGTGGGGATGTTCGATTTTCAGGTCAGGGAGAACGTGATTATTGCGAAGAATATTTTGGCGGGAAAATTGGATAGAGCGCGCCCCTGGAGAACGTAAAAACCCTGTACTGGGCTATATGAACCGACCGGCTGCAGGAAATGGAAACGCGTTATGAATAACAGCAGAGCTATGGCTTTGATAGTGGTTTTCATTGTCCCCCTGGTCCTGTCTACATGCGTGAGCTATGAGAAGTCTAAACCATCGACGGCAAAGGATGAGGCGGCGGGCGGGTCAATAACTCGGATGGATCTGCACGAACTTTCCGCCTGGAGGGAGCCGACCGGCACCTGGAAGATCGTCGGTGAGGCAGTCATAAATCCGGAAGATAAAAAGCTCCTTGCCACCAACCCGGGAGACGGCATCCTGGTCAACGGACCCGATGGCACGACAGTAGACCTGTTCACCAAGGCCGAGTTCGGTGACGTCCAGGCTCATATCGAGTTCATGGTCCCCCAGGGGTCCAACTCCGGCGTCTATTTCATGGCACGCTACGAGGTCCAGATATTCGACAGTTGGGGTGTGGAGCAGCCGCAATTTTCTGACTGCGGCGGCATCTACCAGCGTTGGAACCCGGAGCGGGAGCCCAGTGGCTATGAGGGCCATCCGCCGCGGGTCAACGCCGCCAGGCCGGCGGGGCAGTGGCAGACCTACGATGTTCTCTTCCGGGCGCCGCGTTTTGATGGCAACGGCAAGAAAATCGGCAACGCCCGCTTTGAAAAGGTTACTCACAACTATATCATCGTGCATGAGAACGTAGAAGTCACCGGACCGACCCGTGCCGGCGCCTACCAGGACGAAAAGCCGGTCGGTCCGCTCATGCTGCAGGGTGACCACGGACCGGTGGCATTCCGAAACATCTTGGTTACCCCTCTAGACGAGAATTGATCCGGGGTCCGCGGGATTCAGACAGCGCCGCGACCGATGCAGAAGATTAACTGACGGGAATCGCGTTAGTAGCGGTGAAGGGTCCTTGAAAAGGGCAGGAACAAGGGCATTCAACGGGGAAAGAGCCCTGGGTTGGCTGGTTTAAGGTAGCGCCAGCCGACGAAGCACCCCAGGCAAAATAAAAAAGGAGATATGTTAGTATCATGGCTATGAGAGAAACAAAGCAGAGCAGGACCCATCGCTTTTTAAGCAGAGGCGGCAGGATTTTGCCGGTGGTATCCGCCGGGGTTTTGGTGCTGATTTTCGCATCCTGCGCCGCCCTTATCAAACCCCCTGAAGCCCCGGCGGAAGCGGCTGTTCGGGTTGCAGATTCCTTCATGGGAGACTACGAGGGGAGCTATGTGCTGGATACTGGCGAGTCCGGACCGATCGTCGCGCAGGTCATCGCTCTTGGTAACGGCCAGTATCGAGCCAATCTCTTGCCCGAGTTTGACCGGCGGTACTCTTCAGTTCCGGTGGTTGAGGGCCAGCGTTCGGGTGCTACGGTCCGTTTTGCAGGAGAGATCGACGCAAGCAATTGGGGCGGAGGCGGTGTCGTTGCTATTCCGGGTCAGATCGAAGATGAAACGTTTGCCGGGAGCTTTACGGGGGATGCAGTTGGCACCTTTGAGATGAAGAAGGCCGTTCGCCTTTCACCCAGCCTGGGAAAGGAGCCGCCCGAGGGCGCTATCGTACTGTTTGACGGCAAGGATTTCGACCAGTGGGTGCACGCCAAGAAAAACGAGGGCCAGCCGGTGCAGTGGCAGCTGCTTGATGGCGCCATGGAAGTGGTCCCTAAAAGCGATGATGACATCGTCACCAAAAAGAAATTCACCGATTTCGAGCTGCACGTGGAATTTCGCACGCCATTTATGCCTGCAGCCAGGGGTCAGAAGCGGGGCAACAGCGGCGTATACCTCCGGGGGCGCTATGAAGTGCAGGTACTTGACAGCTACGGACTGGAAGGGCGTGACAATGAATGCGGCGGCATCTACGAGGTCTCCCGGCCGCGGGTCAACATGTGCGCCCCGCCCTTGCAGTGGCAGACTTACGACATAACTTTTTACGCGCCGCGTTTTGACGAGGACGGCAACAAGACGGAGAACGCCCGCATCACAGTGGTGCACAACGGCGTCGCCATCCACGATGATCTGGAGATCCCCGGTCCCACCGGCGGGGCCCTGAACGAGAGCGAGGCCGAGCCCGACGGCCTGATGCTTCAGGAACACAACGACCTGGTGCAGTACCGGAATATCTGGCTGGTGGAATTGCCCTGACGACATAGCGACGCACCTCCAGCGGGTTGGGCCGGGCTGCCGGCCCAGGTGGGAATTTGTATGTATAAGAATTAGGCTCTTGTATGAGTGGACGGGTCAAACAAACTCCACTCTGGCAAATGGGAAGATCCCATTATGTTCAATGTGACATAACGTAAAGGAGAGAGGTATATCATCATGGATACATTCAGGTTGGGTTTCGTAGGAGCCGGTTTTGTCGCCGGGTTTCACGCCATCGCACTCAAATCGGTCCGTGGTGTTGAGATAGCGGGGGTTTACGCGCCCAAGGGTGCGGAAGAACTGTCTGCTCTCTCAAAGGAAAACGGGCTGGGCGACTGCACGGTGTACCCTAGCGTGGCTGAACTCTGTAAAAACTGCGACGCCGTAAGCATCCTGGCGCCGAACTTCGCCCGCATCGAAACCATCGAGGAGATTGCCGAGGCGGTGAAGGCCGGGGCTCAGCTCAAGGGCTTGATCTGTGAAAAGCCATTAGGACGGACCATCGCCGAAGCAGAACGACTGGTGGCCCTGGCCAAGGAGGTCAACCTTCCCACGGCCTACTTCGAGAACCAGATTCACATGAAAGCCATCAAAAGTGCGCTGTCTCAGCTGACCCCGGTGCAGAAGGTTATGGGACCCCTGGTCCTCGCCCGCAGCGCCGAGGAGCACGCAGGACCCCACATGCCCTGGTTCTGGGATCCCACCCAGCAGGGCGGCGGCGTTATGTGCGATATGGCCTGCCACAGCATCGCCGTGTCCTGGTACGCCCTCACCCCGGTCGGCAAACCGGTCAACTTCCTGGAACCGGTCGCCATCAGCGCCGAGACCTCCCTGCTCAAGTGGGGTCAGCCCAGGTACCGCCAGGACCTGCTCAAACGTATGGGCGTCGATTACGCCAAGACTCCTGCGGAGGACTTCTGCACCGGAATGGTGACATTCCGCAATCCCGAGACCGGCCAGCTCGTCAAGGGCCAGTTTACCAACTCATGGATGTACGACAAACAGGGCCTGCGCCTGTTCATGGACGGCCTCGGACCAGGCTATGCGCTCGAGCTGAACACCCTCCAGTCTCCTCTTGAGATTTTCATCGGCGACGTCGCCGCCGAGGCGGCAGCCGATGCCGAGACCGCCCTTGAAAAGGCCACCGCCTCGCGGGGTCTCCTGGCTGTCCAACCCAACGAAGCTGACCTCTACGGGTACGTGGATGAGCTTGTGGATATGCGTCAGGCGTTTCTGGCCGGTAACGACGCCTATCTCAACTGGGAGTACGGCCTTGAGATCACCAGGCTGGTCCAGGCCGCTTACCTGGCGGC
>CAZULW010000108.1:0-5935 GCA_964621455.1 uncultured bacterium
CCTGCAAATTATCGTCAAATTGCAACGGAGGATTAGGCGGCAGGGGAAATGGGATGAAGGATTGAAAGGATTCATCCGCTGTACTTGATTTAATGTAGGTTCCAGTCTGGCGTTGAATGCTCATCTTGGCCATCCTTATGAAAGTTATCTTTAGTTAAGTTAAGACTAAAGAAAAGTTAAAGTGCTAATTTTTCTTTAAAGTGGGTTTATCTGCTGGATTTCGCAAGGGCGCAAGAAAGCAGAGAAACGTATAATGGAGCACATCTAGTGGTGTTTATTAGTAATAGCACCCTATCTTGTGGATAGAGTCCTCGTCCTCCGCCCTTATGCAAGTTAGCTTTCGTTAAGCGGACCCTTAAGAAAACATGAGGCCCTATCTTTTCTTTAGTGGGAGGAATGGGCCAGAAGAAAGGCTGAATTGGCTGCTTATCAGTACAAATGCTATCATGGAAGGTTACGACCAATAAGAATATCCATGATCGTCTCCGCCACCCATGCCCGGTACCGAATGTAATTGCACACTTTGGCGTATTTCTGCATTAACGCTATCAGCTAGTGCATTTGTTGCATTTTTGTGTATTAAACGCAATCAGCTACTGGCGATATCGTTGTTTTTATTAGAGTTTATTTTGAAGTGGCAGTTTATTAATCTATGGGACGGAGTGGTTCTTGCGCCGCTGGATTAGCCTGTTTAATTCACAGATACCCTTTTATTTTCAAGAACAGCTGGTAGGTCGCCTCCACGTCCCGCATGACGTATTCCCGAACCGCCTCCAGGTCCCCTCGCTCAAAGGCGGCGGCTACCGTCTCGCCCTTGACCTCCCCCTCTTTCGGTGAAGGGACGCCGAAGCTGCGGCAGGCCAGGTCCAGGCTCACCCCTTCCCGGCCCCAGCGGGAGAGAAACTGCATGATGTCGACGTGGGGGTCGTAGCTGAATCGCCGCTGGTTGAGGAAACGGGGATTCTGGATGGGGATGCCATGCACGGCGGCCCGGATGATGAGAAACGGCACGTCAAAGCCCAGGCCGTTGTAATGCACGTAACGTAGGTCCTGGGAGGCAGTGTGGTTGATGGTCTCGAAGAATGACTGAAGGGTGCCCTCCTCCTCCGCTTCCGAGACAACCTTGTCCTTGGTCTCACCCGTTGCGTCGTTATAGAGGCGCATCCCGATGGTCAGCACGCGCCCGAAAAACGGCGAAACCGAGCGCACCAGTGTCTCCGCTTCCGGTGGCGCTAGATCCCCCTTTTCCACCTCCCGTTTCGTGCGCCGGGCGACTTCTAGCTCCAGGGGCTCCGGCAACCCGCTCAGGGGAACCGTCTCAATATCGAAAACGAGGTAGCGCAACAGGTGAAGTAGCAGCCACTTTCAGCCAGCCGGGCGTTACGGGCGTCGAACGATCAGGTCGTCGACGTCGCAATTAAGGGCCTCGGCCAACTTATTGAGGGTGTTCTCCCGCGGCTTGATCTTGTTTGCCTCCATGAGACTCACGTGGGTCTGTTTGAGCCCCGTCTTCTCCGCCAGCTCAGACTGCGTCATGTTGCGGAACAGCCGCCAGCCCTTAATGGGACTGTTGCGCATGAGCTGGGTGAGCTCGCTGGCAGTAGGCTCCTTCCGCCGGCGGGTTCGCTTTACGGTGGACCGCTCCTTCCTCTGACCCTCAACCTGTTCGAGGATCTTCATGAAGGTTTGGTAGTCCACCACTGCAAAGCGGGGCTTACCTCGGGATGTGATGACTTGATAGTTTATCATACTTAAGGCACCAGGAATTTAGGATATTCGGTACCCAATTATATTGGATATTTATATAAAAAGCAATCATGGATTGACGGCTTAAAAACTCTGGTACGTCCATTCAATTGGAAGCCAGAGATGGAGTCTGTAGGAGCAAGTTTCCTGGCCTGGCCTTCAAGCCCGGTCGTTCGCTTGTTTCAGATGGAAAAATATTTCGCCGCCGGGTGGTGTACAATGATGGCGGAAGTGGACTGTTCCGGTACCAACTGCCACCCTTCGGTGAGACTCACGCCGATGCGCTCGGGCTTCAGGAGGGTGAACACGTGGGCCTGGTCTTCAAGCCGGGGGCAGGCGGGATAGCCGAAAGAATAACGGCTGCCTCGGTACCGCTGGCGAAACAGGGAGGGGATATCAGGCCCGTCATCGCCGTCGATGCCCAGCTCACGGCGGATTTCTCCATGCCAGTATTCGGCCAGGGCCTCGGCGGCTTCCACGGCAAGCCCATGGAAGTAGAGGTACTCGCTGTATTCGTCCGCTTTGAAGAGTCGCCGGGTTTCTTCGGTGGCCCGGGCGCCCACCGTCACCAGGTGAACAGCCAGCACGTCTTTCCTGCCGCTGTCCACCGGCCAGAAAAAGTCCGCGATGCTCCGGCCCTTCTCCTCGGCCTGCCGGGGAAAATCAATGGTCAACAAGGGAGTGGTCTCCTCGGGGCTGACGTAAACGTGTACGGCATCCCCTTCCGAATTGCACGGGAAGTAGCCATACACCACCGCCGGCTGGAGCAGCTGTTCCTGCTCCGCTCGACGCACCAGCCGCTGCAGGGTAGGTTCCAGGACTTCCCGGACCAGACGGTTGTACTCATCGCCGGTTTTACCCCGCTTCTTTACCCCCCACTGCCCGCGGAAGAGGGCCACCCGGTTGATATATGGCACCACCATCGACAGGGGGATGTCCGTGACCACCCGGCTGCCCCAGAAAGGCGGCACGGGCGGCTCAACCGGCTTGATTTCTTTACGCCGGCGGGTGATGCGGGGCCTCTGCCGTGTAGTAGTTCTCCCGGATTGCCTATTGGCCTGGGCCGGGACTTCGACTGATAGAATCTGGTTCATCAGGCGCAGCCCTTCGAAGGCGTCCCGGGCATAGTGTACCTGCCCCCGGTAGGTTTGCCGCAGGTCCTTCTCCACATAGCGCCGGTTGAGAGCGGCCCCGCCCAGCAGGACCGGAGGGGACAGCCCGCGCTCGTTCAGCACCTCCAGGTTCTCCTTCATGACAACGGTGGACTTCACCAGCAGGCCGCTCATGCCGATAGCGTCGGCCCGTTCCCGCTCATAACTCTCAATAATGGCTTCTATAGGCTGCTTGATGCCCAGGTTTGTGACCCGGTAGCCGTTGTTAGTGAGGATGATGTCCACCAGGTTCTTGCCAATGTCATGAACATCCCCCTTCACGGTGGCAATTACGAGCTTCCCCCTGCCCGCAGGTGACACCTTCTCCATATAAGGCTCCAGGTAGGTCACGGCGGCCCTCATGGTCTCCGCCGACTGCAGCACGAAGGGCAGCTGCATCTCCCCGGAGGCAAACAGCTCCCCCACCGTCTGCATGCCTTCCAGGAGAATGGTATTGATGATATCCAGGGCGGTGGTGGTGGTCAGGGCCTCGTCCAGATCCTCCTCCAGGTCGATGCGATTGGCATCCACGATGCGCTTCTTCAGCCGCTCCTCAACCGGCAGCTTGGCCAGGTCGGAGGGGTCGGCCTTCTCGGTCTTGTGGGTCTGGTAGTACTCCAGGACAGCGGTGAGGGGATCGTAGCCCTCTTTGCGCCGGTCGAATACCAGATCCTCCAGCAGGTGCCGCTCCTGGCCGGGTATCTGATACAGGGGCCGGATCTTTCCGGCGTGAACGATGGCGGCGTCCAGGCCCGCCTCAATGGCGTGGTGCAGGAAGACCGAGTTCAGCCGGTGGCGGATCAGGGGCCTGAGGCCGAAGGAAATATTAGATACCCCCAGCAGGGTGTGGACCCCCGGCAGCTCGGCCTTGATGCGCCGGAGGGCCTCCAGGGTCTCCACAGCGGCCCGGCGCAGCTCCTCGTCGCCGCTGCCGAGGGTAAAGGTGAGGGCGTCGAAGAAAATGTCCTCCGGCGGCAGGCCATGCCGATTTACCGCCAGATCGTATAGCCGGTGAGCTATGGCCACCTTCCTGCCAGCAGTCCTGGCCATGCCCTCTTCGTCAATGGTGAGGGCTACCACCCCCGCGCCGTACCGGCGGCACAGACCCAGGATCTGAGCGGCCCGCTCCTCGCCGTCCTCCAGGTTGATGGAATTGATGATGCACTTACCCGCGAGACTCTGGAGGGCGGCTTCGATGGCCAGCGGCTCGGTGGAATCGATCATAATGGGGATGGTGCAGCCGGTATTCAACAGGAATGCGAACCGGCCCAGGTCCTTTACCTCATCCCGGCCCACGTAGGCGGTGGACACGTCCAGCAGGTGGGCCTGTTCCTGCACCTGGTCCCTGGCCACCGAGAGCATGCCATCCAGATCGCCAGCCAGCAGGTATTCCCGGAACCGCCGGGAGCCGTTGGCGTTGGTGCGCTCACCGATGATGAGGGGCTTGGGATCGGTGTCGAAGGCGGCGGTGGCATAAAGCGACGAGGCGGACGGCTCCAGTCGCGGGGTACGCCGCCGGGGTTCCAAGCCACCCACCTTGTTCACTACCGCCTTCAGGTGCTCCGGCGTGGTGCCGCAGCAGCCACCCACGACATTGACTCCCAGATCCGCCGCGAAATGGTACAAGTGGTTGGCCAACTCCTCAGGGGTCAGGTCGTAGACCGTCCGGCCGTCGCTAATCCGGGGCATACCGGCGTTCGGGATGACGGAGATGGCCCGGTCCCAGCTGGAGGACAAGGTGCGCGCGTGGGCCCCCATGTCCCTGGGCCCCGTGGCGCAGTTCAGACCCAGCACGTCGACCGGGAAGGGGGCCAGGGTGACGATGGCGGTGAGCATGTCCGAGCCCAGCAGCATGGTACCGGTGGTCTCCATGGTCACCTGGGCGATGACGGGCAGGCGTAATTTCCTGGTCTCGAACTCGTCGAAGATGGCGATGAGGGCCGCTTTGGTCTGCAGCAGGTCCTGGCAGGTCTCTACGATGAGCAGGTCGGCCCCGCCGTCGATCAGCCCGGCGGCCTGGCGGCGGTAGGCGGCGTGCAGGTCCTGGAAAGAGATGTGTCCCAGCGAGGGCAGCCTGGTGCCGGGCCCCATCGAGCCGGCCACGAAGCGGGGATGCTCCGGAGTGGAATAGTCGGCGGCTACTTCCTTTGCTAGAGCGGCTGCCTCCTGGTTCAGGGCGTAGTCCTCGTCGGCCAGGTCGTACTCGGCCAGCACCACCGCCGTCCCGCCGAAAGTGTCGGTCTCCACCACGTCGCAGCCCACTTCCAGGAAGGAAGCGTGCAGTTCGCGGATGACGTCCGGCCGGGAGCGCACCAGGATCTCGTTGCACCCCTCCCGGCCTTGGAAGTCGTCCGGGGTGAGGTCCCGCTGCTGCAGGTTGGTCCCCATCGCCCCGTCGAAGATGACGACCCGCTGGCGGAGAAGGTTCAGGAATGGATGTCGTTTATCGCTGAAAGTGTACCTCGCTTGTTTAACACGTACGTATTTGCCGGGGCTGAATTTAGGCAGGGAATGGGGCTGATGGGAGCGGAAGGGGAGAAGCGAGATTCTTAAATACGAAGCGCCTTTCAGACCTCCACCAGGTCGCTGGTGGTCGTCGGCTCCGGAATCGGTGATCCCTCTTCGCGCAGGGAATCAAGGTGCAGCTCGATGGCCTCCCGAATGAGCTGGACAACTTCCTCCTGCGTTTCGGCCACGGCTACACAGCCGGGCAGGTCGGGCACATAGGCGCCGTAATTACTTTCAGCTTTCTCGATGACCACTACGTATTGCATTTGTTCAAATCCCTATTTCTTAAGCCCTGCTTGCTTCAATATACTGCTGAGCGTACCCGGAGGCAAATCCAAACTGGGCTTTCCGGCAATGGTAACGGTGCCGGATTTGTTTGGATGTTTGAACTGCCTGTGGCTCCCTTTCGTTCTGACGAGATACCAGCCAGATTGTTCTAATATCCTTATCATTTCCCTGACTTTCATCATATCATGTCGAAGATGACGACCCGCTGGCGGAGAAGGTTCAGGAATGGATGTCGTTTATCG
>CAZULW010000109.1:0-5929 GCA_964621455.1 uncultured bacterium
ATCTGGCCGGCTGACATTGCAGGTGGGGCTCCGTTTTCAGTTCATGCGTTCGGACGTATCCACTATAACAGTGATGACAAACTGTCCTTTGAGATTCCTCACGAATTCGAGCTGCTGTATGGCGGCACGATTGGTGAAACTATCTCCTATTTTGGCGAAGTTGAATTAGAGCATGAATCTGAGTTAGCCTATGAATTCGCCGCCCAGTATGACTTCAATCCCCTGCTGCACGTCAAACTTGGATCGGTGGGCCTTAATGCCACTCCCGAGCACTGCCGTCTCACCCGGGAACACTACAACCTAGTGGAGTTGAAAAACCAGTCGGGCACTTGGCGGATGCGCAACGGAGCTGGCGGGGGCCTGGAAGTCTGGGGCGCTGGAAATGGTGGATCAGGTAGTGGCGGTTTCACCTACGCCGTTGGCATGGGTAACGGTCAAAATGATGCAGATAATTACGATGTGAACACAGCGAAGGATTTCTATGGCCGTGTCACTTACAAATTGGGCGGCCTGGGCGAAACGGGTGGTACTGAGGGCCAAGAAGCCAGCGACGTCTCAGCCTTTTATATCGATAATAACATACGCGTAGGAGGCTTCTTTTGCCGTGGCAATGCCACCGATACTCTGGACGTGGACGACGTATTCACTGTTATGGGCGGCGACATCGACTGGTGGTTTAACCGGCTGGTCATCACGGCTGGTGCCATGATGATGAAATCCGATTATAATGGAAGCGTCCGTAATTCCCTGGCCTATTTTGCTGAAGGGCATTATGTGGTCCACCCCTGGCTCATTGGCTATGCCCGTTTTGAGTCTACGACCAAGGACGTCGATGACACTGTTGCCGATCCACAATTGAACCTTATTCCTTCGGTTATTATCATGCTCAGGGCAAATGTAAAATTGTCCCTGGAGTACCGGCTGCCGCTGGATGAGGCCCGCAAGGATGACGGCCGGTTCACCCTTCAGTTCAACATTGGCATATAATCGAAAGTTGAGGCCCGCAATGAAATTCATACATTCAGGCATTTACCTGGCCGCATTGACGTTGCTTACCAGCGTCGTCCAGGCTGGCGACATCATCGTTCACGTGACGACGAAAGGCGCCCGTGGCAAGGGTGGCGGAGTAGTGTATATCCAGAAAGTTGAACAGGAGTTTCCGCCTCCTGAAGAACCAGCCGTCATGGATCAGAAGAACCTTGTCTTCCACCCTCATATCCTGCCGATAACTGTCGGGAGTACGGTCAAGTTCAAGAACAGTGACGATGTCCTTCATAACATCTTTACACCAGACGCCTGTGCAGAAAAGATCAACCTGGGCACCTGGCCGAAGGGAGAATCCCGAACCTACACCTTCAATGAAGAAGGCTGCATCTCGGTGATGCTTTGCAACGTGCACCCCGAGATGGAAGCCTGGGTCCTGGTCCTGCAGAATCCCTTTTACGTGGAAGTGGGCGAAGACGGGACCTACCCTATCGAGGGCGTCCCCGCCGGGACCTACGAGCTTGTTGCCTGGCATGACCGCCTGAAGAGCAAGACTCAGACGGTCGTTGTCCCAGCTGAGGGTGAAATCCAGGCGGACTTCGCACTTTCGCGACGATAATCGAGCATATCCCGCCCAAGCGGATATATTCCTTGGGAAGACGAAGGCTCCCCGGTGGTAAATGGCTCGCCACTTGCTTCCAGGGAACCCACGGGAACCTTGAATATGAAATTGGTAAGACTGCAGAACTTCATCATAATCGCCGCCGCAGTTGTCCTAGGCAGCTACGTCGGAACCTAGCTGGGCGGGTCCGCTGCCACTGATCCTGTTCTCAGAGAGATCACGATCAAGGCCAGGCAGTATGCCTACGAGCCGTCCGTGATCCGCGTGAATGAGGGCGATACCCTGCGGTTTCACCTGGCGTCTCTGGATCAGTGTATTATTGGCTTCTCTGGTTGCAATGATAACAATCCTTGTCCCCTTCACCAGCAATGGAGCACCGCCAAGCAAATCATTCTGGAGATACTGAAGAGCAAGAATGTAGCGGAATTGGGAGAAGAGATCGGAATCAAACTGAATTATATCAAAACGGTTATGGGCAATGTAACACCCACGAATGCATAGACTGGGACTCCATTGTGAAACGATATCATAGCGCGATTATTGGCACCACCGTCATCGTCGCCATTCTCAGTGTCGGTTACTTCCTCCACCTCTATGTTACGATTAATACAAGTCCCGGCAAAGTTGAAGCCATGAAGGACCTCACCGTCATACGTGTTGATCACGAGTTAGGACTGGATGTCGACGCTTCGTTCTGGGGTGAGATAGAACCTGAGAAAATTAAACTCTACCCGCAAGCCGCCAGATCGCCGTACGGAAATGTGGAACGAGAATTATGGGTTCGGCTAGCATACAATGACCATGAGGTTGCCTTCCTGCTGGAATTCGAGGATGATACGGAAGACTTGGGTGCACCGGTCGACCCTGATGCCTGTGCCATATTATTTGCAGAAGGCAATGCCCCCGCGACCGCTCAGATGATGGGCTATGGGAGCACCGCCAATATCTGGCAATGGCTAGCAGATAAAAATACGCGTCGTTACAAAGACGGTGATATATCCATCGTACCCGTTCGTGAGCTCATTGCGCATGGACCTGGTACTCAGACGCCCCTGGAGAAACAGAATGTGGATGCTAAAGGTGAATATAGGGAGGGCAAGTGGGAAGTCGTTTTCAAAAGGAACCTCGAGAGCAATCAGGACGGCGAACTTGAGTTTCGTCCCGGCAGCACGATGACGACGGCATTTGCACTTTGGAATGGATCCCGGATGGAACTCTTCTCAAGGAAATCCATCGCCATCTTGCGCATACTCAACTGGGAGCAGGAATGAAAAGATCATATGCAATAATGGTCTTAGCCATTGCGTGTTTCTTTTTGCTATCGTGTGAAGGATCACCATCTTCCAGAAGTCAGGTCAGGCGTATCGAACTGCATGCCAAGAAATATTCCTATACCCCTGAAGTCATCAGCGTGAATAAAGGTGATCGAGTTCTGCTCACGCTTATCAGCGATGATGTCCCGCACGGATTCTTCTTAGATGGCTACGATGTTGAGTTCTCTGTTCACCCTGGCGAGCCGAAATTGGTCGTGTTCAAAGCCGATAAAGCCGGTAAGTTCACATTCCGTTGCTCCAGAACGTGTGGTGAATTTCATCCATACATGGTGGGCACGTTCAAGGTCTTGCCGAACCGAAGATATTATATGGCCGTGGTCTTCGCTGCGCTCTTCGGGATTGGCTCCCTCGGATTCTCTTTTAAATATCGGGGTGGCAACCCAACTTCTGGCGAGAAGCTGTTTGGATTGTTCCCCCTCAGCTGGCGATTTGAACTGACCAAATTCAAACTGGTTCGGGCGTTGTTCAAAAGCCGTTGGTTCCCATTCATACCCATTCTCATCAATTTTTTCGTTTTTACCATCATCCTCATCGCTGGATTTGTAGGAGGGTATTCATCTGGTAATTACAATTTTGGCATCATGATCGTCTGGATTTTGTGGTGGGTTCTGTTGATGCTTATCATGGTTCCGTTTTTTGGACGGTTCTGGTGCATGGTCTGCCCTTTCCCGATGCTTGGCGATTGGCTCCAGAGGTTTCGACTCATCCAGGTAATCAGGCAAAAGTCCTGGGGGCTGAATAAACGATGGCCGAATGAAATCCGCAATCTCTGGCCCCTGGTAATCCTGTTTTTCGTATCCACATGGTTCTCCGGTTTCTTTACAGTCCGTCCCTACGCCACCTTTTTGTTTCTAGCCCTGATCATCGGATCAGCCACTATCGTTGCCGTCATATACGAAAAACGCACATTCTGCCTGTTTATGTGTCCGGTCAGTGGTTTCCAGGGTCTATATTCCAATTTTGCTCTCTGCGAGGTCCGGGTAAAGGACCTCAAAATCTGTGATGCCCACTCGCCAAAAACCTGTGTCGTGGGCAATGAGGAGGGCTATGGATGCCCCTGGATGGAACAGCCCTATGACATGAATCGCAACACCTATTGCGGTCTGTGCCTGGAATGTTTCAAATCTTGCCCTTACGATAACATGGCTTTCAATGTCAGGCCCTTGGGCGCAGACCTGCTGGTTGAACGCAAACGCACGGATGATAAGTTTAACAGACGCGGTCTGGACGAAGCCTTCAAAGCCCTGACGATGGTCGGAATATTCATAGTATTTTTCAGAGCCTTCCAGGGGCCATCCGGTCAGTTTAAGGAGATGATACGCGCCACGACCCTTCGCGGTTATATCGGATACATCGCCGAGGCCACTCTGATCGATTTTCTTATTATCCCTGCCTCCTTCCTGCTTTTCGCTTTTCTTTCGAAGTGGTTAAGTCGGGACCGGGAAGTCAAACTTAAGGAAGTGTTCGTCAACTTCTCCTATTGCCTCATCCCCATTGGACTAGCCGTCTGGGCTGCTTACAGCATTGGCATCATTCTGCCCAATGGCAGCTATCTGCTGCATATTCTCTCGGACCCATTTGCCTGGGGATGGGATTTGTTCGGCACGGCGCATTCACCCTGGAAACCGGTCTTCACCGGTGCCATGCCCTATGTTCAAATAGCAACTATTCTCGCAGGACTGCTATTTGCACTGGACTATGGTTTCAAGTTTGCCAGGAAAACCTTCGCTTCAATGAGTATGGCGAAGAGAGGTTGGGTTCCTATGCTGATTTATTTAGTGGGCATCAATATCTTCTTCCTGCACCTATTCGCCGGGTAGATCATCGTGCGCAAACAAGAAATACTGGCTGTCATTTTGGTGATACTGAGTTCAATTGGGACCATCTGGGCGGTTTTTGCTTACAAGGAGGCCCAGGAAGCACCGGATACGATCGAGCTCCTCGCCCGCACTCCTGAAAAAGGCAATTGGACGCCAAGGACTATTGAGGTCAGGAAAGGCCAAAGAGTCGATCTTAGAATCCGGAACGTGGACTTGGTCTCACATGGCTTTTACCTACCCGCCTTTGATGTCATTGTCGGAGAAATCAAGGCGGGGGAGATTGAACACGTTTCATTTGTCGCCAATGTGACGGGATCGTTCCCCTTCTACTGTGCCGTCTGGTGCAGTGATTACCACATGCAAATGAGGGGTGATCTGGTTGTCAGATAGGAGGATGAAGTTGAAGAAGCATCTTAATATCCTAATCTGCATCTGTATCGTCATATTCATCGTGTTATTCATAGGTATCCGCCAGTCTCGTAAAACCGAAGCGGAACTTGCATCCTTTGAACACCCAGCTCTGAAACATCCTGAAGTAGCCGGGAAACGGATCGTCCGTAGAATCGAGCTCTTTGAGCCGAAGGAGGCCTTCAATTTCAGTCTCACTGACATGGACAAATCGACTACCCGACTCAGTGACTTTCACGGGAAACTGGTATTGGTGGGTTTCATCTACACTACCTGTCCCGATGTCTGTGGATTGTTGACTCAACATTTTAAAACTATTCAACGAGCATTCGAGGATATTATTAACGAAGACCTGGTACTAGTTTTAATTACAACCGACCCAGAGAAAGATACCGCGGAGAGAGTGAAAGCCTATACCGTAGGCTTCCAAGGAAGATGGCATTTTCTCACTGGAAGCGAGGAGGAGCTCAAGGAGGTGTGGGAGCAGTACAAGGTCTTCGTAGAGGCCAAGAAAAGTGTTGACCTTGTTTATCATAGCTATATGGTGGCTCTGATCGACAGGAATGAAAAAATCCGATTTAGATACATCGGACTGGTTGACCCTAAAGAGGTCATCATAAATGACATCAATAAACTTCTAAATGAGAAGGGGGCATAAAATGGCAGCGCATACCATTCGCGCATCAGACCTATACCTTGTGCTCCTTGTGGTCGTCTCCTGCGGTGGAGGCGGTATTGTCGAGCAGATCGAAGAGTACGTT
>CAZULW010000110.1:0-5735 GCA_964621455.1 uncultured bacterium
AGAGATGCCGGGTCGGGCCAGCGGTGGGAGCGCATGGAGCGGCTGATCCTGGTGAGGTAAAGGGGTAAAAATGTGTCCCCGATCACATTGAGCATGAGGATTAGGACTTGTTTTTGGCTCATTTAGTTTATACAATTGCATTACCAATAATGGAGCGATTTTAGGAAGCGACATTAGGGGGGACAGGTTGCCGCCGGCGTAGGCGGTGAACATTTGACATCACTGCAATCTCGTGAACGAGAAGGAGCTTGACATCATGAAAAACTACATCACCTGGCTCATAATACCGATCCTGGCTGTGTCCCTGTTTACCCCCGCCTGGGGGCAGGAGGGGCTGGAGGAAACATTGCGAGATATGGTGGAAAAAAACGCCGACGGCTACCTGGGCCCCCTGGCCACGGCCTTTGGCACCGGCTTGAACTCCGGTATTTTCCACCGGGCTGAGCCCCACAAAATCCTTGGTTTCGACGTAACCATCAACGCCAGCATCACCACCATCCCGGATACAGACCTGGAGTACGAATTCTTTCTCTCGGACAGGCTCCTGCCGCTGACCGTACCCAATCCCCTGGGTGGCACCGGCACCTTAGCCATCGAGATGGCCCTCAGCGATATCTACCAAACCGGCCAGAAGGTCCCGACCTTCTTCGGTTCCAGCGATCCGTCTCAGATTGACGTGAACACGGCCGGTGCCCACACCGCCATTGTAGATAAAGTTGCCTCGGCTACCGGCCTTTCCGCGTCCGAGGTGGAATCGGCGGTGGGAAGCAACATCACCAGTCTGGTGAGCACTCTGCAGCCGCTGCCCGGGCCAAGTGGTATCGACATCGCTGCCTGGCCAACGATTATGCCCCAGGTTGCTTTGGGACTGCCGTTTAATACCGAGATCATGCTGCGCGGTTTCTCGGTGGAAACCCCCGAGGGCGATCCCATTAAATTTGGCGGATTCGGTGGCAAGATCAGCCTCAGCCAGTTCATTCCCATTCCCCTGTTCCCCATTGCCATATCGGCCGGGTTTTACAGGACCAACGTCAACCTGGCTGATATAGTCAAGGCCAACAATAGCATCATTTCCCTGCAGGCCAGTTTCAGTGTGCCAGTCATTACCCTGTATGGCGGCATCGGGCTTGAGTCATCCGATATGTCGGTACTTCTTAAAGACGAAAGCGGTGAAACCCTCCTTGACTTCAGCTTCGAGGGAGAAAATAAAACCCGTACCACGGTGGGCGTGCGTATAAAGCTGTTGATACTCAGCATCAATGTCGATTACAATATCGGTAAGTACTCGGCCGTCAACGCCGGCATCGGGCTGACCTTCCGGTAGGGGTCAACTTTAGGGCCTGATTGACTACAGGGGCGCCACCTGGCGCCCCTGCTTTTTTTATATCCTTCAGCCAACGCTTTTCAACTACAACCGCGCCCGCCCGCAGCGTTACATTTCCTCCGCCATGCAGGCTCCCGCTGACAGGCTTCATCCCCCCATCCAGCCTGAGTGGAAAAAGATTTCCAAGAGCTGGGGGCATCCCTTCCACCCCATGTGCAGCTACATGGCCATGTTCCCGCCGCGCATACCCCACTACTTCATCCAGCGCTTCACCCGCCGCGGCGACCGGGTGCTGGACCCCTTCAGCGGGCGGGGCACCACCCCCACCCAGGCCTGCGTTGAAGGGCGGGTGGGCATCGCCAGCGACCTGAACCCCCTGGCCTACATCCTCTCCCTGGCCAAGGTGGACCCACCCAAAAAGCGGGAGGTTCTGGCCCGTCTCACGGAACTGGAACGGGGCTGCCAGGAAGAATCAGCGGCGGTTCCCGACCGGACCGATCCCATCGCCGTCGTGTTTCACTCCTACACCCTGAGACAGCTCACCTTTCTCAAGACCGCCCTGACCGGCAGCCGGGAGGATGTATTCATCCGGGCCACCATCCTGGGCATCCTCCACGGCAAGTATCGCCGCAGCGGGACCGATTCCATCTACCTCAGCATCGACATGCCTAATACCTTCAGCATGAGCCCGGGATACATCGGCAGGTACGTGCGCGAAAAGGGGCTGCAATACCTGCCCCTGGACGTCTTCACCAACACGCGCCGCCGCATCGAGCGGCTTTACCGCCAGGGCCGCCCGCCGGTCAGGGGCGAAGCCTACCAGCGCGATGTGCGCCGCCTGCACGAGGTGATCCCGACCGGGTCCATCCAGCTGGTGGTTTCGTCACCCCCTTACCTGAAGGTGGTCAAGTACGGGCTGTACAACTGGATCCGGCTGTGGTTCCTGGACGTGCCGGTAGAGGAGGTTGACCGGAGGTTGGACGACGGCCACGCCCTGCCGGCCTACCTGGAGTTCATGGGGGAGACCATCCGGCAGCTGGAGTGCCTCCTGCGGCCCGGCGGTATAGCCGTCCTGGTCATTGGTGACGTGGGCCAGACGGTTTGTCGGGGACAAGCCGCCGGACAGGATGGAGAACCACCCCTGAACCTGGCGGCGGCGGTGTGGGAAGCGGTGGCCCCCAAAACCGGCCTGCGTCTGCTGGACATCGTACCCGACGCCATCGCCGACAGCGCTAAGGTCACCAAGATCTGGAACGAGACCCGGGGGCGGGCGACCGCCGTGGACCGAATCCTTGTATTGTGCAAAGGTGACCGACCAGGGATCAACAACCCCACCGTCTCCTGGTGACTCGATGGCAACAATCTCCCCATTGAGCAGGAAGGAGATTTTCCAGCGCTTCCCCTGGCTGAGGGAGCGGGACCGGCCGATGGTGATCTCCACCGACGCAGACGGTCTCCTCTCGGCGGCTTTCCTGCATCACCACCTGGGCTGGCAGGTAACCGGTTACTACGACAGCGCCACTCTCTGGCTCTCAGCCATGACCGATAAGCAACGGGAGCGACTGGTCTGGGTCGACCTGGACATCTGCCGGCCGGGCTGCCCGGCGCTGGGGCACCACATCCTGACCCTTACCGGAGCTACATCCCCCGCGCTAGGCTACGTGTGCAATCCCAACCTCCTGGCAGGCATCGGCTCCGATGACTTCAAAAGCAAGTATCCTTTTTCCACCATCGTCTTCCTCCTGTGGCTGCACGAGGTTGCCCTGCGGCGGGACCTGATGGCCCGGCTGCTGGTGCTCCACGCCGATTCCGGCTGGATCAACTACCAGCATTATGGCGACAACTGCCGCAGCTGGCAGCACCGCCTCTCCGGCTACGACTGGCGCTGGCTATTTAACCAGGTGGACACGGAACGCTTCGAGCAGCGTATGCGGGACCAGCTTTACCCGCGGCTGGAGCGCCTGGGGACCTGTCATTCACAGGGCCTGACCCGCAGCCGACACCTCGGGCTGGCAGGCGGGCAGCTCCGATTCAATCCCGACTGGGATGAAGACATTATCCTCGGCCTGTACAGCCTTGCAGGCACCTATCTCAAATGGTCTCCGCCCTCCGCCTCAGCGATTGTCCGCCGCATGGAGGGGCGCCGCACCACGGCCCCGCTGGAGTCTGCAGCCTCGAAGGGCTTCCCCGGCGAGCTCATCAGCAGCGGGGTCTTTTCCTACGCCATCATCAGCCGTGATTCCATTAACTTTACCCGCCTTGACTGGTAGGTTGTAGGAAATGTCACAACAGCGTTCACACGAGATCAGGGATCCTATCGTATATGCCAATGGGGAATGGGTCCGTCAGAGCGAGGCCACCGTCCCCTTCATGGACAGCGGCTTCTGGTATGGCGACGGGCTGTTCGAGACGCTGCGGGTAGCCAACGGCAGCATCTTCCGCCCCCACAAGCACCTGGCCCGGATGCGGGAGGGGATGAAGGTCCTCAAGATCGATTTCCCCGTACCGGACAACCAGGTGGTGACTCTCATGGAAGAGGCGGTACGGCTGAACAACCTGCAGGATACCCTCCTGCGTCTGATGTGCACCCGGGGAACCCTGGAGAGCGCGCCCTGGGAGCACCCGGGGCCCTCCAACCTTTACATCGGTTTCCGGTTCGCCGACGCTGAGCTCGCTCTGCCGGTAAATGTCATCTTCGTCAAGGAAGAGCACTACCCCATTGCCCGCGTGGTCCCCTCCATCAAGTCCATGACCTACCTGGGGAATATGCTGGCCATCGGAGACGCAGTGGCCCGGGGAGCGTACGAGCCGGTGTTCATGAACCGGGACGGGCTGGTCACCGAGTGCGCCATCCGCAACATCTTTTTCGTCCAGGGCACCACCCTGCGCACTCCGGACGTATCCCTGGGCATCCTGCCGGGGGTTACCCGGGACCTGGTTCTCGAGCAGACCGGCGGCCTGGGGCTGGAAGTGGATATGTCACCCATCCGGGCCCGCGAGGTAAACCGGATGGACGAGGCGTTCATCTGCAGTACCGGGATCGGTGTCTGTCCCTGCACCTGGGACGGCTACCACGATTCGGACTATGCCGTCACCTACCGGCTCAGGGAGGCGGTGGAGGCCACCATCCAGAGGGAGACGGGGGGCTCTGAGGAGTGAGCCATCAGTTACGAGTTACGGGTTACGGGTTGCGTGGTGGCTACCGATGGTTGAGGCAAGGGCGTGGAGCTGAAGCTCTCACCGCTCCCCGTACTTCTCCAGCAGCGCCCGCAACCGCGGCTGCTCCCTCAGGGGGTCCCACCGGGGATCAAGCCTGAGAAGCGGCACGGATATTCGGCTGGGAACGGATAACAGGACTTCCAGCTGGTCTATAGCAGCGTCTTGCTCACCCAGCATGGTGTAAATTATTGCCAGGTCCAATATCCCATAACGTACCCCCGCGAAGGCATCCCTGGAGAGCGGCATGATTTCAACGGCCAGTTTGCCCTCCCTGATGGCCTCCTCCCGGCGGCCCAGACCGGCATAGGCGATACCGAGATACCCGTGGGCTGAGTAATCACCCGGATCCTTGCTGACAAGCTCTTCGTAGGTTACTCTTATCGAGTCGTAATAGGCCGCTGCTTGCCCCGGCCGCCCCATATACCGGTAGATGTCTGCTTTCCATAAAAAGTAGTCCGCCGTATCGGCCTCCAAGATGGCCAGCGCTTTCTGGTAGTCCCGGGCGAGTATTTCAATGTATGAACGCATGTCGGCCAATTGGCTTGGATCGACTTTTTCCAGCGCTTCCGCCATCACCCTCCGCGCTTTTTCAACATCACCTTTTGACCGAAGATATACGGTGGCCTTGCGGGAATAACCGGTAGTTTGATCTGGTGCGACTGTTATGTAGCGGTCGGCATAACGCTCGGCTTCGGCCCAGTTACGGATAAGAGTATAAGTTCGGTTTGCACCCATCAGGATCTGCAAGCTGTAAGGGTCCAACTCAGCTGCTTTTCTATGGTTATCAGCAGCTTCCCCCCACTTACCTAGTCGACGTTTCACATGACCAATGGCCAATAACAAGTCACTATTGTTGGGCTGCTTCTGGAGGGCTAGAGTGAAAAGCTCCTGAGCTTGGCTATAGTCTTGAAAACCTTCGAAGTAATAATAGCCGGTTGCTAGCTGGACTTCAGGATGATCGGGATCGAGGGCCTGTGCCATGTCCAGGATCTTTTTTGCCTTTGCCAGACGTTCATCGGTGCGATCAATACCACCCCACCTCGGAGCATACAATGTGATGTGTGCCCATGCAAGTCGTGCATAGGCCAGGGCGAAGGTGGGATCAAGTTCAACCGCTTTTTCATACAGGCTTATAGCTTTTTCGTAATTTTCTCGACCACGTCGATCAAAAAGGACAATCCCTTTTAAATAA